>NZ_LIWF01000014.1:0-51073 GCF_012978615.1 Campylobacter sp. RM9328 | reverse complement strand
AAATGATCCGATCATTTCATGGGATGAAGATACCAAGAAAGACGGTGTTTTAAACAACGAAGAAAACGCCAAAGATGGCAAGGCAAACGAAACGACCGCAACCATTACGTTACCAAGTGATGTGAGTGCGACAAATACGGTTGTTGTTACTATCACAAATCCAAGCGGCGAAACAAAAACTGTAAGCATACTATCTCAAAACGGCTCTACTGCCCAGCTTGACGACGGGCGCACCATAGAGGTTAAAGACGGTTCTATAAAAATACCTGTTGAAGTAATGGAGAGCAAAAATACCAGCATAAGTGCCTTTATAAAAGATATCGCAGGAAATCAATCTAGCGAAGTTTCTTCTAGTATAACCGTAGACAACAGTATTAAATTTATAGATAGTGATATCACCTTAACAGTTTCTGAATATGATATAAAGGGCGGAGCAAGTAGTGCTGATGCCATAAAGACAGAAAGCTCATCGGCCGTAACGTCATTTACATTTACTACACAAGACGGCACAGATAGCGGATTACTAACAAATGCCGACACCAAGGTATTGTGGTTTAATGAAGATGGCAAGTTGGTAGGTAAAGAAGCAAGCCAAGGCGGTGCAACCGTAATAGAGCTAAGTGTCGACAATAACGGTCAAATTTCAACAAGCTTACTAAAACCGGTATTTCACAAAGATGGTGAGGGTAACTTATTAGACTCAACAACAACAAAAGGTGTGACGGTAGAGGCTGTAAATATGGTTGGTAGTAACGCAAGTATAGACATAAACGTAACGATTAACGATAGTACGCCAACGTCATACAATCCAACAAATAACACCATGGACATAACCATCGCAAATCCAAAATCAAACGTTACATTGGTGCTTGACTTTTCTATAAGTATGTTTGATCAAGTTAGTGCTACAGATAAGACCATGAGAGTTGATGCGGCATATAAGGGTCTTATGGCGTTACTTAATGACTACGGCACAAAAGGTGAAGAGAACGTTAAAGTAAGCCTTGTGGCATTTTCAGGTAAGGCAGCCACGCTAACAAATTCTCATGGCGATACTTGGATGAGCATAAACGACGCGAAAGCCATGATAGCAAGATACTATGCACATAGAACTGTAAACGGAAAAGAGGCATTTACTTACTCTTTAGAAAGCTCTTTGCTATCTGGCACAAATTATGATGCCGCACTTGCTAAAACCATGGAGACGTTTGATAAAAATGGTAAATTTACGGAAAAAGGCGTAGAAAATAGGATCCACTTTGTATCTGATGGCGATGCTACCGTATCTGACGCAAGTAGCACATCTTTAAGCAACACTGCGTCTATTTTATACGATGGTAAAATTTGGAATTTTGGAACAGGTAATAGATTTACCAACAGCGGTAGCTCAGGATATATCACTACAAATAGCACCGGAACAAGATTTTATAGAAATGGCAACATCGAGATAACTTCCGAGGTTACTACCGACCACGGTATTAGCAAGGTGGAAGAGAGCATTTGGAGGGAGTTTTTAACGAAAAACGGCATAATAGCCGAGTCTTATAAACTAGGCGAAGACGTAAATCTCTCAAGCTTAAATTCTATCTCTTATAACGGCATAACCGGTGAAAATACAGATGCACAGGAATTTAGCAAGTTAAAATTTGAGGCTAAAACAGCTGAAAACGTTAACTTTGTTACAAAAGCCAATGGAGAAGTCGGTTTTGACCTCGGTGCTGATGAAAATGGTACTATTAGTGTCGAAATAGATGGTAAAACTTACATATATGATATCGCTGCCAAGACTATAAACGGCGAAGCGTGCGAGATAAACAGTGACGGAGATGTGATAGCCAAAGTTGAGGTAGTAAGAGATACAGGTAGTAAGCTAGTTGTGGATCTTGCAAAGGGCACTTATGACTACACTGCTGATGAGAATGTGGCTAATAGTAAAGAAGGCGAGACTATTGATATTAAATTTACTATAACTGATGCGGATGGTGATAGTGTAACTCAAACATCTTCTTCTACGTTTGTAAATCCTGCTATACCGGAAACCCCAGTAACTCCAAGTGTGCCGACAGGACCAAGCACTATAGGTATAACAGAAACTTTTGATAATACCATAGACACGTTTAAAGGCTATAGTATAAGCAAGGATGGACAAGCTGGTTCTAGCAGATATGGCTTTGCGCATTATGATTATGATAAACATATAGGTAGTGAAGATACATATGATACTGTTAAAGTTGGCGAAACTATAAATTTCGATAATTTAACTCAAAACTATACTGTTAATAATTACTGGTTTGGAAGAACCGAGATGTCTGATGCTAGCAGCCTAGATGCAAGGATGGAGCATATCAACAGACTAGATCTTGAAAAAGGGGATAATAGTGTAGGCTTGCTTAACCTATCCGCCGATGATGTGCTAGATATGACCGATAGTATCGATACTATATTAAAAATAGACGGCGATAGTAATGATACGGTAACTGGCAAATGGGAAAAATCAACCGACTATAAAGCCGAAGAGGGATATGAGCTTTATGAAAGTAAGGTTACTTCGGGTGATCATGCAGGCGAGACTATCTACATTCAGATAGACACTGACATCAAAACAGACTTCTAATTTATCAATCAGGCGAGAGATCTTCTCGTCTGATTTTAAATATCTAAAATTTTTAATCAAACAATAAATTTAAATTACTTTTATTTATGTAAGTATGTTATTTTATTATGCATTAAGGTTGAAGTGTCTAAGGCGTAGCTTACAGAGACATAAATAAGTAGTGGCGGACAGAGAGGGATTTGAACCCTCGAGCCCCGATTAAGAGCTGCACCCTTAGCAGGGGTGTGGTTTCAGCCGCTCACCCATCTGTCCATTAGGTAAAAAAGAAATGGTATTTTAGCCAAACGCTCCTGATATATCGCTTAAATTATTCGGCATTAATTTTACTGCTTAACGCTATTTTTGGTTTAATTTACCGGGATTTGAAATGCAGATAAAGCATAATATGCCGTGCAAATCCCGGTAAATTATTGATATTTATATCTTTTTATTGATACTGGCTTTAAATTTGCTCTAAGATCTTTTCGCAAATTTCACGCGGATTTTGCGCATTGTAAATAGGTCGTCCAACCACGATAAAGTCACTTTTTTCAAGCTTCGCCATATGGATATCGGCGACGCGTTTTTGATCGTTTGCGTCTTCTTTGAAAGGGCGAATTCCTGGCGTTAGCGTTAGAAATTTATCACTTGTGGCTTCTTTTATCATCTTGCTTTCAAAAACAGAACAAACCATACCGTCAAGACCCGCTTCATAAGCACTTATGCTAAAATTTTTCACGCTTTCATTTATGTTTTTGCTATAAACAGCCTTAAATTCTTCCTCATTAAAGCTAGTAAGTGCCGATACGGCAAGGACTAGAGGGCGCACAGGAAGTGCATTTAGACGAGTTATAACCTCGCACATGGCCCGTTTTCCAGCGCTTGCATGGACGTTTATCATATCGACATTTAAATTTGCGATAACTTCGGCTGCGTCAGCCATAGTGTTTGGTATATCGTGAAGTTTTAAGTCAAGAAAGATTTTAGCTCCGCTAAGCTCTTTTAGTTCATTTATAAATTTTTCACCGTCTCTAAGGTAGCTTCTTAGTCCGACTTTTAGCCAGATGTCAAGCCCTGCTAAATCTTTTGCTAAGTTTAAATTTTGCTCGCGACTTTGCATGTCAAGCGCAACGCATAGTTTCACTTTTTTTCCTTTAATGCGCCCAAAACACCGTTTATAAAACGTGGTGAAGTATCGCTTGTAAGCTCTTTTGCAAGCTCAACTGCTTCGTTTATTACTACTGCGATATCGGTTTGTGCTTCGTTTATCTCGTAAAATCCAAGCCTTAGTATATTTCGCTCAACGATACCCACCTTATCAAGATCTCCGTCTTTTAGGTATTGTAAAATTTGTTCATCAAGTTTATCTTTGGTTGCTAAAATTTCACGAAAACTTTTTATAACACTCTCTTTGCGCTCGTTTCTGATCTTTTTTTCTTCTAAAAACTCATCTATAAACGCATCGTCAGTGTTTCCCATCTCGTAAGCATAAAGCAGTGAAACTACCGCCTGTCTAGCTTGGTGTCTAGTCGCCATTTTAGGCTCCTAAATTTTCATAAAGACTAAGCATTTCAATAACGCCGGTCATTGCTTCAAAGCCCTTGTTTCCGGCTTTGCTGCCTGCTCTTTCTATCGCTTGTCCTATGCTATCAACAGTTAGTACTCCAAATGTTACTGGTTTGCCGTATTTTAGTGTTACATTTGCGATACCTTTTGTAGTTTCGGCTGAAACATAGTCAAAGTGTGGTGTTGAACCACGTATTACCGCGCCTACGCAACAAACCGCGTCAAATTTACCGCTTGCAAGTACTTTTTCAAGTGCCATAGGAATTTCAAATGCACCAGGCACTAGGATCAGGCTTAAATTTTCTTCATTTCCACCGTGGCGCAAAAATGCATCTTTTGCACCTTCAACTAGGCGATCTGTAATGATATGGTTAAATCTAGCGTTGATGATCGCTATTTTTTCTTTGCCGTTTAGGGCTAATTTTCCTTCGATTATTTTCATTTTTATTCCCTTTATTTTAAAATTTCTTGTATTTTTAAGGTTTGTTCGACAACTTTTTCAAGTTCATCTAAATTTAGCATATTTGGTCCGTCACAAAGTGCCTCACATGGGTTTATATGTGTTTCATAGAAAAATCCATCCACGCCTACACTTGCGGCTGCCCTAGCAAGATACGGCACAAATCTAGCGTCTCCGCCGCTTTTTTCGCCAAGTGCGCTAGGCATTTGCACGCTATGTGTTGCGTCAAATACTACCGGCGCAAATTCGCGCATTAACACTAAATTTCTCATATCCACTATCAAATTTCCATACCCAAATGTGCTTCCGCGCTCGCAAAGCCAAACCCCGTTTTGCTTAGCTACCTCATATCCTTCGCCGCTTACTCCGCGAGTTTCAAGCACTTTTTTAACCGAGTGTTTCATCGCTGAAGCTGCCAGGAACTGCCCTTTTTTGATGTTTACTACCGCATTTGTTTTTGCTGCGGCTACTAACAAGTCTGTTTGACGACATAAAAATGCCGGGATCTGCAACACATCGGCAACTTTTGCGACAGGCTCGGCTTGATAGCTTTCGTGTATGTCAGTCACGATTTTATAGCCAAATTTTTCTTTTACCTTTGCTAAAATTTCACAACCTTTTTCAAGTCCCGGTCCGCGAAACGAGCTTAAGCTTGTGCGATTTGCCTTATCAAAACTTGATTTAAAATAAAAATCAATCCTACTATCTTCGTTAAATTTCTGTAGACGCTGTGCAACCGACATTACAAGCTCTTCGCTCTCGATCGCACATGGTCCTGCTATTAGTATCATTATTATTTCTCCCTTGCAACTAGTATGCCGCTTAAAATGACTAGCATTATACCAAAAAATGCCATGCTATTTGGCAAACCGTCTCCCATAAGATAGCCCACCATGAGTGAAAAGACAACATCCATATAGCTAACTGCGGCAACTATTCCCGCCTTTTTAGTGGCTGCATAAGCCTTTGTCATATAAAGTTGGAAAAAATAGCCCGCAAGTCCCATAAATACTATAAAAATAACTCCTTTTAGGCTTGGCATAACAAACGGAGATAGCAAAAAGTCAAGTGGCTCAAACTGCACAACTTCGGCTGTTCCCATTAATATCATCGGAAGTAGTGTTCCCCAACCCATAAAGCTAAGTACTATAACGCTTGTATCATAGCTTTTGCGCAAAGAACGCACGCTAAGCATAGCAAGTGCGGCTCCAACACCGCTCCAAAGTCCAAGCCAGTCGGATTTACTTATGCCTAAATTTGGTTGAACTATAAACAAAATTCCTATAAAACCTAAAAATATCGCTCCCCAGCCCTTGTAGCTAAGCGCCTCTTTTAAAAATATCGCTGCTAAAACTGCTGTAAAAATAGGGCTTGTTTTTTGAAATGTATACGCAGCACCTAAATTTATATGAGCGATATTGTAAAATAAGGCAAAAAGTGCGACCGTGCCGATAAAGCCACGAAACATAAGCACGAAAAACTGTCCGCCTTTTTGATTTGTCGGTGGTTTTTTGTATATCGCATAAAGCACAAGGATAAGACCTACGAGGTTTCTAAAAAAGACAACTTCTACGCTTGACATCTCAGCGCTTAATACTTTTGCAAAAGCACCGACCGCTGCAAAATACATACAAGCTATTATCATATAGTAAGCACCCAAATGGTGCAAAATAAATCTATGCAAAACAAAACTTTCTTTTAAATTTAAGGCGTATTGTAGTGCAAAACGGCTTAAATTAATGAATAAAAAGCTTAAATTCTGTATAATCCCCAAAAATATTTATGATGAAATTTACAATGAAAAACATATCGGAGACGAATTTCTCACGATGTATCATATCAAGTAGATAAAGAAATTTTTAGTATAATAACGACTAATTACAAAGGAAAAACGTGCAAAAAGTTATATTAGTTGGAAAACCAAATGTTGGAAAAAGTTCGCTTTTTAATCGTTTGGCAAGGCAGAGGATAGCTATCACTAGCGATGTCAGCGGCACGACACGTGATACAAACAAAGCCGTTGTCGATATCGAGGGTAAAGAGTGTTTGCTTATCGATAGCGGCGGACTTGACGATAGTTCGGAACTGTTTCGTAACGTCAAGATCAAAACCCTAAACGAGGCTAAAAATTCAGACGCCATCATCTATATGGTGGATGGTAAATTTATGCCGGATGACGAAGACCGCATGATGTTTTATGAGCTTAGTAAGCTTAATATCCCGATCGCTCTTGTGATAAACAAAGTAGACAGCAAAAAGGACGAAACTAGGGCGTGGGAATTTATAAATTTTGGCGTAAAAGATCTTTTTCAAATTTCAGTAAGCCATAACACAGGACTTGATGAACTTACGGAGTGGATAGCAAAACACCTAAAAGACGATGTGTTAAAGGCTGATGTGAGTGATGATTTTGATGACTTTTTGGAAGAATTTGATGATGAGGGCGAGTTTAGGGCAGATGAAAATTTCGCCGAAAAAAATATTAAAGTAGGTATCATAGGGCGCGTAAATGTTGGTAAGTCAAGTCTCTTAAATGCACTTGTAAAAGATTCTCGTGCCGTAGTTAGCGATGTAGCAGGAACCACGATAGACCCTGTTAATGAAATTTACGAACACGAGGGTAGAATTTATGAGTTTGTCGATACGGCAGGTATTAGAAAGCGCGGTAAGATAGAAGGAATAGAAAGATATGCGCTAAACAGAACCGAGAAAATTTTAGAACAAACCGACATTGCACTACTGGTGCTTGACTCTAGCGAGCCTTTAACCGAGCTTGATGAGCGTATAGCCGGTCTTGCTAGTAAATTTAACCTTGGCGTGATAATCGTGCTAAACAAATGGGATAAGAGCGAGTGGGAATTTGACGAATTTTGCAAGGAGATAAAAGACCGCTTTAAATTTCTTGCTTATGCGCCTATTATCAGCGTTTCGGCGCTTGGAGGCAAACGCGTTCATAAGCTATACGGACTTATACAAGAGGTTTATCAAAATTTCACTCAAAAGATACAAACCTCAAAGCTAAATGAGGTCGTAGGAGAAGCTACAAAACTACATCCTATACCGCGCGAAAAAGGCAAAAGCGTTAAAATTTACTACGCAGTGCAGTTTGGTTTCGCGCCTCCTCGTATTGCGCTTGTTATGAACAAGCCAAGAGCGCTTCACTTTAGTTACAAACGCTACCTTACAAATAAACTTAGAGAGAGTTTTAGCCTAAGCGGCACTCCGGTAGTTTTGATACCGAAAAACCGTGGGGAGAGCGATGAAGATAAAGAATAATAATATAGTTCTTATAGGATTTATGGGGGTTGGCAAAGGAACTGTCGCTAGGGCTTTAAGTAAGAGTTTAAAGACCATGAATTTAGACTGCGATGATTTGATAGAAAGCTCGGCAAATATGAAAATCAAAGATATTTTCTCGACATACGGAGAGACGTATTTTAGAAATTTAGAAAAAACTTTGGCTAAATTTCTAGCTTCTAGTGTAAGAAACGCCATTATCTCAACCGGAGGCGGATTTATACACGCAAAAGATATCAAGAAAATAGGCACGACAATCTATCTAAAATCAAGCTTTGACGCGATAATAACTCGTATGCAAAATAGTGAAAATAGTGAAAAAAAATTTGCTAAAAGACCGCTTTTAAAAGACCCAAATAAAGCAAGAGAGCTTTTTAACTCAAGGGTTGAAATGTATGAAAAAAAGGCGGACATAACAATAAATGTAGAAAACAAAACACCAAAGCAGATCGTAAAAGAGATAAAGAAAGCTTTGAGCTTAAAGGATAAAAATTGAGAGTTTTAACTGGACTTCAGCCAAGCGGAAAACTTCACCTTGGTAATTATTTCGCAAGTATAAAACAAATGGTGGAAGCACAAAAGAGCGAAGATATGTTTATGTTTATCGCAAATTATCATGCGATGACATCTGTAAGCGACGCTAAAAGGCTTCGTGCAAATACGCTTGAGGCGGCATCCGCGTTTCTAGCCCTTGGCATAGACCCGCAAAAATCTACATTTTGGATACAAAGCGATGTAAAAGACGTGCTTGAGCTTTACTGGATACTAAGCCAATACACACCTATGGGGTTACTTGAAAGAGCTCATAGTTATAAAGATAAAATTGCCAAAGGAATTTCGGCTAACCATGGACTTTTTAGCTATCCGGTCTTAATGGCGGCTGATATTTTACTTTTTGGTTCAGATGTGATTCCTGTTGGAAAAGACCAAATCCAACATGTTGAGATAGCGCGTGATATCGCTATAAAATTTAATAACGAGCACGGTGAAATTTTTAAACTTCCTACACACAAAGTTGATGAAAATGTTGCGACCGTGCCAGGAACCGATGGTGCAAAGATGAGCAAAAGCTACGGAAATACTATCGATATCTTTGCGGACGCAAAAACGTTAAAAAAACAAATTTCAAGTATTGTAACCCAAGCTGTGCCACTAGAAGCACCTAAAGAGTGGCAAAACTGTAATGTCTATAATATTGCAAAACTTTTCTTGGATCAAATAGGACAAGAGGAGTTACAAAAACGTTATGAGCGTGGCGGTGAAGGTCACGGACACTTTAAGATGTATCTAAATGAGCTTGTTTGGGAGTATTTTTCTGAAGCAAGAGAGAAATTTGGTTATTACCAAAGTCATATGGATGAGGTTGCTGAAATTTTAGAAGCAGGAGCTAAAAAAGCCAAAGAAGTGGCATCTAATGTCATGGAAAAAGTAAGAGAAGCTACCGGAGTTTATTGATATTTGGGCTAAAATTAGCCCAAATTCTTACTTGTCACATTTTTATCATTTTTCTTTCAGACCGCTTTGGTCGCAAAATAAATTTTCAACTTATTAAATTTTGGTATTTAAAGAATTTTTGGATAGATGATTATAACTGTTTAAAGCTAAATTTGATAAAATAGCCCTTATTTTAGATAAAGGCGGAGCAAAATGATAAATTTAAGACTGATCGAAACAAATTTTGACGAATTTAATAAAAAACTTATAGCAAAAAAAGTCGATACAAATTTACTTAAAAATTTACTTGATACATATAATGATCTAAAGGCAAAACGCGTTATGCTTGAAAATTTTCAAGCGATACAAAATGCAAAAAGCAAAGAGCTTGGTATAAAAAGTAGAAACGGCGAAAATACAGACGCCTTGCGAGAAGAGTTAAACGCCAACAAAGCAGCGATGGGCGATGCTTCTGAGATAGTAAGAGAGCTTGAAGAAAAGCTTGAAGAGATAGCTTCAAGCGTGCCAAATATCATAGATGACGATGTGCCGTTTGGTGAAGATGAAAACGACAACGTTTGTGTAAAAACAGTGCTTGAGCCACGTAAATTTGACTTTGAACCAAAGGCTCACTACGAGCTTGGCGAAGAGCTTGGATGGCTTGATTTCGAGCGTGGAGTTAAAATTTCAGGATCACGTTTTACGATACTTAGAGGCGAGGCAGCTAGACTTAGTCGTGCACTTGTTAACTATATGATAGACTTTAACACGGCTCGCGGTTTTGAGCTTGTTAATGTTCCGTTTTTAGTAAATGCAAACACCTTATACGGCACAGGTCAGCTACCAAAATTTGCCGATGATCTTTATAAGATAAATAATGAAAATTTATACCTGATACCAACAAGTGAAGTGCCTGTTACAAACATTTATAATGATGAAATTTTACAAAGCGAAGAGCTTCCGATAAAGATGACCTGCTACTCTGCGTGTTTTAGGCAAGAGGCTGGTAGTGCAGGACGAGATACTCGTGGCATGATACGTCAACATCAGTTTGAAAAAGTAGAGCTTGTAAGTATCACTAAACCTGAAGATAGTCAAAAAGTTTTGCAAGAAATGGTTGAGTGCGCTTCTGATCTACTTACTTCACTAGGACTTGCACATCGTCATATGCTACTTTGCAGCGGAGATCTGGGATTTGGTGCGGCAAAGACTATCGACCTTGAAGTCTGGTTACCTAGTCAAAACAAATACCGTGAGATAAGTTCGGTTTCAAACACTCGTGATTTTCAAGCAAGAAGGGCTAAAATTCGCTATAAAGACGGAAAGAAAAATGCCCTCGTGCACACGCTAAACGGCTCAAGTCTGGCAGTCGGCAGGACACTTATAGCTATAATGGAAAACTATCAAACCAAAGATGGTAGAATTGAAATTCCAGAAGTTCTTAAAAGGTATATGTAGTGCCTCAAAACCAAGATGAAGAGGTCTTGATACTAAAGCCTCCTGGCGAGGAGACGACAGAATCTGAGTCGGAAGAGCAGATAGTCTCTCTTGAGAGTATTCAAGATCCAAATTTGCTAATTGGCGATGAGATACCAGAACCTATAGAGGTTAAGAAATCACCTAAAAAACTATATATCATCATTGCCGTAGTTGTCTTGGTTATTATTATTTTGCTTATTGTTTTGATTTTTTTGTTAAAAAAAGACAAGGGCAATGAGATAGACGCCACAGGACTTGCTCAAAAGATAGAGTCAAACTATAAAACACAAGATTTTGCCGCATCAAGAATTGACGATATGATCGCAAAAGCAAACCAACTATATGAAAAAGGCAATAAATTTGAAGCATTAAAAATTTATGAAAATATAGCAACTTACAACCAGTCTTTATCCAACTATAATCTTGGCGTTTCGCAGATGAAGCAGGGAAATTGCGAGCAAGCCGTCATATCGTTTAATAAAGCCATACAAGATAGAGAAAACACAACCGTAAGTGCGATAAATGCGGCGGTTTGTTCGCTTGAAACCAACAGCACGCAAAATTTCAACTACTACATCGGACTTGCAAATTCCTTTTTGCAAAACGAAGTAAATTCGCCGCTTTACAGTTACTATCATGCGCTTATAAATTATTATAAAGGTAATTATTACGAGGCTTTGCAATCGCTTAAGCACCCAAGTAGCGAACATTATAAAGACAAGTATGTTTATTTAAGCGCTAAAATTTCGTCTATCTTAAAGGATGATCAAGTGGCCATTGACAAGCTTGAGTCACAAAAAGATTTTAATGCCAATATCACCTTGGCCCAACTTTATGCAAATGAGGCTAATTACGATAAGGCAAGAGACTATCTAAATAAGGCCGCAAGAAACACAACAAACCCCGATCTTATAAAAATGATAGCGGCGATAATTGATTTAAAGACCGGATTTTATAAAGATGGGGCGAGATTCATACGTGATGTTTATACCGCAGATCCATTAAAGCCAAGTCAAATTTTTAAGATAAAAGCGACTTTAAATCCCGAAATATTTGATGTAAATTTAGCTCAAATGAGCTTTAGCGATGAGATATTTTTTAACAAGGCAAGACGTTATGAAACGCTGTTTTATTTTGCTCCATATAAGGTTTTTGATGTAAAGCAAAGCATAGAGTATATAAGAAAAGGCGGTGTTAGTGTATTTTTAGACGATACTTCTACTGCGAATGACTTTTTAAGTAAGAGCGCGACCGTTTCAAAGGTAAATATCGAGCTTTCAGGTGTTATCGCCAAGGCTTTAAACTACAGACTAAAAGAGGCAAACCGCGACTTTATCGAGCTTGCCAAGCTTTATCCTCAGCACTCTATACTCCAGTATAATCTAGCCTTAAGCTATGCTCAGCTTGGAAATTTTTCACTTGCAGCAAAGCATTTTGCGTCAAGCTATCATTTAGATCCTAATAACCATCTAGCTGGAATTTTTGCCGCTTTTAGCTACGATATGACCCAGTCTTTAGACTCTAAATTTATAGGAGAGATAACTGAAAATTTAGAGAGTGATAAAAATTTAAAACAAAACAACCTATACACTTCACTCTTAAATTTGATAAACTCAAATCAAAGCGCGATGATGAGATGGCTTGAGGAGCCAAAAGAACAGACTATGTTTAATGTTGCCTTTGATGCGATAATATCAAAAATAGTAGGAAGAGATGATGTTATGCAGCAAAAAACTGACATCCTAGTTTCTTTGCTTCCAAACGACATAATGACTAATATCTTAAATTTCATAGCTTATAACAAGCAAGAAAACATAAAAGAGTATGCACAAAAGATACAAATTTATTTCAAAACGAAAAAACTTGACGTAGAGGCATTTTATCACGGCGCAAATATAATCAGAAAGCAATACATAAAACTACTTCAAATTTCCGGTCTTTTAAGCCACGAGCGCGAAAAGATAAAAGAGCAATTAAGAAGTGCCCCTGAAAATGTAAATATCATGCAGACTTTGGCGTATATTGAGCTTTTTAGTAACGACTTTGAAGAGTCATTTAGACTTTATAACAAAATTATCGATGAGTATAATATCCAAGATGCTTCCACTTTATTTTTAGCATCCGTTGCGGCAACCGGAGCAAACCAACCACAAAATGCCATAGCGCTTTTGGAGCTAACAAAGCTAACCGATCCTAATGCTATAGAAAATCGTGTCGCACTTGGATACTTGTATCATCAAATCGATAATATAAACGCTGCCCTGATACAATATGACAAGATAGGAAATACTGATCATAAGAATGAATTTTATGATTTTATGATCGATAATGAGAAATAATAACTTTATCTTTACGATAATACAACGTTAATTAGATATAATTTTAAAATTTTAATTTTATTTTTTAAAGGAGGAATTTGTGGGAAACTTTTCTATACGTAAGAAAATATATGTTCCTATAGTATCTTTATTCGTGATCGCGATAGCTATCATGTTTATGTTTTTCTTAAACGGTAGCAAGGAGATCGAGGGTAATGTAATATCGGACAAGGAGAAGAATTTTAGGCTTTTTACTGCTGAGAAATTAAATTCAAAAATTCAGGTCGCATCGCTTGGCGCTATAAATTTAGCTCAAAATAAATTTGTGATAGATGCGCTTTTAAGCAATGACAAGGCTATGCTGAAAAATGAGCTAAAAAAACTTGTTGAAAGCTATAAAGACAACTCTATATATCAAAATATGAAAATTCACGTTCATACTGCAGATGTTAAGAGTTTTTTAAGACACTGGAGCGATAAATCGGGGGATGATCTAAGCTCATTTAGAAAAAGTATCTTGCAGGTTAAAAACACCAAAAAACCATTGGTTGCCATAGAGGCAGGAGTAGCCGGGCTTGAGCTTAGAGGTATAGCTCCGATATTTTACGAGGGCGAATACATAGGCTCGGTTGAGATCATGCAATCTTTCGAATCAATCGTAAAAGATCTAAAAAAGGAGCTAGGATTAAGCGCTGCCATAGTTATGGATAACGCCTTGCTTGGTTCCGCGGGAGGCTTAAAAGACGCTCCAAAAGTCGTGCAAGGTAATTATACTGTAGCGCAAAAGATGGATGGTGCAGATGCAAATTTTATAAAAGAACTAAGCGATGTTAGCAAAAGCGACTTGAAAGATAGGTTCCAAACTTCAGGCTATTTTGTTGTAAGCATACCACTTGAGGGATTTGACGGCTCAAGTATCGGATATATATTTGCTGCTGATACTCAAGAAAATATGTACTCTGCCATAATGGTGGCTAAAGATAGCATGGTAGATCAGATCATGGTCACGGTTGTTGCTGTGGTTTTGGTGCTTATTTTACTAACAATGGTCTTAAAATCAATAATTCTTACGCCTATAAATAACCTACAAGATCACGCTAAGGAATTAGCCGTTGGAGATGGCGATCTTACTAAGAGAATCCCCGTTCAAAGCAATGATGAGCTAGGACAAACCGCGAAAGAATTTAACAACTTCATAGAAAAAGTAAGACTAACGGTTGAGGCGGCAAAAGACGTTGGTAATGAAAATGCTTCTATCTCAAGTGAGCTTTCATCAACAGCAAGAACAGTTGGTAGAAGCGTAGAAGAGACAACACAAACCATACAAAACACATTTGAGATGTCTGGTAAGATAAGAGAAGATATAAGAACATCTTCGCAAGACGTGTTTGAAACGGCTGAAATTTTAAAAGGTGCGGCATTAAAATTAGCTGATGCTAGAAATGACATCCAAGATATCTCTAAAGATATACAGCAAACTTCAGAAAATGAGCTTGAACTATCTAATCACATGAAAGTTCTAACCTCAAATGCCACTCAGATAAAAGACGTGTTAAATGTTATCTCAGATATCGCGGATCAGACAAATTTACTTGCCTTAAACGCTGCTATCGAGGCGGCTCGTGCTGGTGAGCAGGGAAGAGGATTTGCTGTTGTTGCAGACGAAGTTAGAAAGCTTGCCGAAAGAACTCAAAGTAGTTTATCGGAGATAAATATAACGGTTGGTTCTATAGTTGAGTCTGTTGCTCAGGCTAGCTTAAGAATGGAAGAGAACGTCAAAAAGACACAAAATTTAATCCAAATAGCACATAAAACCCAAAATACTGTTGAGATCGCAAATGAAGAGATGAGAAAAGGTGAGCAACAGTCTGAAAAAAATGCAAAAGAATTTGCTCAAAAAGGTGATAATATCGATGAGGTTTTAAGTAGGATCGAAAAGATAAATGAGATAAGCGCGATAAACATGAGAAATACAGAAGAGATCGCAGCGGCAGCCGAACATCTACAAAGTGTCGGCGAGAAATTAAATCAACTTCTTATCAAATTTAGAACCTGAATTTAAAGGCATGGAGCTTTTCCATGCCTTGTGTGTTTTAAAGATCTTTTATCCTAAGATAGCTGTTTAAAGCACCGATATAAGCTTTTGCACTTGCTTTCATTGTATCTATATCAAGTCCGTGTCCCATAACAGCATTGTGTCCTTCAAATTCTACTTTAACATCAACTTTGGCTAAAGCGTCTTTGCCTTGTGAAACCGCAGTAACCTTATAGTCTTTAAGCACCCCGTTAATGTTGCTAATCCTATCAATAACTTTAAATATCGCATCGGCAGTGCCGTTACCAAGAGCGGAGTCACTTGTTATTTGATCGTCATGCTTTATACTTATAGAGGCGCTCGCAAGTGATCCACCGCTACTTTGAAGAAGTTCAACTATCTCATATACTTGTGGAATTTTAGTTATCTCTTCAGCCACAAGAGCGCGTATATCATCATCAAAAATTTCCTTTTTCTTGTCGGCAAGTTGCTTAAATTTATCAAATGCGGTATTTAATGCATCCACATCAAGATCAAAACCAAGAGAAACTAGCTTATCCTTAAACGCGTGGCGACCGCTGTGCTTACCAAGAACAAGAGAATTTTGCTCAAGTCCTATACTTTGGGCAGATATGATCTCGTAAGTTTCTTTGTGTTTTAGCACTCCGTCTTGATGTATGCCGCTTTCGTGGGCAAAGGCATTTTTGCCGACTATGGCTTTATTTGGCTGAGGCTCTATGCCTGTTATACTTGCTATTAGGCGAGATGATGGGTAAATTTCTTTTGCGATTATGTCTGTATAAAGCGGGGCAAATATATCTTGACGTGTTTTAATTGCCATAACAATCTCTTCTAATGCCGCATTTCCCGCTCGCTCTCCTATGCCGTTTATGGTGCATTCAACTTGTCTGGCACCGGCTAATATACAAGCAAGAGAGTTTGCAGTAGCTAGGCCTAAGTCGTTGTGGTTATGGACCGAAACAATCGCACGATTATTTATAAATTCTACCATCTCAGAAACCATCTTAGATAGCTCGGTTGGCAAACGATAGCCGACAGTATCTGGTAAATTTATAGTTCCTGCACCTGCTTCAATGACTGCATCGCAAATTTCTTTCATGAAATTTATATCTGTTCTACCTGCATCTTCACAGCTAAACTCTACATCGTCACAAAAAGTTTTAGCATATTTGACAGCTTCGACGGCATGCTTTATGACTTCTTGTGGTTGCATTTTTAGCTTGTATTCCATGTGGATAGGACTTGTTGCTATAAATGTATGTATTCTTTTGTATTTTGCAGGTGCTAAGGCTTCTCCGGCTGCTTTTATATCTCGCTCAACTGCACGTGAAAGTGAGCATACTCTTATGTTTGACGCTTGCTTTGCTATTTGATTTACCGCATCGAAGTCACCTGGACTAGCCGCAGCAAACCCAGCTTCCATAACATCAACTCCTAGGCGCTCTAATTGAAGCGCGATTTGCAATTTTTCAGCAGTATTCATCGAAGCGCCGGGGCTTTGTTCACCATCTCTCAATGTTGTATCAAATATTATTATTTTATTATTATTCATTTTTTATCCTTTTTGGTATTTTATTTTATTGCTGGTACGGTTAAGTTAGTGAAAAAGAAGTTTTGCTACCTAAGTAGCAGCAGTAGAGAGTTTTTGATTTCGATTTTTGGCAAGAATTTTAATGACTTTATTACGCCTACGCTCATTCACTCTCCTTTTTTAAATTTTTTAAGAACATAAAAGTTGTCCTGATTATACCATAAAAAATGTAAATGCTCATTACAATGGTTGCGCTCTCAAGAGGATAAAGATATAACATGGAAAAAGCTATGACAAGAACGACTAAAATTCTCATAACATGTGCTTGTCTAAAATTTACCTTTTTGAAACTAGGATATCTTATGTTGCTTACCATCAATACAGCTAAAACACACTGCATTATAAGATATATCCACTCAAAGCCGATAAGGTTATAATTGATATATACGCCAACATATAGCGCGCTTACTATAGCTGCAGTAGGTATTGGAAGACCTATAAATACATTTGGTTCATATGTGCCGGTTGTTACATTAAACCTAGCAAGACGGATGGCTCCAAAGACAACAAACATGGCACTTACAAGAGTTCCAAAGCGTCCAAAATGCTGACCGATAGATAGATAAAAAAGTATCGCCGGAGCTACACCAAAGGCTACTAAGTCGGCAAGACTATCAAATTCTACACCAAATTTACTAGTTGTTTTGGTAAGGCGAGCCACTCTGCCATCAAGTCCATCAAGTATTAAAGATAAAATAATCCATAAAATCGCCTTTTCATAATCACCTTTTATACTCGCGATAACACTTACTATACCTAAAAATGCGCTAGAAGCGGTAAATAAATTTGGTAAAATATACATTAATTGAGGTTTTTGACTATGCATTCATGCTCCTTGTTTCAAGGTAACCAAGTGTGCTTTGGCTACGCACCCTCTCACCTATACTTACGCAAATTTTTATATCTTTTGGTAAAAATAAAACAACCCTACCGCTACCTAAAAAACCTAAAATATCGCCAGGAGATACTTCTGGTTTATCTTCAAGTTCAAGTGATCTTGAAAGAGCTCCGGCGATAACTCGCATATAAATTTTAAAACCTTTATCTTCAAAAATATAAAGAGCTCTTTGGTTTAATGCATTTGATTGTTTCATTTTTGTACATAAAAAAAGACCATGACGTTTTTTTAATACAACTGTTTTTGCCAAGCAAACTGCATATAAGACGCCCACACCAAAGATAGACTTATCTATCTCCACCTTAGTGCAACTTTGTCCTTCAAATTCAGCTACACCTATATGTGAAATTTTGCCATCTATCGGCACTAAAATTTGGGACTTATCAGTGCATTTAACACTTTCTCTTTGTCTAAAAAATGCTACACAAGCTATAAAAACCGTCACAAAAAAACACTCAAACATATCAATCGCTAAAAACACAAACATTAAAAACGCAAAGATTATTATGTATTTGTATCCGTATTTTGATATATATTGCATTTCTTAGACCTCTTTTGTATCCTAGTTTTTATCTTGCGACTCGTCATTTATATGAATTTCTTCTTTGATTTCATCTTCAACAAGTCTAGTCTCAAGTCCGTTTTCTTCTTCGAAATTTTTAATTATCTCTCTAACTTTTTCGCCCTCGATGGTTTCACTTTCGTAAAGTGCACTTACCATGTTTTCGATCGCACCGCTATATGTGCGAAGCGTATCTAAAACGGCATTGTATCGCTCATTTAGCATGTTTTTAACAGTATCATCTACTAGCTGTGCGGTTTTATCGCTATAATCTTTTATAGTTTGTCCGCCTAGGAAGTTATTGCGTTGTTTTTCAAGCACCATAAGACCTGCTACTTCGCTCATGCCATACATGCTTATCATTGACTTGAATATATCGGTCGCACGCTCGAGATCATTGCTAGCACCTGTTGAAATTTCTTTTATAAAGATCTCTTCGGCCGCCCTTCCACCTAAAAGCACATCAACCTCTGCTATAAGCTCATGTTTTTGCATGAGGAATTTATTTTCTTCCGGTCTATTTAGTGTATAGCCAAGTGCCGCTAGTCCGCGAGGCACTACTGAAACTTTTGTAACTCTTTTTGCGCCTTTTGTAACCTCGGCGATAAGCGCATGTCCGCATTCATGATAAGTTACGATACGTTTTTCTTTTGCATTTACCCTGCGTGATTTTTTCTCAAGTCCCGCTATGGAGCGCTCAACAGCTTCTATTAGGTCTGATTGCTCGACTTCGGTTTTTGAGTTTCTACCAGCCAAAAGAGCGGCTTCATTAATTATATTTTGTAAATCTGCACCGGCTAAGCCCGTGGTTAGGCGACCTATCTCTTCAAGATTGACATTTTTTGCTATCTTAACATCTTTCATATGAACTTTTAAGATGTCAATCCTGCCTTTAAAGTCCGGCTTATCAACAAGAACTTGTCTATCGAAACGACCTGGGCGCAAAAGTGCTGCGTCAAGTACTTCAGGTCTGTTTGTTGCGGCTATAACGATAACAGGAAGCTTGTCTGCATCAAAGCCGTCCATTTCTGAAAGTAGTTGGTTTAAAGTCTGCTCACGCTCGTCGTTTCCGCCCATAGGTCCTGAATTTCTACTTTTACCAATAGCGTCTATCTCATCTATAAAAACTATCGCAGGACTTTCTTTTTTAGCGCTTTCAAAAAGGTCCCTAACTCTACTTGCGCCAACGCCGACAAACATCTCTATAAAGCTTGACGCTGATATTGAGAAGAATGGCACGTCAGCCTCTCCTGCAACTGCACGAGCAAGTAAAGTCTTGCCTGTACCAGGAGGTCCTACAAGTAAAATTCCTTTTGGAATTTTTGCTCCTAGACGTAGGTATTTGTCAGGATTTTTAAGATAATCAACAATCTCAACAACCTCGTCTTTTGCCTCTTCAACGCCTGCTACATCGTCAAATTTTACATTAGGTTTTTCTGAATTTATAAGTTTTTTTGCGCTTCCTATGCCTAAAATTCCACCACCCATATTTTTTTGCATACGGCTTGCAAGAAACATCCAGATGCTAAAAAATATAAAGATAGGTAAAACCCATGAAAACAGCAATTCACCAAACCAATTTGTTTCACTATATGCCTTATATTCAACTCCTGTCGCATCAAGAAGTGGTATGAAGGTTGGATCTGAATGGATACGTTTAGTCACATAAATGTTTTGGTTTAATCCAAGTGCACGTATCGAGGTTTCTGAAATTTCAACTCTTGAAATTTGTTTACTTGAAACTAGCTCTTTAAGCTCTGAATACGAAATATTTTTTGTTGCATTCATGGAGCTTTCGCCAAGTGTTCCCATGCTATCGCCGGTTAATCCTCTAAAAGCAAGGACGATGACGATGGCAAAAATAGCAAATATAAATATTGGATTTTTATTAAAAAATCCGCCGTTGTTATTATTTTGATTTTTATTTTGGTTGTTTTGACTCATTATTTCCCTTAAATTTTACTTTTGAAAGATGAAGCTAACCCAGTCATTGAGTTGTTTTTTCTCAATAAGCTTAAGGTCGGCAAAATTCTGTAGTATCCTATCTTCGTATTTTTGTAAGATACCTGAAAGTATTAAGTATGCATTATTTTCTAAAATATTTTTTAAATCATTTTTTAGCATAAAAATAACATCTGCAATAATGTTTGCCACAACGATGTTGTATTTTGTATTTAAATTTGATATAGATCCGGTCCAAATTTTATTTATGTCGGCGTTGTTTAGTTTGGCATTTTGTAGAGTGCTTTGCACTGCAAGTTCATCTGTGTCGCAAGCATCGACAACACAGCCCATTTTAGTTAGTGCGATACTTAAAATCCCGCTCCCACATCCTACGTCCATCGCTTTCATTTCGTCTTTTGCGTATTTTTGTAAAAACATTATGCAAGAGCTGGTGCTTTCATGGTGTCCTGAACCAAAGGCTAGGGCAGGGTCTATTATGATATTTTTTGCGTTTTCTTTTGCTTCTTCCCAACTCGGACGTATATAAAATTCACCCAATAAAACGGGTTTTACCCCACTTTTGTATTCGTTTATCCAGTCTTTATTTTCTTTTAAATTTAGTGAAATTTGTAGGTCGTTTTTGATATTTAGTGTATCGCAAAGTTTTGAGACATATTGTTCTATGCCCCATTGTATCTGACTTAGATCGTCTTCGTCGCGGATAATAATCTCATTTTCACGCTCTTCAACACAGGTAATCCCAAAAGAAAACACTAGCTCTAAAATTTCATCATAAAAATTAGAGCTTTTTATGCTTAATTCATAGAATTTATCTTTCATTATTCAAGAACGTCTTCGAGTTTTTCTTTTAAAACTTGTGGAGTAAAAGGCTTAACGATGTAGTTGTTTACACCAGCTTTTAGTGCAGTAATAACCTCTGCTTTACCACCTTCGGTTGTTACCATTATGATAGGCATATCTACGTATTTTGCCTCTGCACGAACTTTTTTTACAAGCTCAAGACCGTTCATTTCAGGCATGTTCCAGTCGGTAATTAACACATTTATGTCGCTGTACTGTCCCATAATACTCCATGCTTCAGCGCCGTGTTCAGCCTCCAAAATATCGTTATGTCCTAGTCTTTGAAGGGTGTTTTTTATAATTCTTCTCATAGTCGAGCTGTCGTCTACAACTAATATTTTCACACAATGTCCTTTTATAGAAAATGCTTTATTGTAACAAATTTTATATTGATTAAAGCTTTAAATTTTATAAAACTTTTAAAAATGCCTCTTTTAGGTCGATTTTGCCTTCGTAAAATGCCTTGCCTACGATAACTCCACCGATAAGCGAAGTTTTTTTAAGCTCTAGAATATCATCCATTGAGCTTACGCCTCCGCTGGCTATCGTTTCTATGCCGCTTGCATGTGCGATTTTAAGTGTGAAATCAACATTTACGCCACTAAGCATGCCGTCTTTGTTGATATCGGTGCAAATTATCGCTTTTACTCCGGCGTTTGCGAATTCTTTTGCAAGGTCGGTTGCTTTTACGCTTGATACATCCGCCCATCCTTCAATCGCCACATAGCCGTCCTTGGCATCTATGCCTACAACAACCGGGTAAAATTTTGCCATTTTACGCACAAAGTCAGGATCTTTAAGCGCTATGGAGCCTAAGATAACTCTACTTACTCCAAGATCTAGGTATTTTTTTATACGTTCTTCGTCGCGTATGCCACCGCCTACTTGGACATTTAAATTTGTAGCTTGTACTATGCTTTCTATCGTTTTAAAATTTATCGTTTCGCCGGCAAATGCGCCATCAAGATCAACCACATGAAGCCATTTTGCCCCCATGTCTTGAAACTGTTTTGCAAGATCTTGCGGGTTATCGGAGTAAATTTTTGCACTTTGCATAAGTCCTTTGCTAAGTCTAACCGCCTTACCCTCTTTTAGGTCTATCGCAGGAAAAATTTGCATTAAAGCTCCTTGAAATTTTCTAAAATTTTAAGCCCTACATTGTGACTTTTTTCTGGATGTGGTTGAAAGCCGTATATGTTATCTTTGGCTACGGCAGAGACAAATTTGTATCCGTATTCACTCTCTCCTAGCACCGCATCATCTTGGCAAATAGCATGAAAACTATGGATAAAATAAAGATACTCAAGCTCTTTTAGCCCTTGATTTATCGGTGTTTTTTTGGTGAAATTTATGGTATTCCAGCCAACATGAGGTATTTTTAAAGGGCTTGAAAATTTAGCTTTATCAAATTTGACAACCTTGCCTTTTATAAGCCCAAGTCCGTTAGTAACACCAAATTCGTCGCTTTGTTCAAATAAAAGTTGCATGCCTAGACAAATTCCTAAAAAAGGTTTGCCGGTAAGTATAAATTCATGTATTGCCGTATGCATATTTGCATCTTTTAGCCTATCCATAGCCTCGGCAAATGCCCCAACTCCTGGCAAAACAACCTTATCGTAGTTTTTAAGCTCGTTTGCTTGGCTTACTAGCTTGCAGCTTGCTCCGACCTTGGCAAATGCATTTATAACGCTTTGTATGTTTCCTGCTTTGTAGTCAATAATACCAATCATTGTGATCTTTGCCTTTTTACGCTTAGTAGATATATGCTTAAAGCGATCATTAATAGCGCAACACCGCCTATTAGGTATATGGCGTTGATGATACTTTCTGGTGATGTGATAGCAAATTTAAACACAAGCATCAATGCTTCGATCGCGAGTGCAATTATAATTGAGCCGATAAATCTAACCATCGTTTTATACAAAAGCGTATCTTCCGAGTGGCTTTTACCAATGACTTCTTCTTCAAATATCGTCTTAACAAGGTCAAATATAGCAAGGGCAAGAGTTAGGATGATGGTTGACTCAAATATCTCGCTAACATCGATGTGTTCGATGCTTTTTGATACAAAACTTTTAACCGCATAGCCAAATAAAAACGCGCATATCATAAAAAGCGCTGCACAAAAAAGCGTATAAATACACTTTAAAAATCTACCAAAATAATTTTCCAAAGTGCCTGTATCGGTTATTTTTAGAAGATTTTCTAATGAAATATCAACGCAGGCAATAAATTTCAACTCGTCTTTATCGTTATAAATCGGCGCACTAGCCGTCACGCAAAGCTCTCCATTTAAATTTGAAGGATATGGGTCACTTAGTGTAAATCTCTTCTCTCTAACGGCGCGGTAATAGTAGGCGTTATTGATACGACTTTTACTAGCTCCGCTTGCAGTAATGTCTGAATTTATACTGACGCTATCTTCGATCTGAGTGCCGTTTTCGTCAAGTATGTAGTAAGCATCAAAATTTGAAATCTCATGCGCTATCTCTTCAAGTCCGTTTTTTAGGCTTTCAAGAGAGACGCCTGGTAGGTGATTTGGCAAATTTCTATTAAACAAATAACAGACATAAGCGCGAGCTTTGTATCTGATATCGCTAAAACGTTGTATGTCTTTTATGACCAATTTTTATCCTTTTAAATTTAAAGCGTGGTTGAATTCTGGAACGATATTTTTAAGTGCGGCTGCTACCTTGTCTCCTTCAAGCGTAAGAAGCTCTGAAATTTGTTTATTTAAAAGCTCTAAATCATAAGGCTCTGAGTGTGTAACAAAAATGCTTTCAAATTTAGTCTGCACGTCATCCTTGTTGATAAGTAACTCTTCATATAATTTCTCACCCGTCCTAAGTCCGACAAATTCGATCCCTAAATGTTCTTTGTTTGATAAAAGAAGCATCTTTTTGGCAAGATCGACTATCTTAACAGGCTCACCCATGTCAAGCACAAATAGCTCGCCTCCTTTGGCGATAGAAGCGGCTTGAAGTACAAGCTGGCAAGCTTCTGATGTTAGCATAAAATAGCGTGTTATGTCCGGATGTGTGACGCTTAGAGGTTTGTTTGCGGCGATTTGAGCTTTAAATTTAGGTATAACCGAGCCTGATGAGCCAAGCACGTTACCAAAACGAACGCAAACTATCTCGCAAACCCCTTGTTCGTTAGAATTTAAAGCGTAAAGTTCGCAGACTCGTTTTGTTGTTCCCATGATATTTGTTGGACGCACCGCCTTATCAGATGAGATCATAACAACCTTTTTAACGCCGTGTTTTTTAGAAAAGTCTATAACATTTTTTGTGCCAACGATATTGTTTTCTACGGCTGAACGCGGGTTTAACTCGCAAAGAGGAACATGCTTATAGGCTGCTGCATGGATTACGATTTGAGGTTTGAATTCCTCAAAAATACTTTCAAAATCCTGCTCGTTTGTGATATTGACAAGTCTGCTTACGGTTCTGCTATCGTGTGTGTCTTCGGCGATTTTATATAGATTAAATTCGCTGTGTTCTACCATGATAAGCTGTTTTACGCCGTATTTTAGGCATTGTTTACATATCTCACTACCGATACTTCCGCCAGCTCCGGTTACAAGAGCGACTTTATCTTTTAAAAAATTTGCTATTATTTCCGGGTTTAGGTCTTTTGGTTTTCTTGCTAGTAAGTCCTCAATAGAGATGTCTTTTATCGGGTCTTTTTCAACTAAAGAAAAGAGTTTGACATCGCGTATACCGTATCTTGTAAGCTCGTCAAACACAACTTGTAAATCATCTTGATTCAGTGCTAGAGCGATGATCGCCGTTTTTACGTTGTATTCTTTGATGATAGTCGGGATTTCATCTTTGTCCTGCACTAAAAATCCATCGCAATAAGTTCCTATAAGATCGCTTCTTCCATCGACTACGCCAACTGCATAAAAGTCAAGATAGCCCTGCTTAAGACCGTTTAGAACATGTATGGCTTTTGTTGTTGCGCCAAAGACGATACAAGGTTCTCCTTTGTGCGGTTTGTTTGAAAAGTCAAGAAACATACGTTTTGAAATTCTTAAAGCACCGACCATAAGGCATGATATCAAAAGATCGATAGAAACGACGCTTTGTGGATAAGGCTTGAGATAGTCTTGAATGATGAAATAAATAACACTAAAAATCACGGTAGCACATATGTGCGCTAGAAAAATTTTACGCGCTTCATTTAGTCCGAAAAATCTCCAAGGAACCTTATAAATTTTAAACATCCACATAAAAGAAAGTTTAAGACCAACTAAAAAGATCATCGTGATAAATAACCCCTGATAGTAAATTTCAGGGATATTTCCGCTAAATCTTAAAAGATAAGCGATGTAGATAGAGGCTATAAAGATGATCGTGTCGGCAAGCAGGAAAAATATAAGTCGTTTTAGCTTTGTTGCTTGAAACATCTATAAATTTTCCTTTATAATCTTGATGACGCGTTCTTGAATTTGTGGTTTTAGACATGAACCGCTTGGAAGACAAATTCCCCTCTCAAATAACTCCTGGCTAGTTCCGTCTGTAAAGCTTAAAGCGCCTTTAAATACAGGTTGCATGTGCATAGGCTTCCAAAGTGGACGGCTCTCTATATTTTGTTTAGCTAGGGCTTCTATCACGCGTATATGTGCGCCTTTTTCTTTAAACACGCCTGTCGTAAGCCATCTGTTGCCACGAGAATTTTCAAGCTCTGGCATAAATTCAAGCTCATTGACAAGCTCGTTTTTGTAAATTTCAAAAACGGCTCGTTTGGCTTTTACGCGCTCTTCTAAAACTTCCATCTGTGCCACGCCTACTGCGCCTAGGATATTACTTAGACGATAATTATATCCGTAGTCTTTATGCTCGTAGTGAAGCAAAGGCTCTCGTGCTTGCGTGCTGTAAAATCTAGCCTTTTCAACTAAATTTTCATCTCCTACAAGCATACCGCCACCCGAAGTCGTTATGATCTTGTTGCCGTTAAAACTATATGCTCCAAGTATACCAAATGTTCCAAGTGCTTTACCGTTGTAAAAACCTCCAAGCGCTTCGGCTGCATCTTCTACGAGCGCGATACCTTCGTTTTGGCAGATTTCACAAATTTCATTCATCTTTGAAGCTTGACCGTAAAGGTGAGTTAGCACAAGCGCTTTTGGCTTTTTAGGTAAATTTGCTATGGCTTTTTTAAGAAGTTCTGGGCTTAAATTCCAGCTCTCGTCACAGTCTATAAAAACAGGAGTGGCCTTTTCGTAAAGTATCGGAGATACCGACGCCATAAAGGTAAAGCTTGATGCAAGAACAATGTCACCTTGCGTTACGCCAAGCGTTCTAAGAGCTAGGTGAAGTGCTGCAGTGCCTGAGCTAAGCGCTAACGCGTCTTTTGTAGACGTGTAGGATTTTATACTATTTTCAAATTTATTTACAAATTCTCCAAGCGGAGCGATGTAATTACTTTTAAAAACTTCGTTTATATACTCTTGTTCACGTCCGCTCATATTTGGCGGAGATAAAAAAACCCTGTCCATTTCTGACCTTATAGATAAAATAGCTTTGATTTTAGCACTTATTTTTTAATTTTAAGTTATTTTGATGAAATTTGATATGTATTTTTAATTTTTATGCTTTTATTTGATGGATACCTTAATGACGATTGTTGCATGTGATTTTGATATGTTTAAATTTTGGTTATTATTTTTGCCGGCACACCGTAAGCTTTTACTTTGTTTGATATATCTCTTACTACTACGCTTCCGGCTCCTATAACGCACTCTTTGCCGATAATAATACCTTGTATCACGCTAGTGCCGATACCAACGTGAGTTAGCTCGCCCACACTTACATTTCCAGCCAGAGCTGCATTTGGGCTAATGTGTGCAAACTTGCCTATCATGCACTCATGCTCCACTACTGCGCCACTGTTTATGATAGCTCCTTCACCGATAACGGCACCCGCGTTTATCACGGCATTTGGCATGACTACCACGCCACTTTTTATCACCGCACTTGGGCTTATAACCGCACTTGGATGAACCAAACTTACTACGTTAAATCCAGCTTTTTTTACGCGTGCGGTTACGGTCTTTCTTGTTTGGTTGCTGCCTATTGCGATGACGATGTCGGCTTTTGGCAAATTTGGGTGAAATTTGATCTCGTTTTTATCGTCTAAAAAGACGACTTTCTCATATCCAACAGCTTGTGCGATATCTGCGATGACTAGCCCGTGTCCCGAAGCGCCATAGATGTAAATTTGGCTAGTTCTTGCCATTAAATTTCTCCGTTGTAGCCATACCCTCTTTACTTACGCCCTCTTTTTTTATCACTTTTTTTATGGTTAAAAGTGCGATCTGCACGTCCATTTTAAGGCTTAAATTCTGGGCGTAAAAGGTGTCAAATTTAAACTTCTCTTCCCAGCTTATCGCATTTCTGCCATTTACCTGCGCAAGTCCCGTGATACCTGGCCTCACATCGTGGCGTTTGGCTTGCTCGGCGCTATAAAGCGGCAAGTATTCAACCAAAAGTGGGCGAGGTCCGATGAAGCTCATGTCGCCTTTTAGTACGTTAAAAAGCTGTGGAAGCTCATCTAGGCTTAGCCCTCTTATGCGCTTGCCAAAGCTAGTTAGGCGAAACTCATCGGGCAAGAGTTCGCCGTTTTCATCCCTCTCATCGCTCATTGACTTAAATTTATAAATTTTAAAAATTTTGCCGTTAAGTCCCGGCCTATCTTGCGTAAAAATCGGATCGGTTTTGAGCTTAATTTTTATCAAAATCCATACCACGACCACAATAGGAAGTGTCAAAGCTATAAGCACCAAAGCCCCCAAAACATCTAAAAACCGCTTAAAAAACGCCCTATACATCGATAAATTTCCTATAAACTTCAATATATTTTTTAGCGATCTCTCGCTCGTCAAACTCAGCCACCGCAAGCTTTCGTCCGTTTTCGCCAAAACGCTTTGCCATACTCTCGTCATCTAGCAAAATTTCTATCTTTTTAGCTAAATCAGCAGAGTTTTTCACCTCACAAAGTAGCCCGTTAAAGCCATCTATCACAGCTTCATTACATCCAGCCACATCACTTGCCACAACGCTGCGCCCCATACTCATAGCCTCTAAAATCGTGCGCGGAAAGCCCTCGCGGTAGCTTGGAAGCACAAGCATATATGAAGCTTTTAAAAGCTGCGCCACGTCATCTCTTGCGCCTAGATATTTTACGTTTCCGTCTCTTAAAAATGCCGTATCAGCCGTGCTTTTGTTACCATCAAAGCCCTCTCCGACATAGACGAATTTGCAGTCTTTGCGCTCCTTCAAAAGCTCCGCCGCTTCGTAAAATTCTCTCACACCCTTATGCCACATCGCACGTCCTATCATCAAAACGACTTTTTTATCGCCCAAATCTGCATTTTGGGTCAAATTTGGATCAAATTTACGCGTATCCACGCCCACGCTTTTGATTTTGATGATTTTTTCCGCACTAATTATGCCTTGATCTAAAAAATATTTGGGATCGGCCTCATTTACAAATATACACGCATCGCTTAAATTTAAGGCGCGCTTGTATAAAGTCTCGATCGTTTTACGCACTATTCGCGTTTTAAAGTCGTTATCTATATAAAAGCTTCCAAGCCCCTCAACTAAATTTATCACGCGTTTTATGCTCGCTTTTTTAGCGGCAAACGTGCCAAAAACGTTTGATTTATGAGCCGAAGTTTGAAGCAGGTCTAAATTTAGATCTTGTAAAATTTCACTTAGTTTGTTTGAGTTTGAAACGACGGTGAGCGGATTTATACTAGCTCGGTCAAGCTCATAAGTAACGCACTTAAACTCCGCTTCAAACCTTTTTACATATTCGCCCTTTGGACAGATAGCAAAGACCTCGTGTCCCAAATCTTGCAAAGCACGCATTATTGGGCTTCTAAAATAGTAAATGCTCATATCGGCATGCGAAAGAAAACCTATCCTAGCCACGAGATAAAACCTTATTAAAAATCATTTCTTCAACCTATAAATTTTAGTTGCGCTATCTAATATAACCGGCTCAAAAAGCTCTTCGTCATATCTTTCAAGTGCAAAAAGCTGGATAAAAACAGAGTTAAACATACTCTCGTCAATTACCAAAAAACGTCCGTAGTCACGCATGAAAATGATATAAATTTTTGCATTCGTATCAAAGTTGTATTCAGTTACTTCAAGCTTGCCGTTTTCGTTATATTTTGTTTCTAAAAAGCTATTTACTTGGATCTTGTTGTTGCCGGCTACTATATTTCTCATGTCGCTTGTGATTGTTATACCGTTTGCAAGTGCTATTTTATCGCTGTCTTGCCTAAAGTATTTTGTCGTAAAAAATACAGGATCGTTCCATTTTTGTCCTGTTTTTAGATCAAGTCTTGAAAACTGCAAGATCGTTGGGAAGATATTTAGCATGCGCTCCGGTAGATAGTAGTAAATTTCACGCGTTTTTTTTGGTAGTTTAAAGCTTTTATCGTTAAGTGAATTTAAAAATAAATTCACATCTTGGCTTTCATATTCTTTTAAAATTTGGTTTAAATTTGCGCCAAATTTTTCGTTGAAATTTCGCTCTGTATATTCAACTTCAAGACGAGCCATATTGACTGAGCTTGTCTGGTTTTCGCCAAGTGCAAAACTAACTGCAAAGTTATCTCTTCCAAGGTGTTTTCCGCCATCTATCAAGGTCTTAACATCACTGTAATACCTTATAGGATAACCATAATCCCACCAAGTCAAAACATAATCCTCACGCCCTGCGATACGTTTTAACTCATCAAGCACTCGAACCTCTTTTGCATCAAAAACGGGCGAAATTTTATAGTTATAAATGTGAGTTGCTACAGGATAAAGCGATAAAACGGCTATAAAAATATAGACGGTTTTAAATAAAATTCCTGAAAATTTAAGCTTTTCAAGAACAAAAACTATGATATATCCAAAACCTATAGCCATGACAGGTACTGCATAAATCGTAAACCTAAGTCCGCCTTTAAGCGCTAAAAATCCCAGCAAAAGCATACCTAAAGCAACTATAAATGAACGCTTTTTTATACAAAGTAAAAGTGTGCCAAAAAGTGAAACCGCAAATGTCAAAACATGACCGCTTATGCGCTCGCAAAATAGCACTAGATCGACGATGCCTGACTCTTGTATGGTTTGGTTTACGTTAAAATAATGAAAGCTTAAATTCGAAAGTTCGCTAACGTTTCTAAACACATAAAACTTTAGCTGAAAGATTATTGGATTAAGACCTCCGTTTATCGTAAAAAAGGCAAATGCTCCAACTAAAATGGCGATCGAAATTTTAAGAGTTAAAAGGCTTTTTTTAAATAAAATCACAAGATAGATCGCCAAAATCAAAGCAAATTTTGCGTATGGGTCAAAATTTGATATCGCCAGTAGCATGAATGCGATAAGTATGTAGTTTAGAGCGTTTTTTCTATCAAATACAAGCGTGTAAAAAGCTAGTAAAATAGTAGTCGCTGCTATGAGTGAAAAGGCGCTTAAATACCACCACATATAGGCTAGGATGGTAATGGGGGCGATGATGAGGCTTTTTGCGTCTTTACTCTCAAGCACCCTTATAACACCCCATATCAAAAACACTCCAAACACGATAATAAGCATATCGGTATCATAATACCCAGCCATCGTGCGGTTATAGTAGCTGTTTGCCACAGAGCCTAAAAGTGCCGCGATAAAGCCAGCTTTTAGCGCGTTGTATTCGCGTGCGATTAATATGATAGGGATGACAACTAGCGAGCTTAAGATAAGGCTTAGATAGATCATGACGCTTTCTATGTTAAGGTCAAAAAGTTTGACAATCCAAAATGTAAGTGTCGAAAGCGACGAGCCAAAGTAGCTTAGGTCATTTGGTTGATGAAAACCCGCAAGCATATCTCTGGTGCCCTCGGCAAACGCATAGCCATCGTTTGTGCTTATCATCAGTTCGTTGTTGTGGAAAAATCCAACAAAACTACTTGCCCAAAATACCCAGTAAAGTCTTGCTATAACGCTAAAGCAAAAAGCAAGAAAAATTAATAAAAATAGCTGCTTGGAAAGATGGAAATTTTTAATAAAGTCTAAAATTTTATTCATATTCTCTCTTTTGAAATAAAGACTTTATTATAATGAAAATTTATACAAATTTAGCTTTATGAGTGAAATTTACTTAACAAATGCTTCACGTTTTAAATTTATAATACACTTATAATTTTTCAAAGGAGATAAAATGAAAAAGTTAGTTTTAGCGGCAATGTTGGTCGCAGGTAGTGTATTTGCAGTACCGTTTGAGAAAAACACAAACGACGAGTTATATGCGATGATAGCCACAAGCGATGCAAAAACGCTTGGCGAGATATCTTTTGAAATTCACAAAAGAGTGGGCAAACTTCATCGTGAGGCAATGGACATAAGAGGCGGTTTTCATGACAAGATGTATGAAAAGATGTCAAAAATGAAACCCGAAGATAGAGATAAATTTATGAGGGACTTTAGAGACTCTTTTGGCAATAAAATTGACGCCTTAAGCGTCAAAGAAGCAAGAGGCATGGGGCTTTACGGTATGGGAATGGGCCGAGGTAATTGCGACATGAGAATGGGCGGCAGATGGAAAGACGGCGGTATGAGAATGAGTGGATGTTGTGATGGTTTTGCTAGAGGCATGGGTAGATTAAGGGGTGAAATTCTTGAGCCAAAATAGGCAAAACTTATAAATTCGGCTTCGTAAAGAGGCCGAATTTAACTCTTGTTAAAATGAAAATAGATAATATCTGCAATATAAATTTTAAGGAAAAAGTTTGGCTAGGATTTTGATCGTAGAAGACGAAACGATGCTGCTTGATATGATGTGTGAGTATCTAAGTGGTGAAAATTTTGAAGTAAAAGGCGTAAAAAGCTACGATGAAGCGCTTAGCCTTGCTTATGAAAGCAACTTTGACCTTTGGATATTTGATGTGAAGATTATCGGCGGAAACGGCTTTGAGCTTTTAAAAGAACTACGCACATCAGGCCAAACTACACCTTGTATATTTACTACTTCGCTTAACACCATAAACGATGTTCAATCGGGCTTTTTAAGTGGATGTGATGATTACATAAAAAAGCCTTTCGAACTAAAAGAGCTACTTTTAAGAGTGCAAAATATCTTAAAACGAAGTTTTGTCCACAACACGCAAAATTTCATTAAACTTAGCGATAAATTTAGCTTTGATATGACACAAGGTGTCTTATATGAGGGCGATAACCCGGTGGCTTTAGCAAAAAAACAATCAAGACTTTTAAATTTACTTCTTAAAAATCGTGATAAATTTGTAACTCACGAGGAAATTTTCTCAGAAATTTGGGAATACGATGAAAATCCAAGCGAGATGAGTTTGCGAGTTTATATCGCCGAACTCCGTAAAATTCTAGGCAAAGAGTGCATAAAAAGCCAGTCAAAACTAGGATATAAGTATGTCTAAAAATCGCCATATTTTGCCTATTTTTTTACTTTATTTTTTAACCAGTACGGCTTTTTTGGCGTTTTTTGGCTATGTGTTTTACGAAAGAGAGAAGCATTTTATAATAGACAAAGACTCCTTTGATATGAGAGAACTAAGGCGTGACTTGCATATGAAGTTGCAATTTAGTGGAGAGCTTACTAGGGAGGATTTTAGTGAAATTTTAGCCTTTGTCGTAAATTTAAAAACGCAAGAGATTGTAAAAGATGATTTTCGCGTAAAGCCAGGCACACCAAGACGATATATCGAGGCAAATGAAGCGATTTCTCAGTTTGTTTTGCATGATAGGATGCGAAAAAACGAGTATTTTGTAGCGATCAAAACTACGGGTCTTGGCGAAAAACTACTTGCGTTAAAGATGCAAATTTTGTTTGTTTCACTTGGAATTCTAGCGGCGATCTTACTTATCGCTTATCTTATCATAAGGCTTTCTTTGCGCCCACTTTATGAGAAGATAGAGTTTTTAGATGGATTTTTACGAGATACTACGCACGAGATAAATACGCCTTTAAGCGTAATCTTGATGAGTATCGAGCTTTTTAAAAATAACCCAGAAAAATACCTTGCAAATATAAAAACAGCAGCTATGACACTTTCAAATTTATATGAAGACTTGGCGATGATTAAATTTAATAAAACCGATGAGAGCGTGCAAGAGGTAAATTTAGCCGATATGCTTAAAGAAAGAGCTGAATATTTCGGTGCTTCTTTAAATGCAAAAGGCATAAGCTTAAGCCTAAATACTGATGAGTTTACGCTAACAACCTCAAAATTTAAAATTCGCAAAATCATCGACAACTTGCTCTCAAACGCTGTAAAATACTGCAACGAAGGCGGGAAAATAGAGTTAAATTTAAGCCAAAATAGTCTTAATATCTCAAATACGGGCGAGGGCATAGCAAAGCAAAATTTGCCTCATATTTTTGAGCTTTATACTAGGTTTGACAAGCGAAACGGCGGCTTTGGCGTAGGACTAAATTTAGTAAAAAAATTTTGTGACGAGCTTGGGTTTAAGATAAACTGCACAAGCGATAAAGACAAAACGCAGTTTATCGTTAAATTTAAAGCATAATCTACAAATAACTCATAAGCTCGTTTGCGATGTTCCTGCTATCAAATTCTTTTGCTTTTTGATAGGCTTTTGCCTCAAATTTTGCTCTAATTTCAGGTTCGTTTAGCACTTTTATCATTGCTTTTTGCATAGCGTCTTCGTCATCAACCGGCACTAAAATCCCATACTCATCGTCGCCGATAAGCTCTTTTGCACCGCTTTTGTGTTCTGTTGTGATTATCGTTTTTTCACATGCTAAAGCTTCTATAAGCACATTTGAAAAGCCTTCAAAACGCGATGCGCAAAGCAGGCACGATGCATTTTTGATATGTTTAAATGGGTTTTTATCTGTGCCAAGAAGCCTTACTCTTTTGCTTACATTAAGCTCTTTTATTAAATTTGCAAGCTCGTTTTTTAGCCCGCCTTTTCCCAGTATGCCAAGTGTTGCTCTTTCGTCGTTTATGCTTGCTATAGCGCGTATCAACATGGCTTGATTTTTACCGCTATCAAGACGTCCGATATTTATAAAAAAGGGCCTAAATTCACTTTCTAGCGGCTCGTTTTGAGCTTTTTTTATCTCATCTAAATTTAAAGCGTTGTAAAGAACTTTTGTCTTTGCCTTATCACAGCCGAAATTTTGTATCAGATCGTCGGCATTTCCTTTTGCGTTAGCTAGTATCAAATCCGCTTTTGGATATAAAATTTTCATAAATACTCGGTTGAAAAAGCCGCTTACGCCGTTTTTGTATATCACGGACGGACAGCTTCTTTCACTTATCACCATGCGTCCTTTAAGCCCTAAAATCCTAGCCAGCAAGGCGATATAACATGGGCGATTCATCAGGACAAAATAAGTATCGATGTTAAGTTGTAGGCAGAGTTTTTTAAATTTAAAAGCCAGCATCGGCAAGGCAAAAAATAGCCTAAAAAGCTTTTTTATCTTGTTTTCGTAGGGATTTGAATTTTCTATAAAATGCAGTTTGACTTCGCTTGGGATAGGGTAGGCTATGATATTGCTCATAAGCACTAGATGGACTTCAAAGTTTTCCTTTAAATAAGGAAGTAAATTTGACACCACGCGTTCTGCGCCTCCTGGACCCATTGAGTATAAAAACAGACATAATTTTTTCATTGTTTTACCGTTTCTTCTATCACTTTACGCCACTTTTTCATGATATTTGCTACACTAAATTCGTCGGCTTTATCCTTGGCGTTTTGTGCGATTTTTTTGCGTAAATTATCATCATTTAAAATTTCTTCAAGCATGAATGCTAAGTCGTCTTTGTTTTGATTTTCAAAGATAAGTCCGTCTATGCCGTTTCTTATAAGCTCTTTTGCGCCGACGGTATCGCTTGAGATGCGAGCACAGTTAAAATTTGCCGCTTCGATCAAGACATTTGAAAGGCCTTCGCTTCTTGATGATATGACAAAAATTTTAGCCTTTTCATAAAGCGGCGCAACATCGTTTACATGACCTAAAAATTCAACCTCTAAGCCATATTCTTTTGCCTTTTGTTCTAGCTTGCCTCTAAGACTTCCGTCTCCTGCTATAACTATGCGCCACCCGTTTAAAAGCTCTTTTGGTACATTTTTTAAGGCGTCTAAATACACATCGTATCCTTTTACTTTTTCAAGACGACCAACGCTTAAGATGATGTTTTCTTTTTTGCAGTAGATGGGACTTGCTAAAAAACAAGGATTGTGCAAGATAGTGCGGTTTTTTACGAAGTCGTAATACTCAAAGTCGCTTTTACTAAGCACACTAAGCATGTCAACGCGCTTATAGGCAAGGTCGCGTATAAGTCTAAATTTAGCCGACGTAAGATACTCGTTTGCGTGATGTTCTGTTGCGATATGTTTATATCCAAGTCCCAAATTTGCCGCTACACAAGCTACATTTGTCCAGTCGATAAAGCTTATAATGACATCGGGATTTATCTCTTTAAAGCATTTACGTAGTGCAAAAATTTTTTTTATCTTAGAAAGAAGTCTGCTTGAGCCATAAATTTTAGGATAGATAAATTTGATATTTGAGTTAAATTCGTAAAGTCCTAAATTTTCTTCCAAGACTGCTATATAAACTTCGTTATCTTTGGCAAGTTCGCTTGAGACTATGCTCAAAACGCGCTCTGCTCCACCGTTTCTAAGAGCTGCTATGACAAATAAAATTTTCATTTATGCGCCTTGTATTTTTACGCCGGCCATTTTTAAAAGGTAAAGCCAGCGTTCATAGATATTTTCAAGACTAAATTCATTAAGTCCAAGTCTTGCATTTGTGGCTAGTCTGCGTTGCTCTTGCTCGTCGTTCATGAGACTTTTTAGGCTCTCGCTCATAGCCTTAGAATTTGAAATTTCACATAAAATTCCGTTATAGCCGTTTGTTATGAGCTCGCATGCTCCGCTTGTTTTGGTTGCTATCCTTACACAGTCAAATGCCACAGCTTCGATTAGAGTGTTGCCAAGTCCTTCTACTTTAGAGGTTGAGAGTATAAATTTAGCTTTTGCATAAAGTTCGCCGATGTTTGTAACATTGCCTAAAAATTTGACATCTGCTCCGAGTTTATTTGACAAGTCCTCAAGCCTTTTTCTCTCATTGCCGTCTCCTGCGACTATAAATTTATAGCCACTCGAGTTTAAATTTTTTGCTACTTCGATAAACATTTCACAGTTTTTAAGACCTACCAAACGCCCTACAAATATGACTAAATTTTCTTTTTTGGTGTTTGATAAATTTGGTTTTATAAATAGCGGGTTGTGTATCACATTTACGATTTTGCAGTATTTGGCGTAGAGTTTTGCGTCAGCTTTTGTTAAGACACTTAAAGCACTTGCACGAGGATAGAGTATGCGTTTTAGTGTTTTTATCGTCTTAGAAGAAAGCTTGTCAAAGCTTGTATGTTCGCTGATTATTACAGGAGTTTTTAGTCCTAACGTGCTTGATAAAACCAGCAAATTCGTAGTATCTAAAAAGGAGATGACGACGTCAAATTTTCCCTCTTTTACTATGCGTCGTAGGCTAAAAATTTTACCCAGACGTTTTTTTATGTTACCAAGAATTCCAAGCTCGTCTACGCCTTGGTTTAAATTTATGAGCTTTACATTTTCGTGAAGTTCATAAAACGGCTCATCTTTGTCAAATTTTACCAAAACGCTTTCGTGCTCTAGGCTAAATTTAGATGCCAAAAGCGCGCAAACTCGTTCCGCGCCTCCTGCTCTTAAAGTTGAGATAACAAATAAAACTTTCATACGCCAAACCTTTTTTTAATCCATACTCTAAAATTTGAGAGTGATTTTATGGCTGAATTTGGCAAGAAACAGACTGCTAGAAAGGCTAAATTTTCTTTACAAATGCTTATCTTGAAGCTACGCGCGATACAGCTTAGCATAAGCTTATAATCCCCCGCGATCTTTGCGTAGTAAGCGGCATTTTTATATTGCAAACAAAGAAATTTGGGATTGTGCTTTATGGCTATATCGTGACAAATTTTGGCAGTTTTTAAGTAGGCATAAGCCACGCCTTTTGCGTGTTTGTCGGCATTTGTGGTAGCGCTATCGGCTCGGTTTATACGGTATATATAAAGAGGCTTTTTGTGATAAAAAACTCTGTTTTCAAAAAAGCGTATATAAAGCTCGTTTTCGCCGCCAAAACTCTTCTCGTCAAACCTAAATCCCTCTATAAATTCGCGTGAAAATAGCTTAAAATACTCCCCTGTAATGCGTCCGCAATGATAGTCGATCTTGCTCATCTCGCAGCTGTTTTGGTATGGATTTCGTCCCGCGATCTTATCTGTGATCTTGCCGTCTATCTCACACACTCCGTCTGCAAATACACATTTATAGCCCTCTTTGATGTAGCTGAAGCACTCACTTATCGCCTCTAAACAAAGCTCATCGTCATCGTCAAGTATGCATACAAACTCGCCGCTTGCGTTGTCAAAGCCGTTGTTTTTGTTGCCGTTTGGGCTTTTGGCGTGAGTTTTATTTTTAACGTATCTTACTCTTTTATCGCCAAATTTCTCGCAAATTTGTTTTGCTGTTTCATCATTTGCATCATCGCTAACAATGATCTCTAAATTTTTATAAGTTTGATTAAGTGCCGAGCTTAGCGCCTTTTTTAAAAGTTCGGGACGGTTAAACGTCGGGATGATAACGCTTATTTTTACTTCGTTCATCTTTTAAATATCCTCTCATGTCCCAAAATAAATCTCTCAAAACGTGACAAGATGATAAATTTTAAGCTATTTAGATAGGTTTTAAAACTTGGTTTGTATCCGCGTTTTTGTCGCTCTGTTTCTAGGTTAGAGTTGGTTAGGTCAAGTGGATGTGCAAAAATATCGGCATAATACATTTTTAATTTATTACTTTTTAGCAAATAACCCCATAAATCCGCCACGCAAACAGCCTTTTTGTGTGTTTCAAGCAAAGTCTTGGCTGCTTTGCGAGTTAGGATGTATGCCGTTGCTCGGTATATCACGCCGTATGAATTTGACGAGACTTCAAATAGCGTATCGTCTTTAGCGTCTGAAATTTCACCTCTTTTTATACACTTGCCAAATGCCGAAAATCTACCCTCAAGACCGTCCGTGCCGCCACATATAAGTATGCCGTTTGGTGGTAAAAGTTTTGCATACTCAAAAGCTTTTTGTATCTTGCTATCATCGCCTATAACATCGTCTTCAAAGATAAGTGCTAGTTTGGCATCTGTGGCTAAAAATGCCTCATATGCTTTTGCGTGAGAAAGTGCACAGCCGATCTCTGCGGGGCTTAGAAGTTTGCCGTAGGCTTTAAGTGAGGTATCGGCATAGGCAAAATACTCTTTCGCACTCATCTCGCGTCCATCAACGGCGCTAGTTAAAACAAACTCATCGTAGCTTTTAAACAAGCTTTTAAGCACTTCTCTTCTTGCGCTATCTTTTTGAAGAGAGATTAAAAAGATAGGAAATTTCATCATAAATTCCTTTTAAATTTTGCCAAAATTTTATTCATGAGGATACGTTGTTCGAATTTATTAAATATCAAGAATAAATTTATAATGTATCCAAATGCAAGAAGTGCTACAAGCGCAAATGCTAGGTCGATCCAGCTTTGAATACTTACAAGCCTAGAAATAGCATAATAAATCATACAAACAAAGACAAAAAGAGCTAAATTTCTAAGATAAACCCCATAAAATGTCGTAAGCTTAACATCTAAATTTAAAGCCGCGTTGATGAGGTCGAAAAATAGTATGCGAATGCAATAAAAACCGGCTCCAACGATAGCTATGCCGTAAATTCCATAGTCACTAAATTTCACAATACAAATTTGCGCTAGTATCGTGCTAACGCCTAAGATCGTATTTGCTATGGCGGGACGACGAAGTTTATTTGTCGCGCTATCGATACCAAAAAGTGAAAAAAGATAACTGATAAAGACTATAGGCACAAGTGTTATCATACTTAAGTTGTATATTAGGGTTATCTCGTCGGCACTTTTAAACGGCAACCAAAGCGAGTAAAAGTCACGTCCAAATACAACAAAAAATGCAGCCGGAGCGCTCATGATAAACGCGACCGTTCGCATTGAAAATTTAGCTTCATTTATCAGTGCTAAGATGTTGCCTTTTGAGTAAAATTCTACAAATTTGGGAGAAAAGATCGAGCTAAGCTGGGCAACGAAGCTTTCTAGGATTATCGGGGCGGCTTTGGCAGTTGCTAAAATACCCGTCATCCAGGCGTTTATAAAGATGTTACATATAAAAAGATCCATGCCGGTTAAAAGTATGCGGTTTAATGCATTAAAACTGTTCCATACTCCGGAGTTTAAAAGCTCTTTTATCTTGTTAAAATCAAAAATTTTAAGATCAAATTTAAGCTCGGGTGTTATGCGTTTTGACATATAAATCGTGCTTAAAAGCACAAAGATAGATGAGATAAGTGCAGAGATAGCAATGTAGGTTATCATCGCTGAAAACAGGTAAAACAGTAAAACTATCAAAGTCGCTAGTATCGCACTTGAAATGGCATTTCTAATAGAAAGTAGATAAAGCTTGTTTCGCACAAATGCACAAACTGTGATGACACCGTTAAAAAGTCCGACACAAAAATTTATAAAATAAAATACAAAAGTCAGGGTTACGTCTGTTTTAAGGTGGCTTGGGACATTTAAGATCACGTCTAAATTTAGTATAAAAATTCCACTTGCAACGACAACAAATAGCGCGAAGATGAAATTTACTGCCAAAACAGACGAGTAGTAAGAATTTGCTCTTTCTAAGTTGCCTTTGTGCCATTCGTAAGCGACAAATCTACCGCTAACAGAGTTTATTGCCACGGTAATTACGGCTGCATAGCTTACTATGGTGTTACTAAGCCCTACAAAGCCAAAAGCCTCGTTTCCAAGGCTTTTTAGGATGTATGGCGTTAGGAAGAAATTTATCCCCATGGAGACCATGAAGACGATTATTGAGCTAATTAAATTTATCGCCAAAATTTAGCCTAAAGTCTTTCGTTTGCGTTTTCGTAGATATTTTTTATATCAAAAACGAGAGTATCTTTAAATTTTAACTCTTTAAATTCGTTATGTGCGACTGCAAATACCACACAGTCGTATTTGTTTGTATCATAGTCTTTGATAAGCTCTAGGTTGTATTCGTGTTTTACTTCGTTTGCGTCCGCCCAAGGGTCACTCACATCTACGGTGCAACCAAAGTCTTTAAGCTCCTCTATGACATCTATAACGCGAGAGTTGCGGATGTCCGGGCAATTTTCTTTAAATGTGATACCAAGAACCAAGATACGTGCTTTGTTGATTAAGATCCCGTCTTTTATCATCATCTTAATCACGCGTTGCGCGACATACCTTCCCATGTTATCATTTATACGGCGACCCGCAAGGATGATTTCTGGATGATAGCCGACTTCTTGGGCTTTATGTGTTAAGTAGTATGGATCAACACCTATACAGTGTCCTCCAACAAGTCCTGGACGGAAATTTAAGAAATTCCATTTTGTTCCGGCAGCTTTTAAAACCTCGCTTGTATCGATATTAAGGCGTTCAAATATCATTGCAAGCTCGTTGATAAATGCGATATTTATATCACGTTGTGTATTTTCTATAACTTTTGCGGCTTCGGCGACTTTGATACTACTTGCTTTGTATGTTCCAGCGGTGATGATAGATGAGTAAATTTCATCGACTTTGTCTGCGATTTGAGGTGTTGAGCCACTTGTGATTTTTTTGATCTTAGTTACGGTATGCTCTTTGTCACCAGGATTTATTCGCTCTGGCGAGTATCCGCAAAAGAAGTCCTCGTTAAATTTTAGCCCCGAAATTTTCTCTAGTATCGGCACACAAATTTCTTCTGTTACACCTGGATAAACAGTGCTTTCATATACTACGATGTCGCCTTTTTTAAGGACTTGTGCCACGCTTTGACTTGCTTTTACGACAGGCGTTAGATCGGGACGGTTATTTTTGTCGATAGGTGTTGGCACTGTAACGATGTAGAAGTTGCAGTCTTTAATATCGTCTAAATTTAGACTAAATTCCATACCGTTTTGTATCGCTTCTTCCATTTGTTCGCGGCTAAGTTCTAGCGTGCGGTCGTGAGCTTTTCTAAGCTCGTCTATCCTTGCGGCATTTACGTCAAAGCCTTTGACTTTGTATCTTTTGCTAAATGCAGCTGCAAGTGGAAGTCCCACATAACCAAGACCGATAACGGCTATTTTCATAATTTTTCCTTTTTGGCTTTTTGCCGATTAAATTTATAATTTAAAATTTACATCAAAACGTTTTGCACGTATTTAAGTTTTAAAATTCTAACTATTTTTGAGATATTTTAATGCCACTTTGCCCATTGTAGCTATGTTTTAATAGCTTTTACTTAACTCTTAAAGAGACTGGCAATTGGCTTAGAGCGCAAATTTTAAAATATCTATTTCTTAAAATTTCAAAAACACTTTTGAAATTTATTAAATCTTTTTTTCCCATTCTAGCGCGGTTTTTATAATGAGTTCTAAATTTTCTCTCTTTGGTTTCCAGTTTGTCTTAGTTCTGATCTTTGTTGCGTTTGAGATAAGTATCGCAGGGTCGCCCTCTCTTCTAGGAGCTTTATTGACCAAGAAATTTATCCCGCTTACTTTTTTTGCAGTTTGTATAACTTCTTTTACACTAAAACCGTGTCCATAACCCACGTTAAATACTTCGCTACCGTTTTGCGCAAGATACTCAAGTGCCGATAAATGTGCATCCGCAAGGTCGCTAACATGTATATAATCCCTCACGCAAGTGCCGTCGTTACTAGGATAGTCATCGCCAAATATCGACATGCTTTCGCGTTTACCGAGTGCGGTTTGCACGGCTACTTTTATAAGATGGGTTGCGTTTGGATACCTTTGTCCGATAAGTCCCTCTTCGTCGGCTCCTGCTACGTTAAAGTAGCGCAAAATGGCGTATTTAAAGCATTTGTTCGTAGCGGCAAAGTCTTTTATGATTTGCTCGCTCATGAGTTTGCTCATACCATATGGATTTATCGGAGCGGTTTGGTTTTCTTCGGTTACTTCGCCAACTTCGGGCTCTCCATAAACAGCAGCAGTTGAACTAAATATAAATTTATTAACACCAAATCTATCGCAATAAGTTAAAATTTTAGCCACGTTTGCAGTGTTGTTTAGGTAGTATTTTAGCGGTTTTGCCACACTTTCGGCAACTTCTATAAATGCCGCGAAATGTATTATCGCATCAAATTTACCGCGTGAGAAAACTTCGCTTAAATCATCTTCTAAATTTGCGTTTACAAACTCAAATTCGCCTAATTTCTTAAGTGTTTTCAAGGCTTCGGCAGAGCCTTTAGAGAGGTTGTCAAGGACTGTGATTTTATGTCCGCCTTGGGTTAAAAGCGCCTTTAAAACATGAGAACCGATATAGCCGGCTCCACCGGTAATTAAAATATTCATCTTTACCCCTTTTTAGGGGGGTATTTTACCAAAAAATGATTAAAAGTAAGTTTTATCTCATTAAATTTTAAACGCTCGAAGGGCATTTAAAACGGCGATTATAGTTACGCCAACATCGGCAAATATCGCAAGAGGAATATTTGCAAGACCAAAAATCGCCAAAATCAAAACTCCAACTTTAAAACTGATGCTAAAAATGATATTAAATTTAGCTATGCCGATAGTTTTTTTAGAAATTTGTATCGCGGTTTTTAGCTTGGCTAAGTTGTTATGCATAAGCACAACATCGGCAGTTTCTATCGCAGCGTCAGTTCCAAGCATCGCCACTCCAACATCCGCTCTTGCTATAACAGGAGCGTCGTTTATGCCGTCTCCTACGTAGGCTATACTTGTGTTTTTGTCTTTTTTATCCAAAAAGTTCTCAAAAACACTAACTTTTTGATCAGGTAAAAGCTCGTAATTTACGCTTGAAATCCCAAGCTCATTCGCAACCGCAAGAGCCGGAGCCTTTTTATCGCCCGTTATCATTGCGGTTTTTATAGAGTTTTTATGAAGCCATTTTATGGTTTCGCAACTCTCTTTTCTAAGCTCGTCTTTTAGACTTATATAACCGGCATATGAATTATTTACCACCAAATGAACGGCTGTTTCGTCGGTATCATGCGGGTTAAAGTCTTTAATAAATTTAGCGCTTCCTACAAGAACATCTTTGCCGTCTATAACCGCACTAATGCCAAAACCGGCAGACTCTTTTACGTGTTTTATCAAATTTTCATCAAGAGGTTCCTTGTAAGCTTTGACGATAGAAACAGCGATGGGGTGTATGCTGTTTTTCTCGGCTAATGCGATAAATTTAAAAAGCTCATCTTTGCTAAATCCGTTTATTGGGCTAAATTTATAAGGGACAAACTCGCCCTTGCTAAGCGTGCCTGTTTTATCAAATGCAACGAGCTTGATTTTAGATAGCGTCTCTATAAAGCTACTTCCTTTTATCAAGATACCGTTTTTACTGGCTCCGCCTATGCCACCAAAGAAGCTTAAAGGCACTGAAACAACGAGTGCACAAGGGCAAGAGACGACTATAAATATAATGCCTCTTTTTAGCCATTCGCTAAAGTCTCCGTCAAATAAAACAGGCGGTATAAACGCTAAGACAAAGGCAAAACCAACCACGATAGGTGTGTAAATTCTTGCAAATTTTGTTATAAATTTCTCGCTTTTTGACTTTTTAAACGCCGCGTTTTCAACCATATCTAAAATTTTACTAACGACTGAATTTTCAAATTCGCTTGTTGTCTTTATCTCAACTGTCGCATTTAAATTTATAAAACCGCTTGTGATCTTGTCTCCTTTGCCAAGCTCAAGAGGCAGTGGTTCGCCGTTTATAGAGGCGGTGTTAAAAAGACTTATTCCGCTAGTTATAATGCCATCTATAGGCACTTTCTCTCCAGCTCTAACTACTATGGTTTCGCCGACTTTGACGCTTTGAACATCTACGGTTGTTATCTCGCCGTTTTGTTTTAAATTTGCCTGTTTTGGAGCCAAATCAACCAAACTTGACACCGAACGTCTTGATCTGTTAAGAGAGTAGTCCTCAAACGCCTCGCCGATACGATAAAAGAGCAAGATCGCTACCGCTTCGACCATCTCTCCTATGCTAAATGCGGCTAAAGATGCAATGGACATGAGGAAATTTTCATCCAAGCTAAAGCCGTTTTTTAGACTTTTAAACGCTTTAAAGATTATCTCGTATCCCGCGATGATTAAGGCTACGCCTAAAAGCGCTGTTTTTACACCTATCTCTTGTGTAAAGTAGCTAAAGATCACAAATAAAAAGCTAAGCGCTATGCAAATTTTATCCGTTTTTAAACTCATCTAAATTCCTTAAAATTTTATACTCATGCCCGGTTCTATTTTGTTCATTATGTTTTGAGTAGCTTTTAAAATTTCATCTTTCTTGCTTTCGTCAAAATCAAGCAATATCTTCATGCCGATGTAATTTATGCTAGCTTCGTTTACTCCGTCAAGTTTGGCGATGTTTGCTTCTATTTTCGCTGCGCAGTTTGGGCAACAAAGTCCTGAAATTTCATATTTTTGTATCATTTTTTTATCCTTATTCGTTTATATGGTTAAAGCCTTGCTTAAATACCTGTGCTACATGTTCGTCTGTTAGCGAGTAGTAAACTATCTTACCGTCGCGTCTGTTTTTTACGATCTTGCTTTGTTTTAAGACTCTTAGTTGGTGCGAGATGGAGGATTGCGACATGTTTAAAAGCACCGAAATATCGCATACGCACATCTCTGATATACTCAAAGCCCAGAGAATTTTGATACGCGTTGTATCTCCGAAATTTTTAAAAAAGTCGGCTAAATTTATAAGACTTGCGTCATCTGGCATATCTTTTTTAACGCTATCGATAATCTCTTTGTGTATACACTCTACCTCGCAAATTTCTAAATTTTTGTCATTTTCGTTTATCATTTTTTGCCTTTATTTGATATATGAGCATATATTCATATGAAAGTATATAGATAAAAAATTTAAATGTCAAGATATTTTGTGATATTAAGGTTTAAATTTCCGCAAAATGATTTTAAATTTATTTTACGGAAATTTCGAGTAGAAAGTTTTGTTAAATTTTTAGATGGGTAAAAATGTATTTATGCTTTTTGCGCGGTATTTTTCAAACAAAAATATCAGATCGTTTGAAGCCTCTATGAAGTCAAATCCCTCTTTGTCGGCTGCGTCAAATTTTTCACGAATATCCAATAAATAGTCTCTGTCGTCTCTGCAAGACTCATTTGTCGCACCACCTCTTGCGATGGCTAAAAACATCTCATCAAGTGTTGCGTTAAGCATTTTTAGTATCATTTGTTTATTTGTGTAAAGGTCCATATTTTATCCGTTATCTGTTTTCAAAATTTTTAAGCAAATTTTATTCCGTTTAGACGTATTGACTAATTTCTATTAAATTTCCGTCAGGATCTCTAAGGTAGATCGAGTTTATCGCTCCTTTTGCACCTGTTCGTTTTACGATATCGCTTATGACATCGACATTTTTGGCTTTGCATTCTTTAAGCACATCTTCAAGTAAAGTCGTAGTTAGTAAGCAGATATCGGCTGAGCCGACGGTTGCGTTTAGCGCATTTGGTTTTACTTCTTTGCCTAGTTGATGAAAATTTATCTTCATAGAGCCAAACTTTACAGCTTTTCTGCCATCTTCAAAGCTTATCTCTTTCATACCAAGTATTTGCGTGTAAAATTTGATAGAACAATTAACATCTTTAACCGTTAAAACAAAATGATCAAGAGCAGATATCTTCATCGTTAAAACCTTTGTATTTAAAATTTGCTAATCTAACATAAAATCTTAAAAACGTCTCTTAAAATTGTGCTACAATACGGCTTTAGACGCGAGTTCGCGTTATCTTAACACAAAGTTATCAAAATGCAAAGACGTAAATTTCTAAAATTAGGCGCGGCTACGGCCGCAAGTGTGCCTTTATCTTCGCTTAGCGCAAGGGTTTTAAGTGGTGATGCACAGGCTGTTTATGACGCAAATTCAGGACTAAGCGCAAATAAATTTGGCGCTTTTTGGGTAAAAAGCATAGGCAAAAGAGTTGTCGATACAGAGCCGTTTGAGGGTGATGCTATGCCTACGGTGCTAAATAACGCGTTAATCGATCATATACAAAACGAGACTAGAGTGAGATATCCGTATGTTCGTAAAAGTTTCTTAAAAGATCCAAATAATTCAAAACCGCATCTTCGCGGAAAAGAGGAATTTGTGCGCGTTAGCTGGGATAAAGCCATAGAACTAACAGCTAATGTTTTAAAAGAAAATTTTGACAAATACGGCTCTGAAGCGATATGGGGACAGCTTTATCAGTGGGGAAGTTTAGGCAGAGTAGGGCATGCTAGATTTACAGCCAGAAAGATGTTAAATATCCTTGGTGGATATGTGACCGAGTTGGGTGGCTACTCATACGGCGGCGCAACGGCTTTGCTGCCTCACATAACAGGAAGCGTTGATCCAACGCATAATCCTACAAGATGGGAAGCGATACTAAAAGAGGCTAAGACAATTGTATTTTGGGGAACAAACCCTGTTGTATCAAACAAAATAGCCATAGGTGTTCCTATGCATAACTCATACGCTTATTACGATAAAATGCGCCAAAAAAATGCGTCCGGTGAGATAAAAATTTATAGTGTAGATGTTTATAAAAACGAAAGCGCTAACTACTTTGACAGCGACTACATATGTGTTGTGCCTTGTACCGATACGGCGATGATGATAGGAATGTGCCACTATCTATATGAAAGCGGACTTTATAGTAAGGAATTTATCGAAAAATATACGGTAGGATTTGATAAATTTAGGGATTATTTCCTTGGTAAAGTTGACGGGATCGTTAAAAATTTAGCCTGGGCTAGTAAAATTTGCGGTGTAAAAGAGGCAAAGTTAAAAGAACTTTGCGATACCTTGGTTAAAGATAATGCCGTGATAGTTAGCGGATATGCGATACAGCGTCAAGCATATGGCGAGCAAGCGTATCAAGCCTTAATTACGCTTAGTGCCATGCTAGGCCACATCGGTAAGATTGGCGGTGGTTTTGTTATGAATGACCAAATGCATAAAAATGCTGATGAGAGTTACATCGCGCCTAGACTTCGCGCCTTTGATGCAAAAGTTGCCGACAGATACATCACTCCAAACGGCAAACTAGCAAAAAGCAAAGCTCACGAAATGCCAAATTCAAGGCTTATAGATGCTTTGATGCAGCCTGGTAAAGAAATTCCACGTAACGGCAAGATGTATAAGCTTCCTCATATCCGTGTTATGTTTAATGCCAACGGGTCTACCTTCACTCGTCATCCAGACACTAACCGCGCAGTAGCAGCGATAAAAAAAGTAAGTGCCATCATCACAACCGAGCCATTTTGGACTTCAAATGCAAAATTTAGCGATATAGTTTTGCCTGTTTGTTTAGAATGTGAAAGAACCGATATAGAGATGTCAAACTCCACAAATGAGTATATTTTCGCGATAAAACCTCTTGTAAAGCCTGCTGGAGAGAGCAAAAGCGACTTTGAGATAGCACGTCTTATATGTGAAAAATGGGGCAAGGAGCAAGAAGAGGCGTTTAGTGAGGGCAAGAGCGAGCTTGACTGGGTTAAAGAAATTTATGCAGATGTCGTAAGTAGGGCAAGTGCGATGGGTTATGATATGCCTAGTTTTGATGAGTTTTGGCAAAAGGGATATTTTAGATTTGACAAGCTTGACGAGAAGAAAAGATATTTTACAAATTACTCTGAATTTCGTGCAGATCCAGTCGCAAATGCGCTTAAAACGCCGTCTGGAAAGATAGAAATTTTTTCTCAAACGATATCCGACTTTGGTTATGATGACTGCCCCGGACACGCAACTTGGTTTGAGCCGTTTGAGTGGCTTGGTGCAAAAGATAAGAAATTTCCTATCGCAATTAGCGGTGCGCACTCTAAATTTAGACTTCACTCTCAGTTAAACAACTCTATGCTAAGACAATACAACGAGATAAGCGAGCGTGAGCCTATGCTAATAAGCCCTAAAACAGCAAAACAAAGAGGCATAGAAGATGGCGACGTTGTTCGTGTGTTTAACGACAGAGGTGAAATTTTATGCGGTGCGTTAGTGACTTCTGATGTGCAAGATGATGTGGTTATCGTAAGTGAGGGGGCGTGGTATGATCCTGTGGAATTTGGCGAAAAAAGTCTTTGCAAGCATGGAAATTTAAATGTCTTGACCAAAGATGTCGCCTCAAGTAAATTATCTCAAAGCAACACGGCTCATACAAGTATGGTTGAGGTTGAGAAATTTAGGGGTGATTTGCCTGAGGTTACGGCGTTTAGGAAGCCGAGGATTACTAAAATTTAAATTAATTTATAAAATTTACTATTTAAACTTAAATATTAAATTATAAATATCTTCTAATAAAAGGCGATATATTCGCCTTTTAACTATTACACCCTTATCGGCATGATATAAAAATTGTATTTTTAACATAAAGTTACAATTTACATAGTTTATTTAAAACTAAACTAAGAATATAAAGAAAAATAAAGAATTCTTTTTGTAAAATACGCCCCGATTTAAATTTCGTAAATACATAGTAAAAATTTTATGAAATTTGAGTAAATAAGAGACAGTGTGCATAGTGATATGTTTTCATATCCAGATGCTTACGACTAGGCGTTCATGCTTAAAAATCACAAGGAATTATCAATGAGTGAACAAAAATTTACCAGAAGAGATTTTCTTCAGTCTGCCTGTATTAGCGTTAGTGCTCTTGCCGTTAGCGGCAGTGGCGTTAGTGCATTTGGGGCAGAAGACACCAAGAAATCAGGAAATTCAAAAGGGCTTCCTTCTTGCGATATATTAATCATCGGCTCAGGCGGTGCAGGACTTAGAGCAGCCGTTGCAGCTAGAAAAAATAATCCAAATTTAACAGTTGTTGTCGCAACAAAAATGATGCCTTCCAGAAACGCAACATGTATGGCTGAGGGCGGTATAAACGGCGTTACTGATTTTTCAAACGGTGACTCATACAAGCTGCATGCTTACGATACTGTAAAGGGTGGAGCTTACTTGGTTGATCAAGATGCGGCTATTAAATTTTGTGAGTTAGCTGGTAAAGCTATCGCTGAGATGGATTTTGCGGGAACGCTTTTTTCAAGAACAGAAAAGGGTGGTGTTGCTCAACGTATGATGGGTGGCGCTTCAAAGAGAAGATGTAACTTTTCTGCCGATAAAACAGGTCATATCTTAATGCACTCTTGCCTAGATGATGCTATCGGTCACGGTGTTAAATTTTTAATGGATCATGAGCTTCTTGAGATAGGTGTTGATGGCGGTAAATGCGAAGGTGCCGTTCTTAGAGATATCCAAACCGGTGAAATTTATCCGATACTTTGTAAGTCGCTAGTTGTTGCAACTGGTGGATATACGAGAATTTTTTATAACAGAACATCTACTCCTTACATCGCTACCGGAGACGGTGTAGCTGCGGCTTTAAGAGCTGGACTTGGCTTTGAAGACCCTGAAATGATACAGTTTCACCCAACAGGCGTTCAAAACGGCGGAACACTTATCACCGAAGCGGCACGTGGCGAGGGTGGATACCTTATAAATAATAAAGGTGAGCGCTTTATGAAAAATTATCACGAGAAAATGGAACTAGCTCCTCGTGATGTTGTTGCTCGTGCTATTGAGATGGAAATTCGCGAAGGTCGCGGATACGGTGAAGGTCTTAGCTCATATGTGCTTTGTGACGTGCGCCATTTAGGTAAAGAAACTATTATTAAAAAACTACCTAAAATTCGCCATACTGCGTTCTTGTTCCAAGATATCGACCTTGTTGAGCAGCCTGTGCCTATTCGCCCGACAGCTCACTACTCTATGGGTGGTATCGAGGTTGTAAGCATTGATGATATGAGCACTAAAATTCCTGGAATTTACGTAGGTGGAGAAGCTTCTTGTATCTCGATCCACGGTGCAAACCGCTTGGGCGGCAACAGTCTAACCGATGCCGTAGTAACAGGTAAGCTAGCAGGCGAGGGTGCTACAAAATACGCTACAAACGCTACATTTGGCGAGGGTGCTAAAACAGTTGAACTTGCAAAAGCATGGCAAGCTAAATTTAAAGAGGTAGCAAACGGACAAGGCGGAGTGTCTGATATTTACACGCTTCGTGAAGAGCTTGGCAAACAAAACTGGGATAATATGGGAATTTTTAGAACTCAAGATAAACTTGATGCTTTATCAAGTGCACTTGAGGATATCCAGGCTCGTTATGAGAAAATTCGTGTTGCAGATAGCAATGCTGTGATGAATACCGCATTTACCGACTATGTAGAGCTTGGCAACTTGATACTTCTTTCACGCTGTGCTTGTTTAGCTGCACAAAAAAGACTTGAGAGTCGTGGCGCTCACACTAGAGAGGATTTCCCTAAGCGCGACGACGCAAATTTCTTAAAGCACAGTATCGTAAGCATGAAAGATAACAAACTTGAACTTAGCTATAAAAATGTTGTTGTTACTGAGTTCTCACTTGATGGAAGGAAACCACAATGAAAATAATCATCGAACGTTTTGACGGAAAGAAAAAATACGAATCAACTTATGAATTAACTTCAGCAGAGATAGAGGGCAAAACGCTTCTTAGTGTTTTACTACTTATAAAGCAAACAAAAGATGTATCGTTAAATTTCACGGCATCTTGCCGCTCTGCTATATGCGGTGCTTGTGCGGTGCGTGTAAACGGACACTCATATCTTGCGTGCGATACTAAGATGAAAGATCTTTTAAAAGAGTATGATAATCCAGACACCATAAGGATCTCTCCACTAAATAATTTCCGTGTTGTTTCGGATCTTGTGGTGGATTGGGAACCTAGCGTTGAAAACCTACGCAAAATTCGCCCTGCAATAGTTGCTAAAGATGAATTTTCAGAGGATAAAGGTTGCGTGCAAACTCAGGCTGAATTTGACCGCATAAGCGGA
>NZ_LIWF01000013.1:0-61010 GCF_012978615.1 Campylobacter sp. RM9328 | reverse complement strand
ATACCTCGCTTTTTATTTTTACCTACTTTTAACGCACGAACAAAGTCCGTGCTAAAGTAGCAAACACTAAAGCCCCACTTCGTGGGGTACCCCATTTATCCGCCCAAAATCTTTTTAACAAATTTAAAATTTTATTAAAAACTCAAAAGAGTTTTTAATAAAATTAGTTAAATCTGTGCGAAAGCACAGCACCTTAAAAGGCTTTTACAAAATTTTCGCAATAGCAAAACAACCCTAAATGGTTGTTTTGTGGCGAAAATTTGAAATATTAAAAATAGAGGTAGCACTATTTTTTACTTCGCAGACTAGCAAAGCTAGTCTTTGCGACCAAAGTTTAGCACTTTGGAAACGCACTAAAGCCCCACTTCGTGGGGTGCCCCCATTTTGATTTCGCAGACTAGCAAAGCTAGTCTTTGCGATGAAGGGCTACGCCCTTTCAAAACCCCTAAAGCCCCGCAAGCGGGGTGCCCCATTTTGATTTCGCAGCTGAGCGAAGCCACCCATTGAAAGGCTTTTACAAAATTTTCGCAATAGTCGTTTTATCTTGTAGATGAAACGACGGCGAAAATTTGGAATGTTAAGGGGGAAGGGGTAGCTTTGGCTTTAGCGAAGTAAAGCGGTGAAAAACATTAAATTTAAATCATTAATCTTATAATTTTGATTACTATATGTTATTAAAAATTTTTTGAGTTTTTAATAAAAATAATAAAAATAATAAAAATAATAAAAATAATAAAAATAATAAAAATAATAAAAATAATAAAAATAATAAAATGAATTTAAATTATGATTTTTGGATTTTGGTTAGTGGATTTTAAAAGCATAAAAAAAAGGAGCCTAACCATAAATGGCTAAGCTCCCCAAGAGATTTAAACCCTAATTATATTAGAAGTTATATCTAGCTTCAAATCTTAGGTGTTTAGCATCATCTTCATTGTTGTCTCTATCAATGTATGAATACCAAGTTTTGAAGTTAAGTTTTTTGCTATATTTATAATCTACTCTAGCAACTGCTTCATAAGCATCTGTGTAGTCACCTTCATTATCATATCTAGCACCTACATAGTCAGCACCTACTCTTACTTTATCAGCGAATGTATAGCCAGCAGTTACGAAGTAGATACTTTGATCAGCATCGATCAATGTATAGTCTAGTAGATCCTCGCCAGCTGTGATGAAGCTACCTTGGTCTTCAAGTGAGATTAGAGAGTTGCCACTGCCTTGAGTATTGATATTTACATATCCTACGCTACCATCGAAGCCAAATGCTTTAGCACCAGCTTTAACAGCTAAGAATTGAGCATCATCTAGTTCTACTACATCGCCTAATACACCTGGTACTACCGTTTGTGTAGTTCTAACATTGTTAGCCCATACGCTTGAGCCAGCATATTGAGCTTGTAGGCTTAGGTCAGCGCCACCTAGGTTAGCTCCTAGTGTTACATCAAGAGCGTATAGTTGAGCTACGCTATCTAGAGCTGCATACCATGCTTGGAAGCTTACTGGATCATATGAGCCGATAGCAGCTACACCATATAGGTTTCTATCATATACATGCTCATTAGAGCCATTTGAACCGATAAATAAATTTCTTGTACCCATATCACCATCAGTGCCTTGTAGGTTGTCAAATGCTATAGCAGCTAGAGTCAGACCGCTGATATCGCTATTAAGAACTTTGATACCAGTACCTACCATATCATCAGTGAAGAATGTACCTAGGACTTGGCGACCAGCTTGGATAGTTGTGTTACCCGCTGTATATCCTAGATAGTATTGGCGGACATTGAATGTTTGACCATAGTTATCGTAGCCATTATCATTTACACCTACTTGAGTAGCAGCATTTACTCTCTCGCCTGATGCATCACGGCTATCATATCTAAAGCCGATAACACCAAAGAAGTTATCATCTAAAGCAGATTTGAAATTTACATCTGATGTAAATCTGTGGTAGTTTTTTGTATCGTCAGTTGTAGTATTTTTGCTATCAAATCTATATCTTGCATAGCCTGATACATCTACATTTTTAATAGCTTCTTCAAGTGATGCAGCACTTGCTACGCTTGAAAGAGCACCTGCAGCTACAATAGCAGCTAAGCTTAGTTTAACTAATTTCATTTTGTCTCCTTGTAAAAAATAGGTTTAGAATTGTAATGATTTTTTACTTAATGTTTACTGAATTTTTGCCAAATTATTACCGACTATTTACCGAAATTCAATGAAAAATCCAAAGGTATGAAATCATCGTTTATCGTAGATTGGCTTGGATTTATTTAGTGATTTAGGTTATTATGGGAATTTGAGATTTTAGAGAAATTATTTTTTAATACTTAAATTCGCATTAAGATTTTTTAGTTTTTAGTAGATTTAAAATATTAATGAAATTTGAATTTTCTTTTTTGTGAATTTGAAATTTTGGAGAAATTTGCTTTTTGCGGATTTGAGATTTTTAAAGAAATTTCTTTTTTAAGTGGGAAGGGGAGCGCTTTTTTGGCAGCCGCTACCCCTTCCCCCTTAACAACCCCTAACCCCCTGGAAAAGCCTTTTAAGGTGCTGTGCTAGGCGCAGATTTATACCATTTTTATTAAAACTCTTCGAGCTTTAATAAAAATGATTTTAGGGATAATATGAATTTAAATTTTTATTTTTAACTCTTTAAATTTTATAATAAAAATTTTATATTTTTTAGAAATTTGAATTTTGAATTTATTTTTCTTTTTTGTGAATTTAAATTTTTTGAAATATGAGAGAAATTTAAATTTTTCTTTTTTTTAAGGGGGAAGGGGAGCGCTTTTTGGCAGATGAGTAGCGTGACAGCAAAAACGATGTAAATCATCGTTTGCGACGCTACGAAAGATAGCAACACCTTGGCTTCTCACTTAACAACCCCTAACCCACTGGAAAAGCCTTTTATTTCTAAACTTCGCAGGTCAGCAAAGCCGACCTTTACGATGAAGGGCTACGCCCTTTCAAAACCCCTAAAGCCCCACTTGCGTGGGGTACCCCATTTTTAATATTCCAAATTTTCGCCACAAAATAACCATTTAAGGTTGTTTTGCTATTGCGAAAATTTTGTAAAAGCCTTTTAAGGTGCTGTGCTTTCGCACAGATTTAATAATTTTAACTCCGCACGGCAACAAAGCCCCACTTTGCGGCAGGGAGTTACACTCCCTTGACCCACCTAAAGCCCCCACTTCGTGGGGTACCCCAATTTGATTTCACAAGATTGAGCAAAGCACACTTTTTGACTAAATTTCGCATAGGATTATAAAACTTTGTTAAAAAAGGTCTAATAAAGTTTAATGCTAATAAAAATAAAATTATTTGAGATTAAAAATTTAAAGATGATTGATAAAAATATGATTGAAATTTAGTGGCGGACAGAGAGGGATTTGAACCCTCGAAGCCCGATTAAGACTTGCACCCTTAGCAGGGGTGTGGTTTCAGCCGCTCACCCATCTGTCCTAAAAAGAAGTGGAATTATACTAATTTTAGACTTAAAGGCTACTTAAATTTGGCTTAGTATCCTTTGGGTTATCTCTTTGGGGTTATTGGATGCGTATATAGGTCTGCCAACTACGATAAAATCGGATTTATTATCTAGGGCTGTGGTTAGGTCGGCTACTCTTTTTTGGTCGGCGTTTTCTTCGCCAAATGGGCGAATTCCTGGTGTTAGGGTGATGAAGTTATCATTAGTAACAGATTTGATAGCTAGGCTCTCATAAACAGAGCATACCATACCATCTAAGCCCGATTTGTAGGATATTTGAGCCATATTGATAACACTTTGATTGATACTAGAATTATAAATGGATTTAAACTCACTCTCATCAAAGCTAGTCAAAGCTGAAACAGCCAAAACCAATGGCCTTTTAGGGAGCGAATTTAGCCTATCCATAACCGCTTTCATAGCGATTTGGCCGGCACTTGCGTGGATATTTATCATATCTACGCCAAGTGATGAGATGACTTCACACGCATCGGCCATGGTGTTTGGGATATCATAAATTTTAAGGTCTAAAAATATCTTAAAATCGCTAATATTTTTTAGCTCTTCTATGAATTTAGCCCCATCTCTAAGGTAGGCTCTTAGCCCAACTTTAAGCCACAGATCTAGCCCTTTTAGCTCCCTAGCAAGGGCTAGGCAATCATCTTTTTTAGCCATATCTAATGCTACACAAAGCTTCATCTATTTATCCTTTGCGATTGCGTCTAAAACGCCATTTATAAGCTTGATAGAAGATTCTGATGCTAACTCATTAGCTAAGATTACGGCTTCGTTTATAGCGATGGCTAGGTCTATATCGCTATATTTCATCTCATAAGCCCCAAGGCGTAGAATCTGCCTTTCTACTATGCCGATTTGATCTAGCTTCCATTTGCCAAGGTAGTTATTAAGCAAGTTATCGATATTATCAATATTATCTAAAACGCCGTTATATAGGCTGATTGTGAAGTTTTTTTGGTCGTTTCGGATCTTTTTTTCTTCTAAGAACTCATCACTAAATTGCTCCATCTGACTACCCATCTCTTTGGCGTAGAGTAAGCTTACTACGCATTGCCTTACTTGATGTCTAGTAGCCATTTTAAGCCTTTAAATTTTCATATAAATTTATCATCTCTATTACATTTGACATAGCTTCAAAGCCTTTATTACCAGCTTTTGAGCCGGCTCTTTCGATGGCTTGGTCTAGATTATCCACGGTTAAGACGCCAAATGTTACAGGTTTAGCATATTTTAGCGTTATGTTGGCTATGCCTTTTGTGGTTTCAGCACTTACATAATCAAAATGCGGTGTAGCGCCACGAATCACGGCACCCACGCAAACTACAGCATCAAATTTGCCACTTTCTAAGGCTTTTTGAAGTGCCATCGGAATCTCAAAAGCCCCAGGAACTAAAATCAATGATAAATTCTCATCTCTACCGCCATGGCGTAAAAATGAGTCCCTAGCGCCCTCGCTTAATCTATCTGTGATTATATGATTAAATCTAGCTTGGATTATAGCTATTTTTTCATCTCCTTTTAGAGATAATCTACCTTCTAAAATATTCATAAAAACTCCTTAAATAAATTTCAACATTATTACACTAAAAATTATTAAAAATAGATAAACCGCCTTTGGAATAGTGAATTTCTCACCATTAAATACTACTCCCACAGCCACAGCACCAACAGCACCGATACCAGTCCATACAGCATACGCCACAGACATGGAAAATTCATTCATAGCAAAGCCAAGCAAGGATATAGAACCACCAAAAGCAATTATCAAAGATATAAAATAAAATATCTTAGCAATGCTCTTGCTTTTTGCCATTTGATTTAGAGCTGCCACGCCTAAAACTTCGCAAAATCCAGCAACCAAAAGAGCAAGACTATATATCACGCCTCACTCCTTTTAAGCCCTAATACACCGATAATTATAAGCAAGATAAATAGAATTCTAATAAAGCTTATACTCTCGTTATTAAAGTAGTTTGTCACAATCTCAGCCCCTACTATAAATATAGTCCCAAAGCCGATAAACATAGTATATGCCACACTCGCACTAAGGTATCTAAAACTAAGCATAAAAGATGAAAAACTACAACAGATCAAAAGAGCCGTAGCGATCCATTCAAGCGTGGTATTAGCGTGTTTAAGCCCATACGCCCATCCACACTCAAAAGTCGCCCCCAAAATCACCCAAAAAAAGCCCTTATTACTCACCTAAGGCGTCCTTGATCCTTTTGATCTCGTCTAAATTTGCTTTAAGGGCTTCAAGATTTAGCATATTTGGCCCATCGCACATAGCCTCACATGGATTAATATGCGTTTCATAGAAAAATCCATCCACACCCACAGCGGCTGCTGCCCTAGCTAGATATGGCACAAATCTGCTATCGCCACCGCTTGTAGTGCCATTTGCACTTGGCATTTGAACGCTATGAGTAGCATCGAAAACAACAGGCGCAAACTCTCTCATAATAGGCAAACTTCTCATATCCACTACTAAATTTCCATAACCAAATGTAGAGCCTCTCTCGCATAAAAATACCCCATTATCCCTAGCAACTTCATAGCCAAATTCACTCACGCCACGAGTCTCTAAGACCTTTTTAACGCTATGTTTCATCGCATCAGGGCTTAGGAATTGACCCTTTTTGATATTTACCATAGCTTTGGTTTTGGCTGCTGCTACTAGCAAATCCGTCTGGCGGCATAAAAATGCTGGTATCTGCAGGGCATCTGCTACTTGCGCTGCGGGCTGGGCTTGATAGCTTTCATGGATATCGGTTAGGATTTTAAAGCCAAATTCCCTTTTAACCTCATCTAAGATTTTTAGCCCATTTTCAAGCCCTGGGCCTCTAAAGCTACTAATGCTTGTGCGATTAGCCTTGTCAAAACTAGATTTAAAATAAAAATCTATCCAATCTAAATTCGCTATCTCTACTAAATTTTGTGCTACTTTAAAGACCAAATCCCTGCTCTCGATAACGCAAGGTCCAGCTATTAATATCATATTTATCCTTTGGAATTTAATTTTAATGGATAATTATAGCCAAATATTGCTAAAGCTATTTAATATTTCAAAAAATAGTCTTGAATTTGGCTAATATCATCTGTTTTAATCAAAGATAACATAAGCAAAACTCTAGCTTTTTGCGGATTTAGCTCTTCAGCACTGATAAAGCCAAGAGATTTTTTCTGGCTATTTAAAGCGACTCGCCCTTGCGAAATTCGTGAGCTTACAACGACTTTAAGCCCTTGGCTTATCAGCTCTTTTAGGGCTTTTTCGTGATCTTCGTGAATGCTTCCAGCGCCACTTCCAGCTATTATTAATCCCTTTGTCCCATTAGCAAAAAGCGCCCTAGCCGCTACGGCGTTGCCGTCATTTGAGTAGCTATAAAGGATATCTACCTTTGGTAAATTTGATATTTGGCTTATATCAAATGGGGTGTTTGTGGTGTGAGCTTTGGTAATGGCACTATAAAAATAGGCCTTGCCATCTACCATATAGCCCAAATCACCAAAATCAGGCGATGAAAAGGCGTCTAAATTTAGGGTATGAGTTTTTGTTACGCCTCTAGCGCTTAGGATTTTATCATTCATTGTTACCATAACGCCTTTAAATTTAGACTCTTTATTGGCTGCTAAGGCTACTGCGTTATATAGATTTTTAGCCCCATCAGAGCTTACGCTATTTGATGGCCTCATAGCACCTACTAAAATCACAGGCTTATGGCTTTTGATAGTTAAGTGTAGGAAATAGGCCGTCTCTTCCATAGTGTCAGTCCCGTGAGTTATCACAACTCCATCAAAATCACTATCTAAAAGGCTATTAATCTCTTTAGCAAGTTTAAGCCAAATTTCATCACGCATATTAGCGCTATCGATATTTGAAATTTGCTTGGTAGTTATGGTGGCTAGATCTTCAATCCCCTTAACTCCACTAATCAAATTCTCAACACTCAAACCTCCAACACTATATCCAGTAGTAGCAACGCAATCTTCAATACTACTAACAATTGTCCCGCCAGTGGCTAAAATAGCGATTTTTGGCTTTGCTTGCGCCATATCAGCTCCTATAAAATAGATATAAAAATAAACAATAGCCCTTTAAATTTCACCCATTAATCACCTTTGATAAGCGACCAAAATCCCAGCCCCAACAATCATAACAATACCCAAAAACGCCAAAGAACCAGGCAAAGAATCACCCAAAATTAACCCAAAAATCATACTAAAAACTACATCACTATAACCTACTGCTGCGACCACACCGGCTTTTTTGCTTGCTGCGTAAGCTTTGGTAAGATAAATTTGAAATGCCGTAGCCAATAATCCCATAATAACTATCATAACCCAACCATTTAAGCTAGGCATCACAAATGGACTAATCAAAAAATCCAAATTTGGCCTATAATAAAAACTCCCAACAATCATAGATAAAAGCGGCATAGCACTCCCACAAATCATAAAAGACAAAACAATCGCCCTAGTATCATAATGTTTCCTAAGTCCCCTAATGCTCGTATATGCCATCGCCGCACCAATACCGCTAATCAATCCTATATACTCATCTTTGCTAACTCCAAGAGTCGGCTCAACAATAAATAAAATTCCAATAAACCCAATAAAAATAGCAAACCAACTAAGATAGCTAAGTCTCTCTTTAAATAAAAAAGCCGCAAAAAGTGCGGTAAAAATCGGACTAGTTTTAGAAAATGTAAAAGCTGTAGCCAAATCTATATGAGCAATATTATAAAAAAACGCATATAGCCCGATAGTGCCTATAATGCCACGAAATGCCAAGAGCCAAAATTTGCCCCCAGTTTGATGAAGTGGCTTTTTATATATCATCAAGATGATGAGAAATAACCCTATGATATTACGGAAAAATACAATCTCAATAGAGTTAAGCTCACTGCTTAAAAGCTTAGATAAAGCCCCAGTCCCAGCAAAAAGCATAGAGGCAATAAGCATATAATATATACCTAAATGTCGGATTAAAAATTTATTATAACTCATTTTTTGACTTGTGAATTTGAATTTAATTTAGTTTGTAATATTAATATAATTTACTGAATTTAAAATAAATATTTAAAAAATTTATAAATTTTTAGATAAAAAATAGAGATTTTAAAATGCCACGGAAGAGCAGATCCGTGGCATAAAAAAGGAGTAAAAACAAATCAGTTAATAGTAAAATTATATAACTGATTTGGTAAATACTCAGCCAAGAGAGTTAAATTTAATTTAACTCATCGCTATAATCAGCTGCTGCTAAGCGTTTTAATTGTCTGTATCGTCGCTTAGCGTCGCTTAGGTTTTTAGCAAATAGCTCATCTGCGTGACTAGGATTGATCTTTTTAAGCGAGTTATAACGAACTTCGTTTAATAAAAACTCTTCATATCTATCCCAATTAGGCTCTTTGGATGTGATTTTAAGCGGATTTTTGCCTTGAGCTAATAGGCTTGGATCATAGATATATGTAGGCCAATATCCACAAGCTGTGGCTAACTCCGCTTGCTCTCCTGACATAGTAAGGCCACCTTTGATACCATGAGCTATACATGGAGAATAGGCTATTATAAGACTTGGGCCATCATATTCTTCGGCTGCGGTGATAGCTTTTATCACATTTGCTTGACTAGCGTTTAGATTGATTTGGGCTACAAAGATATTGCCATAAGTCATTGAAATTTGGCCTAGATCTTTCTTTTGGACTGCTTTGCCACTAGCGCTAAATTGTGCTACTGAGCCACTTCGGCTAGATTTTGAGCTTTGGCCACCTGTGTTTGAATAAACCTCTGTATCAAGGACTAAAACATTGACATTTTCACCACTTGCTAATACATGATCCAAACCGCCATATCCGATATCATAAGCCCAGCCATCACCGCCAATGATCCATTGTGATTTTTTGGCTATGTATTGTTTAAGGCTTAAAAGCTCTTTTGCCCCTTCGAAATTTGAATTTGCTTCAAGTAGTGGGACTAAGGTATCTCTAATATTTTGGGTAGCTATTCTATCATTTTTATTAGCTAACCAGTCATTATATAGCGCTGCTATAGCATTTGGGGCTTTGTCTTTGGTATTTAGCATTATGCTCTCTACTCTATTGCGGATAGTTTGCATAGCTATCTCCATACCCATACCAAACTCAGCATTATCTTCAAATAGCGAATTCGCCCATGCTACGCCATTACCTGTTTTATTAGATTTTCTATATGGTGATGATGGTGCTGATCCGCCATAAATAGAGCTACAACCAGTCGCATTAGCTATCATTAATTGCTCGCCAAATAGCCTTGTAACTAGCGTGATATATGGCGTTTCACCACATCCTGGACATGCGCCGTGGAATTCAAATAAAGGTTGAGCAAAGCCAGAGCCTTTGACGCTTTGTTTGTTCATTAAATCATCTTTATAGACAACTTTTTTAAATAGATAATCTGCGTTTTCTTGTTCGCCTTTTTCTATTTCGCCATTTAGCGGCACCATTACTAGGGATTTTTCTTTGCTTGGGCACTCATGAGCACATAGCTCACAACCGGTACAATCTAATGGGCTTACTTGAATTTTGTATTTTAATCCTGTTAGCTCTTTGCCTTTAGCGTTGATCGCTCTATCTTTGACACCTTGTGGGGCATTTGCCATCTCATTTTCATCTATCAAAAACGGCCTAATAACAGCATGCGGGCATACAAAAGCACATTGATTACACTGGATACAATTCTCCTCTATCCATTTTGGTACCATCACGCCTACGCCACGCTTTTCAAATTCAGTAGTCCCAGACTCAAAGGAGCCATCTTCATACCCTACAAAGGCTGAGACAGGCAAATAATCCCCACGAGCAGCATTCATAGGCTTAGCGATATTTTCTACAAAATCACTACCTTTATATTTATCCTCTTTTATATCATCGCTTAAATTTATCCAGCTTGGATCAATATCTATTTTGACTAACTCGCTAGCACCCTCATCGATGGCTTTGTAATTCATCTCTACAATTTTATCACCTTTTTTGTGATAGGTTTTGTAGGCGTATTCTTTCATATATTTTCGCGCTTCTTCGTAGTCGATTATACCTGAAAGCTTGAAAAATGCCGATTGCATAATGGTATTTGTGCGATTTCCTAGGCCTATTTCATAGGCTAATTTTGTAGCATTTAGTATATAGAAATTCGCATTTTTTTGCGCTAAAATGCGTTTTACTCTATTTGGGATTTTCTCTATCGTTTTTTTAGCGTCCCAGATGGAATTTAATAAAAATGTCCCCCCATCTCTTAACCCATCTACCACATCATAAATATCCAAATACGCCGCCACAGAACAGGCTATAAAATGCGGATTTGATACTAGATATGTAGAGCGGATAGGGTTTTTGCCAAATCTTAGATGGCTTCTAGTATAGCCGCCTGATTTTTTGCTATCGTAAGCAAAATATGCTTGAGCATATAGATCTGTTTTATCGCCAATAATTTTGATTGAGTTTTTGTTTGCTCCAACCGTACCATCAGCTCCAAGCCCATAAAATAAACACTCTATACAATCTTCATCACTTAGTGAAATTTTATCTCCTACTGCTAGTGAAGTAAATGAGACATCATCTACTATACCAACTGTAAATCCATCTTTAGGCGTAGGTGAATTTAAATTTTCATATACTGCTAACATTTGAGCTGGATCGACATCTTTTGAGCTTAAGCCATATCTTCCGCCTACGATAATTGGGGTATTTTCTTTGCCATAATATGCAGCTTTGATATCTAAATATAGTGGCTCACCTAAACTGCCTGGCTCTTTAGTGCGGTCTAATACTGCTATTTTTTCTACTGAAGTAGGCATCACATCAAACATATGCTTAATACTAAATGGTCTATATAGATGGACTTTTAGCACGCCTACCTTTTCGCCTTTTGAATTTAGATAATCCACCACTTCTTCAAGAGTTTGAGTTACTGAACCCATCGCTACAATCACTCTAGTGGCATCTTTAGCGCCATAATATACAAATGGTGCGTAATTTCTATCTGTAACCTTAGATATCTCACTCATATAATCAGCCACAATATCAGGGATAGCATCGTAGAATTTGTTGGTTAGCTCCCTAGTTTGAAAGTATATATCATCATTTTGAGCCGTTCCTCTGATTTTTGGATTTTCGGGATTCATAGATGTTCGTCTAAACTCTTCAACCGCCTCTTTATCAAGCAATCTATCAAATACACTATAATCCATCACTTCGATTTTTTGAATTTCATGGCTAGTTCTAAATCCATCAAAAAAGTGTAAAAATGGCACCCTACCTTTAATCGCACTAAGGTGAGCTACCCCCGCTAGATCCATAACTTCTTGGACTGATCCAGTAGCAAGCATAGCAAATCCAGTCTGCCTACAAGCGTATATATCTTGATGATCGCCAAAAATTGATAAGGCTTGAGCCGCCAAAGATCTAGCTGCGACATGGATCACGCCTGGTAGCATTTGGCCTGCGATTTTATACATATTTGGAATTTTAAGCAATAGCCCTTGAGCTGCTGTAAATGTAGTAGTCAATGCTCCAGCTTGAAGGCTACCATGTACCGTACCGGCCGCACCGGCTTCGCTTTGCATCTCGACTACTTTAACAGGCATTCCAAAGAGATTTTTCTTGCCTTCACTTGCCCATATATCCACATAGTCTGCCATAGGTGAGCTAGGCGTAATAGGATATATCCCAGCAACTTCTGTAAAAGCATAAGAGGCGTAAGCTGCTGCTTCGTTGCCATCCATGGTTTTCATAATTTTGCTCATATTTTTCCTTTCTAAGCTTAAATTCTATTTATAAAATAAAATTTAAAAACTCATATTGGTTTGATTATTTTCTTTAACTTAAAGTTAGTAATTATATTATAAAAATCTAAAAACTAAGTAAATTATAAATTTTTTTTTATATAAATTATCAGTTCTATAAATAATACATAGCTCAAAATATGATTTTTCCATAAAATTAATATATAATTAATTAGAAAAAATTAGCCAAATTTTTTTAGCTAATTTATAAGTTTAAACAAAAAATCAATAAATTTTATGAATTAGATATCTTGATATACTCTACAGCGCTTAAAGTATCTAAGCAGACATAATCACAGATTGACTCTAAATTCTCTCTACTCTCATATCCACAAGTTACGCCAATACTGAAAATACCAGCACTCTTAGCCGCTTTAGCATCCATTGGGGTATCGCCTATCATATAGCTTTTTGGGCTTTTACCAATCACTTCTAAAGCCTTTAGAATCGGCTCAGGATTTGGCTTTGGATGGGTTACATCATCTCGCCCTATAACAACGCTAAAATATTTTAAAATTCCTAAGTTTTCAAGCAAATTTTTAGAATATAAAGAGGTTTTTGTGGTTACTACTCCTAAATTCGCAAATTCACTAGCCTTGCTAACTGCTTCAAATCCACCGGGTAAAAGAGTGGTTTGTGCTAGGTAGTTTTGTCTATAATCATCTTTGTAAATAGCGATAAAATCAGCTATCAAATGCTCTTTAACTCCAAGTGAGCCAAACATATACTCCAAAGGATGTCCCACTAATGAGCAAATTTGAGCCTTTGTAGGCTCGGTGAGATTATAACTCCTAAAAGCCTTATAAAATCCATTTACGATAGCTTCAGTAGAGTCAATAAGTGTCCCATCAAGATCAAATAAAATAGTAGGCTTATTTATCATCTTCGCTCTCTTTCTCATATATATGATGCGTTACAAGTTGCGGATATGGGATACTAATCCCAGCTTCGTCAAATGCCATTTTAACGCCTTCTAGCATAGTTGACTGCGTGGCGCTATAATTTTCATTAAGCACCCAAAATCTAACTAATATATCAATGCTGTGAGCCCCAAGAGCACTTACTAATACGCTAGGTGCGGGCTCTTTTAGGATTAATTCATTTTGATTTGCGATATTTAAGATTATATCCTTAGCTAATCTTAAATCATCTTTATAATCCACACTAAAAAGTAGCTCAACTCGCCTTGTTGGTGTTAGTGAGAAATTTATAATTTTGCTATTTATGACCTGTTTATTTGGGATAATGACGCTTTTGCCATCGCCAGTTATTAGACATATACTAAATAAATTTAACTCACTCGCTACGCCGTTATATCCGCCAATATCGATATTATCCCCTATCCTAAATGGCCTAAAAAATAGAATCAAAATCCCAGCTCCGATATTGCCAAATGAATCTTTAAAAGCCATACCGATACCAAGCCCTATGGCGCCAAGCATCGCTACAAATGAGGTCGTATCGATACCAAGATTTGCTAATGCTGCTACAATGACAATTATTAAAAATATTGTTTTGGATGAATTTACAATAAAACTAGCTATTAATTTATCTAATTTGGCTTTTTGTATAACTCTTTCTATAACAAGGCAAATTCGCCAAACAATCCACTTGCCAATAAAAAATATAAGTAGTGAAAATATAACTCTAAGGCTATATTTAGCACAAAGTGCCAATATAGCCGTATAATCAAAATCGGTGATTATCTGCATAATTAATTACTAAATTTAGCATCAACACGGCGATTTTGTGCTCTACCCTCTTTGGTTTTGTTTGTAGCAATTGGAGATAACTCACCATAGCCTATTGTTTGGATTCTATCTTTGCTTACACCCATATTTATAAGCACATCTGCTACTGCTTTGGCTCTTTTTTCTGATAAAATTTGGTTATATTTTTCTGAACCTGTAGAATCTGTGTGGCCTTCTAATACAACTTTATACTCGCTATTCATATTTAAAACTTTAGCAACTTCTTCTATTTTAGCTACAAATTTTGGGCTTAAAGTTGCGCTATCACTTGCGAAATTAGCATGTAAATTTAATCTAATTAATTTTTGACAGCCATTTTCATCCACCACGGCACCTGCTGGGGTATTAGGGCATCTATCTTTGCTATTTAACACTCCATCATTATCATCATCGCCATCAACTACTTGTGAAGCGATAGGGGCTTCTTGGGTTATGGTAGGCTCGGATTTTTTGGTAGCACCGAAGCTACTAGCAAAACCTAAAGTATATAAAAATGTGCTATCTCCTTCTTTGAAGTTAATAGCATCTCTTGCTTCTAATTTGATAGCAAAATTATCCACTACTTTAAATTTAACCCCCAAACCAGCTTGACCAAATCCATCATCATTAGCATCATTTGCCTCTTTACTTAGATCTTGATATCCAGCACCGGCCAAGGCATAAACAGAAAATCTATCAGTTAAGGCGAAATCTTTTACTAAATTTAAATAGTATCTAGCAATTCTTGTATCATAGCCAATTTCTTTACCATTTTTGTCTTCAAATGTAGCCTTAGGAGTGTAATCAAAGCCAAGCTCAATTTGACTAAGCCAAGATAGATCTAAATTTCTACCTAATCTTAGACCAATTAGCTTTTGATCATCAATACCTTGAGTGCCCTCTGGGTGAGCATATCCACCAACTATGGTTAGTTCATATCTATCACTTGCAAATATCGCTGACGCCGCACATAATGCTAAAATGATTTTTTTCATTTTAATTCCTTAAAAAGTGTGATTAAATGTAATGATTAATTTAAGAATAATACATTAAATCGCTTTAAAACAATATAAATTTTGCGATTTTGAATGTTTGAGATTTATAAAGATTTGGCTACTCTTTTGGGTGAAAATAACCAAAATGAAATGATCAAAAAACTTAATTTATTTTGTAATGCGATTTATGGCTTTTTCGTGATTTATGAAAGTTTAAGAAAAGTAATAAAATGTGGTATCGGAGTTGGATTACAACTCCGAAACTATTACAAAAAGGAGGTTTATCTGTTGGACATCGGAATTATATGTAATCAATCTTAACTTAATAAAAATTTATTATAAATTTTTGCTAAATAAACAAGATTAAATTTAAAAAAGTTCCAAAAGCCAAAAGGCCTTTGGAAATATGAAATATTATCTTTTTGAGAATTGCGGACTTCTTCTTGCTTTTCTGCGGCCATATTTTTTACGCTCTACAACACGACTATCACGAGTTAGAAGGCCTTGTGGTTTAAGAGCTGCTCTAAATGTTGCGTCGATAGAAGCTAAAGCTCTTGAAATTCCGTGTCTTAAAGCCTCTGCTTGAGCTGAATACCCACCACCTAAAGTCGTAGCTGTGATATCCATAGAAGTTTCTTGTTTTGTTACTAATAATGGTTGAACTACTTTAAGCTTTATAGCTTCGTGTCCGCCAAGCCAAGTATTTAGATCCATACCATTTACTGTGATTTTGCCGCTACCTGGTTTTACCCAAACTTTAGCAACTGCTGTTTTTCTCTTACCTGTTGCATATGTTGTTGCCATTATTATTTTCCTTCTTTAGCTATTTGTGCAGTGTGCGGATGCTCACTACCAGCATAGATTTTTAATTTTTTAAGCATCTCTTTGCCTAATTTTGTCTTAGGTAGCATACCACGGACTGCTAATTTATAAAGTTTTTCAGGTTTATTAGCTAGTAAATCACCAAATTTTTCGCTTTTTACGCTACCAAAATAGCCTGAATGTCTGTGATAAAGTTTCTCTTCAGCTTTATTCGCACCTGTGAATTCTGCCTTGCTAGCATTGATGATGATTACATAATCTCCGCAATCAACATTTGGGCTAAATCCTGGCTTATGTTTGCCACGAAGTAGTGTAGCAGCTTCAGTTAGCAATCTACCAAATCTCTTTCCAGAAGCATCAAGAACGATCCAATCACGCTTTACTTCATTTGGCTTTGTTATCTTTGTCATAATCTTGCCTTTTATATAATTAATTTAAGAGTGAAATTATAGCGAGACTAGTTTAAAAATAGCTGAATTTAAGAAAATTTTTATATTAGAGCTTTGAAATTTGAATTTTGTCATGTAGTATATAAACTATACTAGCTTTTAGCCTTTTTTGTGGATAAATTTGAGATAAAATATCTAGATATTCTCTAACTTGCTCTTTATGCTCATCGCTATTTTTAAGAGAGCTTTTATAGTCTATTATCTCGATTTCATCGTTATTTACGCATAATAAATCAATGCGTTTTAACACCCCATTAAATCCGATATCTTGCTCTTGATATAATCTTTTATCTTTTATGATTTCTAAAAATTGCGGGTTATTTAAAAGCCTATCAACCCTATCTTTAATATCCTTTAGGCCATCTTGGTCGATAAATGCTCCAAATTTATTATACAAGCAATTTTGAGCGATTTTAAGTGAGTTAAAATCAGCAAAATCAATGCTCTCAAGATAATAATGCAGCGCCTTGCCAAAGTAGATAGAATCTAAATTTAAGCTCTCTTTTGGCTTATCACTAGTTAAAATCTCTTGTGGTGCAATCTTTTCAAATGGTTTAAGATCGGTTATTTGCGGCTTGGACTCTTGCTTTTTGTCGCTATTTGGTTTGATAATTCCTGATTTGTATTCTTTTAAATTTAGATATTCTACCGTTTTGCCATTTGATTCATACTCAGTAAAATATGAGATATTGTTGCCATTTGGATTATCTTTGGCTAAGATTATTAAGCTATGTTTAGCCCTGGTTAATGCTACATAAATTTTATTTATAACCTCTTTTCTATCAAGCTCTTTTTGTCTATCTTGAAGCTGGGTATAATCCTTATCGCCCAAATACTCAAACACCTTATTAGCTAACCTTATATCCCAGCTATCTGTCTCTAGATTATACTCCATTAAAAATTTATCTTTTTGACTATTTTCTTTTCCTATATAATCAAGCACGATGACATGCTCAAACTGTAGCCCTTTGCTCTTATGAACGGTCATTATCGTTATGCCTTTTTGGCTATTTTTAGCGCTAGTTGTCTGGTCATTATCGATATTAAAAGCAAAGTCATATATATCGCTATACTTGCTACTAATCTCATATAGTTTCAATAGATCAACATCGCAAGGCTCAAGCTCAAGGTATTTAGCGATGAATTTCAAAGTTTGAGCTACGCTAGCATCGCTTTTTAACTCTAGTTTGGCTTTTTTGGTTTTGGTTATCTCATATTGAGTGTTTAGATATATCTCATCACCAAAAATAGAGTATTTCAAAAATGCCACCACCGCCGCTACATTAGCACTTTTGATAAGATTATTTGTAGTTTGGGTAGATACTTCTAAGCCTTTAGCTTCTAAATAGTCTTTGATATTATAAATATCACTATTTTTCCAACAAAGTATCGCCATATCTTTATGCTCTATGCGGTTATCTTCGAGTTTTTTTATGCTATCATAAATCGCCTCTAAATATTTTTCTCTATCAAATTTAACAACCCCTACATAGCCATCATCTTTGCTATTTGGAATTTGATCTATGTAGTGTGGATATTTCTTTTGAAATATCTCATTTACATATTTTACTATCTCTTTATCACTGCGATAATTTTTATCTAGGCTTTGAGCTTTTATCTGTGAAAAATCCTGTTTGAGCTTATTAAACAGCTCACTTTGACCCCCACGAAATCTATAAATACTCTGCTTTATATCACCAACATAAAAAAAGCTCCCAACGCCACTTTGACCTATGCCAGAGAGACTTTCAGCTATGAGTGGTTCTAATATCTCATATTGCTTGATATCAGTATCTTGAAACTCATCGATCAAAATATGCCTAATCTTAGCATCAAGGCGAAAATATAGCATATCGATATTTTGCTTGTTTTTGTTAGTTAGAAGCTCATTGACCCAATTTGTGATATCGGCAAAACTTAGGCTATTTTCACGGCGATTTACATTAGCAATTGCCTTTTTATAGAGATCCACAAAATATGAAATTTGAGATATTTCATATTTCTCAAGAGCTAGATAATACTCTTTTAGAGCACTTATAAACTCATCTCTAGCGGCGTTAAATTCGGCGTTGTCTCTTACTTTATTAAAATATTTTTTATCTATATCTTTTACGACGGCTTTTTCAACTATCTCGTTTAAGCTTAAATTTTTATTAAAATTAGCCACATAATACTTATCGCTACTCAATTTCAATGCCACATCACATAACTCATTATATCTATCCATTGCGTTTTCAGGGCATGGGAGTGTGGCGTCGAATTTCTCAAATTTAGCTTGTGAGAGTAGAGAAAGCTTTTCAAAAAGGGTATTTTCTTTGCTATTTGTATAATATAGATATTTTGCTACTTTACTCATCATTGAATTTGAGCTTAAGAGCCTTTTAAACTCATTTTTAACCTCAATGCTATTATCATTAAGAGAGCTAAAATCTGGCATAAGACCTAAATTTAAGCTAAACTGCCTAAGAATCGTAGCAAAAAAGGAGTCAAATGTAGATATCTTTAACTCACTGGCCAAAAAATCAGCCATAAATTTATCTCTAAGCGCCAAAACTTCTTCTTTTGATTTACCCAAAAGCTCGCAAATAGCATTTCGCTCGCCATCGCACTTGCTTAAATGTAGATTACAAAATGTATCTGTGATCCTGTGCTTCATCTCGTTTGCGGCTTTGTTTGTGAATGTTAGGGCTAGGATTTTTCTTGGGTGATTGCCTTTTAATAATAGAGCGATATAGCGAACTGATAGAGCAAATGTCTTGCCACTTCCCGCACTCGCTTCTAAGCATAAATAATTTTCAAATTTCATCTTAATCCCCTTAAACACAGAGATTCATACGGGCATATATCGCAATGTTTTGTATTTTGAGTAAAGCTAATTTGGGTATTATTGATCTCTGTTAGCTCATCTAAAACTTCGATTAATTTATCAATGTCGGCTTTGCTATTAGTAAATTTATTATCATCAAATGAGTAGAAATGGCCACTAGCTGTTTTATTATATTTCGCTTGATATAAAAGCTCATAAAATGCTAGCTGCAAGGACTTTTCATCTGCTTTTCCGCTCTTATAATCAATAAGCCAAATATCATTACCATTGATATCAACTCTATCAATCTTGCCTTTGATAAAAATCCCATTAAACTTAGCTTCAATCTTTTTCTCACATTCGCTAACGCTAAATCCATCTTTGAAATGGCTATTTTGACTAGATGTGAACTCATCAAGTTTTAGCTTGAAAATCTCGCTTTTTAGCGTGGTATCTTTTTGATATTTGCTATATATCTGTAAAAACTCGCTTTTATCAAATTTATCGTTTGATTGCTTGAAATACTCTTCTAAGGCTTCATGTATCAAATTACCAAAATCTAGCGCATCTCTATCATCAAATCTAGACTCTTCAATATTTTTAATATATTTATAATAATACCGCCTTTTACATTTAAGACAGGTATCTAAGCGAGTAAATGAGAGAGGCCAAGCAAAAAAATCGTGAGTTTCTACGATCTCCCTAGGCGTCAAATCAATGGCGATTCCGCCTTGACGCAAGGCGTTTTCATATGAAATTTGCGAAATTTCAATCTTCTTAACGCCCTCAAAATCCTTAATAAATCTAGATACGATATTCTCATCATTTTCAACATAACTGATAGATACTCTTTTGGCTCTATTTATCAAGCTTTCATAGTAAAATCTCTGTAAATTCTCCCTATCGCTATGACTGATTAGACCGGCATTTTTTCTCACTACTGAGCTTAGGAACATCTCTTTTTGGCTTCTTTTAGGCACTAAAGAGTCATTAAAATCAACTATAATCACGCCATCATAACTCTTAAATCTACTCTCCAAAATCCCAATCACGCTTACTAGACCCCCGCCGGCCATGCTTTGAGTTTTGCTAGAGAAATTTATCAAAAATAGCTCCAAAATATCGCTAAATTTAAGCTCTATTTGGCGTAAAAGAGTTTTGATATAAAATAGCTCATTTTCTATAATCTCATCTATCTCATCAACCCTTTTGATATCATTTAATAGCGATTTTATCAAATCTTCAAAGCGATTAAACTCCACTTTAGAATAGAATATATCTTGGATATCTTGATATATTTTCGTTGGGATTTTAAAGCTATTTAGTGTTGCTATTAACTGATTTAGTTCTTTGGAATTTTGTATATAATTCTCATTAAATTCATATTCTAACTCTTGAGATATAGCCTCTTTAATCGTATGTAAAAGCGTGTAAATTGGGCTATTTTTCAAGCTTTTTCCCATAGCGTAATTTAGCATATTATTCTCATCTAAATTTTGTAACACATCTGCAAAGCTCTCATCAGGTAGTATCACGGCGATATTTTGCGGTTTTATCCCATCTCTTATCATATTTGATATCTCATCAAAGACAAAGGCCGCTTGTAAGCTACGAAGAGAAAATCCCATAATATTTATATTTGGGTTTTGGTTTAGTCTAGTCTCGCTCTCTATGGACTTATCACTTAAATTTAGCTTATAGTTATGGCTGAGTTTGAAATTTAAATTTGTGAAATTTTTTATCTTTTCTATCGTTTTTTGGTTAAATTTACTACAATCAAAATTTAAAATTAGTGGAATTTTTTCGCTTATTTTAATCAAAATTTCCCACTCCAAAAGCGTCAAAATCCCATCAATTCGTATCTCAATCCTATCAAAATTGCTAATAAAATTTGGATTTATCTCATAGTAATCGCTTATCGTAATATCATCATATAGGCCACGCTCATCCAAACTCTGCTTATAAATCCGCCCTAGATTATCCAAAATAGCTAGATGCTCATCATAATTAGCATATGTATCAGCTATACTTAAATCTGCGACTCTCTTTTTCTCTTTGCTTAGCTCTTTAAAGAATGAAAATATATAGTTGGAGTTTTTCAAAAAGACTAAAAATTCATCTTTTATATTTAATATCGAAGAGATATTCTCCACCCTATTAATAGCATTTCGCATGTATAACAAAGACTCCATATCAGTAGCACGGCGTCTATCTGGGACATATATAACCTCACCAAAAAACTCTGATATATTCATTATCTTTGGCAAGAGCGAATTTGAGCTTAGATTATTAGAATAAAAATCCCGTACATTTCTAGAAGTACTAAAGACAAAAAGTGATCTATTTTGCATATAACTCTACTTGATAAAATCCGGTTTTATTCTCATCGATGATAATCTTAGCTTTTATCTGCCATCTGCCAGCTTTGGTTAGATTAAGGTCATTTATAGTCATCTTGCCACTTTGATTTTGAGATATTAGCTCTTTGTCAAACTCACTGCTATCTGGGCGAGTTAGCAATATCTTAGTAGAATAGTTAGTGGCATTTGTATCGAATTTGAGATTGAAATTTTGATTTAATGGCACTATTGTGGCACTCTTGCCTCTGCGAAGTCTTTGGGTTTGGTTAGGCAAGATTATAGAATTTAGCTCAATTTGCGGAGTTGTATTAAAACTAAATTCACGACTAAAATTTGATTGAGCCACTTGGATTTCATTAAATTTACTATCAACTTTTTGATACTTATCAAAGTAATAATCATCCATATAGACAGGATAATCCAAAGAGTAATATATAGTATAAGCACAAGCACAAACTATAGCAAATATGGAGAGCAAAATTCCATACGGCCAAAGCGTTTTACGATTTTGCATTATTAGCCTTTTTTAAATTTACGGATAAATAAAACAATCAACACAAGTATAATTGTCCCATATATTAGATATCTAAAGATATTTATAGTATCTCTATTTTGTGAGCCTATTGAAGTTTCTAGGGTTATATTTTTGCTATTTGCGACTCTATCAGCGATATCGGCATATCCATTTAGCATAGAGGAATTATAGATATCTTTGCCTTTATTTTGCGTTAGAAGTGGGATTATAGAGCCAGTTTGCGGAAATGGGCTAAGCACTGCTTCTTTGTCAAAAAGCTCTAAAGCGTCATTTGACGCAAATATATCTAGCTTACCAGCCTTACTAGAAAAATCCTTAGGCAATATAGCTAAAACTATATATGGTGGCTTTAAATTTGATATATGCGAGCTAGCTGCATTTTCCAAAGTAGAGCCATTGAGATCAGATATAGTAAGAAGATCTAGACTAACGCCCGTTTTACTCTTTAACTCTTCACCAATTAAATTTAGTTTTATCTCTACAGCCTCGCTAATGATATTAGCATTGTCAATTACTACGCCATATGCTCCCAAACTCAAAAGAGCAGCTATAAAGCCGCTCTTAAAAATCTTAAATAATATCATCCGATATAAAGACTATTTGGTGTAAGCACTGACCAAGCAGTAATAGCCGCTGCTATAATAAGTCCGATAACAATTAATGATTCTAATAATTTAGACATATTTTACTCCTTAATTACCATAACTTCAGCAGCTTTTTGGACGCTACTTTTCATCTCTACAGATGAAGGATCTACTAATTTATATGGTTTTTGCATTACATTTTGTTGTGCCGATATACCAAGATATGTAAGCACAACCAATATAGATAGCAAAAGAGCAGTAGCGATCAGCATTCCAGTAACGCCATTTAATGCAAAAACAGATCTATTTGTATTATCCATATTATTCTCCTTTTGAAAGTGAGATTATATATTCACCAACGGCTTTCTCTTGAGTTGGATTAATCAAGCCTGTGTCTCTGAATTTAGGCATATGACCGATATTGCCTGTTTTTCCACGAACTAATACATCTACTACAAAATCACTTGATCCATATTTGCTAAGATCTGGCGCCATACCATCCATACCTTTGCCATCTTCACCATGGCAAGCCGCACAAGTAGCCCACGCTGCACGACCAGCTTCTACTAGATCTTCATTTATAGTAGATTTGATAGCTGATATCTCTTTAGCTGTAAATGCTGCTATAGCCTTAGCCGTAGCCTCATCAATGCCATTATCAATAGCATTTGGCATATCGCCTAATGGATATCCTAGGCCTTTTGAGCCTTTGATAATAGCATCATAAATACCCTTTTCGCTACCCCACTCTACTAAATTTGCCGCCTTACCATTAATGCCATCACCTGTGATTCCATGGCAAGCTGCACATTGAACCAAAAATACTTGCTCGCCAATTGCTTTTAACTCATCTTGAGTGGCATTTTGGAATTTGGCTTGGAAGCTTGCGTTATATTTTTTGACCTCTTCATTATATTCGCCGATTTGAGAGTATGAATTCAAAGGATACCCAACCAAAAAGTACCATATAGCCCAAACTATAGCTAAAACAAACACCACAGCCCAGCCGATCGGCACAGGATTTTTATACTCACCGATTCCATCCCAGCTATGCTCACTTAACTCTCCGCCCTCTTTTTTCACTTTCATTAGTTTAAATAGCCTACCTACGACAATCAATGTCAATAAAACGATAGCTATAGCACCAAGAATAGAAAGCGAATTTACATTGTCTTCTAGATTAAACCATTTCATTTTTTAACGCTCCTATTGTCATCTTTGTCTGAAGTGAAACTCTCAAGAACATTATCTTTTAAATCATCATTTAAGGCTAAATTTGAGTATTTTTCATAATCTCTTCTACCTATTTTTTCTGATCTTTTTAGATGAAACCAGTAGCTATATAGTATCACTACCATCGCTACTAGCATTATATAAAAGCCATAAGCTTGTAGTTCTCTCATAGTCTCTATACTCATAACAAACCCTATTTTAAGCTATTTAAATATGCAATCAATGCTACTATTTGGCGGATTTCACCTCTAGCAAATGCATCTTTTACATCTTGATCTTTCATTTGGCTTACGATAGCCTCCGCTTCTGCTTTTATCTCTGCTTGAGCTTCATCCCAACTGCCTAATTTTGGCATATTTTCTGTATCATAAGGGACATTAAATACCTTTTTAACTGTTAGGGCTTCAGCATAAGCTGTTTCTATATCAGCATTTTTATTAAACATATGTTTATATGCTGGCATAATAGATCCTGGCACTACGCTTACTGGATCTTTCATGTGATTTTCATGCCAATCAACGCTTCTATAGTTGCCGATTCTAGCTAGATCCGGGCCTGTTCTTTTAGATCCCCATAAAAATGGCCTATCATAAGCAAATTCACCACTTACAGAATACATGCCATATCTATCGGTTTCTGATTTAAATGGGCGAATTAATTGAGAGTGGCAAGCATTACAGCTATCAGCTATATAGACATTGCGACCAGCTAGTTGTAAAACTGTGTATGGTTTTTTATGCTCGACAGGTCTAGCACGATCAGCAAAATCAGGCAAAATCTCGACAATACCAGCATAAGCTATAAATATAAAGACAAATACCGCAAAAAAGAATGGATTTTTCTCTAACCAACTAAACATTCACTCCTCCTTACGCAGCCATTGGTGAAGCACTTACTGGCTCACGATCTATAGGCTTACTTGATGAGATAGATTTCATAATATTGTAAGCAAACATAAAGAATCCAATTAGATACAATAAACCACCAATAGCTCTAATCCAATAATAAGGCATTAAAACTGTAACTGTATCTATAAATGAGTAAGCAAGATTACCATACTCATCAGTAGCTCTCCACATCATACCTTGAGTGATACCAGCGATCCACATAGACGCAAAGTATAGCACGATACCTGTAGTTTGGATCCAAAATTGCGCTTCCATTAAAGATTTGCTATATAATTCACGCTTAAAGACGCGTGGAGTCATATGATATAGTGCAGCCATAGTCATAAATCCAACCCAACCAAGAGTCCCATCATGGACATGTCCAGGGATCCAATCAGTAAAGTGCGCTAGAGCATTTACAGATTTTATCGATAGAATCGGTCCTTCAAGAGTAGAGAACATATAAAATGTAGAGGCTAATACCATGAATTTAATTAGTGGATTTTCTCTTAATTGTCCCCATTCACCCTTCATAGTAAGCAAGATATTGATCGCTGAACCCCAGCTAGGTAAGATAAGAACTATAGAGAATATAGATCCCATAGTTTGCATCCAGTCTGGCACAGTAGAATAAATAAGATGGTGACCACCAGCCCAAAGATAGACAAACATTAAGCCCCAAAATGAGAATAGTGAGAGTTTGTAGCTAAAAATTGGTTGGCCACTCTCTTTTGGCAAGAAGTAGTAAATTTGAGCAATTATCGCCACGGTAAATACAAACGCAACCGCATTGTGTCCAAACCACCATTGAACTAGCGCATCATTTGTACCTGCATACATAGATACAGAGTGGATCCAACTACCCATACCTGTAACTAGACGAGTAGGAACTTCCATATTGTTAAATAGATATAGCATAGCTACGCCAAGGAATGTAGCAATGTAATACCATAAAGAGATATATAGAGTTTTTTCACGGCGAATTCCAATAAGCCCAAATATAGAAATTCCCCATAAAACCCACACAACAACGACTATTATATCAATTGGCCACTCAAGCTCTGCATACTCTTTAGATGTAGAAACACCAGCAAAAAGAGTAATAACCGCCAAAGCTATAACTAGCACATATAGCCAAAAATGTAGCTTGCCTATGAACATTAGAAATTTAGATTCGCTCATAGAGACCTTAAGCACTCTTTGTCCTATGTAATACCAGGTAGCAAATATACCTGATAACATAAACCCGTAGATCACGCCATTTGTATGAAGCGGTCTAAGACGGCTAAATGTTCCATATTCACCAGCTATATAGTTAAGGTCAGGGTAAGCTAACTGAAAAGCTATCAAAGTACCGATACCCATACCAACTATACCAAAGATAATAGTGGTAAACATGAAGTACTTAGCGACTGTATAGTCGTAGTTCAATGCATTACTTGGCTGCATTAAAAAGTTCCTCCTGTAAAGTTATTATTGAAAAGCACTTCTAATTATATGGTAAATAAAATATAAATTAACTTAAAAGATCAAAAATATACAAAAATAAATTTAAAATGTTTAGAATTTAAACAATAAATTTTAAATTTATCTCATTTGAAATATATTTTTTAGTATAAATTTGATTTATATTTCATCATCTTTTGAGCTAATTTTATATCCAAGGCCAGATATATTTTTAATCAAATTTACCCCAACTTTATCACGAATTCTCTTAACAAAAGTCCTAATAGCCGCATCGCTAACCCTCTCATCTGTCCAGACATTTTGCTTAATCTCTTCGTGCAAAACCAAAGTATCCATCCTTTGGGCTAAAATTGTCAAAAATGCCAACTCTTTTTTGGTTAATCCTATTTGAGTTCCATCATCTTTTATAAGCACTCTTTTAGTTTTGTCAAATTTAATTCCACGGCCAATATCGATTTGTGAAGTAAGGTCTATTCTATCTTTAGCGATCTTGGATATCGCTTCACACAACTCATCATCGCTAAGTGGCTTTATAAGATATTTATCCACTCTAGCATCAATCGCACCAAGCAATCTATCTCTATCGCTAAAAGCACTAAATACAATCACAGGCGTGGATTGTGATATCTGTTTGATCTCTTTAGTCATCTCTAGACCATCCATTATAGGCATTACTATATCTGTAAGCACTAAATCTGGGTTGTATTTTTTAAATTTTTTTAGCCCTTCATCGCCATTTTTAGCCAAGATAACACTTTTAAAAAGCCCTTCTAAGGCTCTAGCTATTGAGCTTTTTATCTTATTGTCATCTTCTACTATTAAAATGGTTAAATTTTTTAAATTTTCTTCCATTACTCTCTCCGCCTAATATATTTAATCTACAAAACTAATTTTACTAATTATTGGTTCGTTAATTATAGCATATTTAATTTGCTAATTAATATCATTTTAGATATTGAGTTTATATTTAAGTGGATTTTTGCTATATTATAATCAAAAAAGGCTATTTTATAATTTTAAAAAAAGAGAAAATATAGTGAATTTAAACTAAAAAATAGATATTGAATATCAAAATTTTATAATTTTTATTTAAGTAACATAAATCCTAAATATAAAAAATAAATTCCATACCCAAGCATAATTATAAAAGAGATTAAATTTAAATAATTTTTAAATTTAGCACTCAAAGCAGACAAAATACCACCGACTCCCATCATCACAGGAATTGTGCTAAGACCAAAAATAGCCATAATCATCGCACCATTTATCAAAGAGCCACTCCCAAGCGAAACAGCCAAAAAATAATATACAACTCCGCAAGGCAAAAGCCCATTTAAAAATCCTAAAATCAAAAACGATATAAGGCTATTTTTTTGTCTGAATTTGCTAAATAAAGGGATAATTAAATAGCTTAATTTCTGATTTTCGATATAAGATAGCAGCTTGCCTCTTTTAAAAAGCCCAAAAGCCAAAATAATCAAAATCACCCCAGCAAAAAAGATAACCAACCCCCTATTAGCACCGCTCAAAAGAGCAGCCGAGCCAAAAAGCCCAAATAAAATACCTAAAATCATATATGCCAAAACTCTGCTAAGATGATAACTAAGTAGTAAGATGAATTGAGTTGATTTTGATTTTTGATTAAGTTTGATATTACAAGCTACCACAAATCCACCACACATACCGATACAATGCGACAAGCTAAAGCTAATCGCAAGTGCAATAGTAGTAAGGATCGTGGCTAAATCCATTATAAAATTTCTATAAATTTCTTAAAGATATATTTACTCTCATTTGGTCCGCTACTCGCTTCTGGATGGTGCTGGACTGAAAATACTCTTCCACCATTATAGCAAACCCCTTCAATAGTGTTATCAAAGAGATTTCTATGTGTAATTGTGGCTACTTCGCATATACTTTCTGGGACATTATAATTGTGATTTTGTGCTGTTATCTCTATGCTTTTTGTATCTAGATTTTGGACTGGGTGATTAGATCCGTGTTGGCCAAATTTGAGTTTATAAGTCTCATAACCATAGGCATTTGATAACAACTGATGACCAAGACAGATACCAAACATAGGAATATTTGCTGCGATTAACTTTTTGATCTGTGCTATCTCATTTACTAGCATTTTAGGCTCGCCTGGGCCGTTGCTTAGGAATACTCCATGAATTTGGCCTTTATTAAATTTATCTATCAAAACTTCAGCCTTTACATCATGCGGATAAACCTCAAGCTCAAGGCCAACGCTACAAAGCTCATTTAATATATTTCTCTTAACACCATAATCAATCACCGCAACTCTTTTTCCAATTGATTTTACACTACCATAAGATTGGTTTTTATGATCCCATCTGCTTAAAAGATGAGTATATGGCTCTTTAGTACTAACAATGCTTACATAGTTGATCTCATCGATTCTAGCGCTATTTTCTAAGGCTTTTTTAAGCTCATCTTTATCGCTAATTTCAGTAGATACATATACTCTTAAATTTCCGCTATCTCTTAGCATTTTAGTAAGATATCTAGTATCTATATCATATACTCCGAATTTGCCTTGTTCGTAAAAGAATTTGTCAATACTCTCTTTGGATCTAAAATTACTAGGCTTAGCATTAAAATTACGCATAAAGACCCCACTAGCGTGAATTTTATTACTCTCTTTATCATCATCATTGATCCCTACAATTCCGATTTCTGGCATAGTAAATACTATGAATTGACCAGCATAACTAGGGTCTGTAATGATCTCTTCATATCCAGTTAGCGAGGTATTAAAAACTAATTCACCAAAGGCACTTCCGCCCTTGCCAAATGCCTTAGCTTCCATATAAATGCCATTTTCTAAATAAATATACGCTTTCATTATATCATCCCTCTTTTACTAAGCTCTTCTTCATATAATCTTTCAAATATCAAATCATACTCATCTGTGCCTGGAATCAACTTTTTCTTATAATTATCCAAGCGATCAGCCACAATATCTTCTATTGATTCATACTGCTTTAAGTAACTCTCTATCGCACTATATATGAGATTTTTAACCCTATTTTCTGATACGCTATAATCTATTAAATTCTCTTTCCATAATCTTTGTAAAATTTCGTGAGATAAGCTACTATAACGATCATCATAAGCAAGCATCACACCAAAATCTTTAGCCAATTTTTTCTTGATTAACCAAAACATACTCTTGCGATCAACTTGCATAAAATCAATCTCATTTTCATTTTGCTCTAAAAGCTCTTTTACACGCTCTTCTAAGGCCCTTTCTTTGTTTATATCAGCATACAAAATATCTTGAGCTACAGCCACTATAGGCTCGGTTCCGCTTTTGAATTTGATAAAACCAGATTTAAATAGATCGTTTGCAATTTTTCTTGCTATGTATGGAGCATGAGGAAGTTTAATACGCATTTAAATGACCTTTGTAAATTTTTAGCTAATTTTATCAAAAAAATATATAAAATCAGCTAAAAATAGCAAGATAAATTAAATTTATTTAGTTGAATTTAAATCCTTAAAAAGCTCATCATTTTTCAAAATTTGCGTAAGTTCAGCTGCTATTTGCGGATCCATTTTAGCTAAAATTGATGATATCTTTTTAGCTTCAAGTGAGTGTAAAACCTTCGCCGCTTCATCTCTTGGGAGTTCTGATATTATAGTAGCGGCTGGGGCGTCTTTCATCTTAGCATATACCTCTAATACCTTATCGCTTGTAATGCTTTTTAGCTCGGATAAAATTTTTTCATTTTTATCAAGCATATTTTTTATATTTTCTTCTTTTTGAGATATGGTCTGTAATGTCGCATTAAGCTCTTTTTCTTTGGCTAGAATTTGAGCTTCACGCTGGTTAAATAAAGTAGTAGTAGCAGCTCTATAAGCTTCTAGCTCCTGGCGTGAGCTGTCTATTAGCTCTAAATTTTTAGCGATATTTGCCTCTCTATCAGCTAAAATTTCATCACTATTAGCATATAAAAATATACTTAAAAAAAGTGTAAAATATAACTTCAAACCAACATCCTTAACGCATAGATGAGCGACGCATATTTCCTAATTCATCTAGCTCTTTACTCTCTTTTTTCTTGAGATTTTTTAGCTCTTTTTGAATCTCTTCTTTTTCCATATATTTTACTTTTTCTAGCTCTACATATGCCTTTTTATACTTAAATTCAAAATGCACAATCTCTTTTTGGATAAGTAGCATTTTCTCTTTTATCTTATCTTTTTGACTTCTTAAGAGCTTTTGTTGTTCTATGGTGGATTTGATCTTAGATGATGAGCCGCTCTTTGGGAATTGACTCATATTTAACTCAGCATTAATAGCATCCATAGAGCGACTAAGCTCACGAAATGTCGCTTTGGATTTAGCTAAACTCATCTCAATTTTATTTAACTCTTCTTCTTTTACCTTGACTATTTGTGAAAATTTATTATTCATCTTAGTATTGTATCGCTCCTTTCTGGACTTGTTGATATAATGCTAACTCTAACTCCTGTTAGCTCTTCAATTCGTTTTATATATATCTTAGCATTTTGTGGAAGATCATCATAATTTCTAATCCCGCTAATACTATCCCAACCATCTAACTCTTCATAAATAGGTGTAACCTCATCTAAATTTGATGGCATATAATCTATAATCTCCCCTTTATATCTGTATGCTTTACAAATTTTAACACTCTTAAATCCATCAAGCACATCTAACTTCATCAACGCATAGCTATCTACACCATTCAATCTTGATGCATATCGCACAGCTACGGCATCTAGCCATCCACATCTTCTTCTTCTACCCGTTGTAGTGCCATACTCTTTGCCTACTTCGCACATTGTATCGCCATCTTTGCCACTATCTTGTGTTGGAAAAGCGCCATTACCAACTCTTGTGGTATAGGCTTTTAAAATTCCAATCACATTACCGATGCTTTTTGGGCTTAAACCTAGCCCAGTACAAGCTCCAGCTGAGATGGTATTTGAACTAGTAACATACGGATATGTGCCGTGATCTATATCAAGTAAGGTGCCTTGAGCTCCTTCTAGAAGGATTTTTTTATTCTCATCCATAGCACTCCATAATATTTGAGTAGTATCAGCAATATATGGCTCAAGTGCCTCTTTAAAGCTACTAAGCTTTTGATATAGCTCATCTTTGCTAGGGATTTTCACGCCAAGGGCGTCCAAATAGGCTCTATTTGATTCAAAATCACTTATTAAATTCTCGCTAAGCTCTTTTGGGTTAAGCAACTCACCAACCCTATGCCCTGTGCGACTGATCTTATCGGCGTATGCTGGGCCTATACCCTTGCCTGTGGTGCCTATAGCTTTATCGCCTTTTAATCTTTCTTTGGCTTGATCAATTAAAGAGTGGTGAGTTAAATTCAAATGCGCCCTATCGCTGATATAAAATCTCCCTTGTAAATTCTCAAATTGCGACATCTCTTCTATAAGCGCTTCTGGATTTACCACAACGCCATTACCGATAATATTTATAATATTTGGATGCAAAATTCCACTTGGGATTAGGTGAAGAGCGTATTTAACGCCATTAACCCATATAGTATGGCCTGCGTTATGCCCGCCGCCACTTCTACATACTAAATCATAATTTTGTGAGAGCATATCAACTATCTTACCCTTGCCCTCATCGCCCCACTGAATTCCAACTATTAAATCCGCTTTTGTCATATCAATCCTTTTATCTGCTTCTTAAATTCTCTATCACAGCATCGCTAAATATAGCAAACCCAGCTGAAATATTACCATCTATTTCATAGCTTCCACCGCTACTTAAAACACTATTATCGCATAAAAACCTAAAAAATAGCTTATCATAATATCGCATTTTAGAGTAGTATAAAGGTGCGTATATGCGTTTTTCGTAGTTATTAGCTAGGCCTTTCATAGAGCTTAATGGCTCTTTTAACTCACTTGGGGCTATAGCAATTACTGAGTCTATGTCGCTATCACTTTTTATATTTGCCAAAAGATTTAACCACGGCAGATCAAGTCCTAATATCACTTCTAATCTGCCATTTTCAAATACGCTAATTGGTAAATTCAGAAGTTGGCATATTATCTTTGGAATTTGTATATTGCTAATTTGCAAATGCGCTTCAATGCCAAATTCTTTAAAAATTTGCCCAACTATATCTATACAAGGTATAACGCTACTATCACCTAATATTTCGGCACCGATTTGATAAATTTCACTATTTGGGTATTTAAATACCGGCTGGATATAAAACCATCTTTTGGTGTTGCTGTCTTTTAGCCTTTTTGTGGCTATTCTAACCACATCTATCGTGCTATCACTGCGAAGAGCTATCTCTGAATTTTGCTTATCACTAAATCGTATTAAATTTTCAGCTTTAACGCTTTGGCGTTGATGATGGCTAAAATATGGAGTAATGATTTCGCTAAAGCCGTTATCTTCTAAGATATCGGCTGCTTTGGACTCTATACGCCTTTTTAGCTTCGCACTAGAGCCAAAATATAGCTTTGAGCCATCAGGGATATCGTGTTCGTAAATTTTTTGTGTGGATAAATTCAAATTCTCTCCTTACTCCATAATCTTATAAAATGACGCTATATATCGCTGGATGATATCGTGTTCATCTTTAATAGCTGTGATAACTAAATGCTCTAGATATACTTCACCGGCTCTATTTTTGTTATAAATTTTACCACTCCAACTACCAAAATGCTTGATATCAGACCACATTTTGGCATAAAATACATTATCATGCTTATCTGATCGTAAGACTTTTGGTTTTTTGCCGATTACATCTTCTTTGCTATATCCTGTAATTTTAGTAAAGCTATCATTAACATCAAGTATATCACCATTGACATCGCATACCAAAATACCATTAATTGAGCTTGACATTATAGCATTTGTTAAAGCGTTTTGGACTACATATCTTTGATGATCGCTAATATCTATAGCTGTGCCTATGATCTCATCAGAATCATTTAGAGTATCTAGGGCTTTAGCCTTGATCTTGGCATAAATTTGCTTTCCATCTTTTTTAAGTAGTCTTACATTGCACTCAACAAGCCTTGAGCTGCCATCTATATATCTATCTAACTCATCTATAAATATATCGATATCATCTCTATATACGATTTTATAGATATCTTCTATAGATCCAACTCCCATATCAATGCTATTTTTATATCCCAAATACTCGACAAAATCAACACTAAATTTCAAAACCCCACTACTAGCAAAATACTCAAATCCCAATAAATTACTACTTAGAATTCTGCTCTCGTGTCGTTTGAGTTTGCTGATTAGAATCTCTCTTAATATCTCTTGATTGGTATTATCTAGCAAAAACATAGTAACTTCTATCTCGCCATTTATATTTTTGCTACTTGATACAAATATCCTAAACCACCCATACTCGCCACTAACTAACTTAAACCTATAAGAGCGATCAAGCTCTTTTTTGGTATCATATATGCTATTTTCTAGTTTAATTTTGCGTTCGATCTCTAAGCTTAAAGGCCCTATATCATCGCTATGACAAATGGATTTAAGATCTAGATTTTTATCATTATTTTGGATTAGTAAATTTATATTTGAGCTAAGCCCAGTAACGATCCATTCATCAGCATATACAAATTTAAGCACGATAGCTGGGTTGTTTTCTATCATTGAAATTTCGCTATTTAGACCTTCAATCTTCTCTTGCGCTTTTGTGGCATCTAGTATAATCATAAAGTATGAATCATTGAAATACAAACTAACAGGCGTGCTAATCACCTCAACAAATTTAATATCGCCATTAGATAATTTATGCTTTTTATATGATGATTTATCATCTATTTGGATATCAAATATACTCATGGTTAAAAGCTCACCCTTAGAGTATCCATAAAAATCCACCGCACATCTGCTAGCATCCATTATACTGCCATCTTTGGCATCTATAAATAATATCTTGATATCACTTTTGTCAAACAATAAACTATAATATTCTATATAATATTTTAAGCTATTTTCAGCACAAACCCACGATGTAAAAAACTCATAAATACTATTATTGATATAGTAAAAATCCAAATTCGAAACAGGAGCAATAATCTCCTTGGCTGCAAGTTTATCTATAAATATTTTGGTATTTGCGATGGGTAAAATAATATTATTTTTGATATACAAAAATATATCTAAAAATAGAGCCAAAAGTACTATAATAAATGTAGAAAAATATAGATACATAATGCTATTTACGCTATCATTAGAGAATATAAAATATAGGCTAAAAATACTCATAGCAATAAATATTACTAATATAGCTATAGCTCGTCTAAGTAGCCCAGAAGCGAGAAAAACTCTGCCTTGTCGCATACACCTAACCTTTGGCATAAGTAAATTTATGTGATATAGGCTCAAATTCTACCTAAATTTTAATAAATTCAAGCTAAATATAAATTTTTAAGAAAGCTTTGGTAGAAATTTGGATAAAATTGCGCCATGAGACTTACTATATCGGCTATTTTTATCTCTATTATCATTAGTGGTTGCTCCTTTAAATCACCGCTTTTAAATCTAAATTCCATCTACGATACCTACACAATTAGCAAAGATGAAAGAGGGATTTACACCATAATCAAAGACAATATAATCCAAAAAAAGATCCAAACCAAAATCCTAGCAACGCCAAATTTGAGTAATTTTCATATCGATGTCGTATCTCAATGGGGCGAAGTGTTATTAATCGGTGAAGTAGCAAATATGGATGATAAAATGAAGCTAATCAACCTAGCCAAAAATACAATGGGAGTAAATCATATTAAGACTTATATAAATTTAAAAACCCCAAATTCATGCCACTTCATAGATGAATTAACCATGCTAACTAAGATCAAAACTGATCTAATCAGCGATCCGCACATAGATAGCACAAATATCAATATACACATTGTTCAATGTGATATCGTATTTAGCGGTGCGGTCGCTACGATAGAACAAGAAAAGCGTGCCCTTTGGTATGCTTTTCACACAGATGGAGTTAGTAATGCTTACTCATTTTTACATATTTTAAAATAATTATAATTTAACATATTTTTAACATAATATTATAATAATACTTCAAATTTTTTATAAAAGGATAGAGGATGAAGGTCTCAAAACCGATCGCTACAACTGCGACCATAGCTACTTTTTTCATTGTTGGCGCTACTGGTGTTTTTATGTTTTTTGATCTTAAAAATTATGGGATCAAAACCATACACGAATATGTCGGTATAGCAATGGTATTAGCGTGTGTGCTACATATATTTGCTAATCTTGCGCCGTTTAAGAAATATTTCAGTGGCAAAAAGCTTGGATTTATCAGTGGTGCTATCGTGCTTTGCGTGATATTTATGCTATTTGCTCCAAATTCAAAATCAGCACAAAAAGAGCTTTATTCTAGCTTTATGGCCGTTAATTTAAATAACGCAATAATAGCTTTTAATAGCGATAAAACTGCAATTGAAAACTATCTAAATAGTAAAAATATCAAATTTGAAGATATAAATCTTAAAGAGTTTATCGCTAAGAATAATTTAAATGAAGCTGAATTTATAAAAATCCTTATAAAACGCTAATCCAAGAGCCTTTTTGGCTCTTTTTTATAAAATGAGCCAATCATAGCTGGTAGCAAAATCAAAGCCCCTAAAAGCATCATAATCATAACCAAATCAGTCAAAATCCCAAAGTATATAGTCGGCCAAAAATTCGATAAACTCATCACACTAAAGCCCAAAAATATCGCAAATGAAGTATAATACATCGCATATCCGATGCTTAAATGAGAGTTTATAATAGAGCGATTTGTAGAGTAAATTCGATTTTCGTTTTTAAATCTATGGATATAGTGGATTATATCATCCACGCCGATCCCAAGGCTGATTGCTGCGATGGTGATACTCATTATATCAAGCGAAATTCCAGCGATTCCCATCACGCCAAAGACAAAACAAAGTGGCACTAAATTAGCGATAATTGCGATAATTGATAGTTTAAGACTTCTAAAAATAACCAAAAATACCAAAAATAGAGCCAAAAGCACAAAGATAATCGTATCAGCTTGAGAGCTAAATAGAGCTTGAAGCATATTGTTATAAAGCACCATAACTCCAGCCACTTCTACTTTGAGTGGCTCATCTTTGAGCAGATTTTCTAAATCTGCTTTTAATGATTTTATAAACTCATCTCGCTTTAAATTTGGGTCGCTATCAAGTGTTCTAATGCTAAATCTAGCTTCGTTATTTTCTATATTTAGATATGGGGTTAAAATCAACTCTTTATACTCATTTGGTAGATTGCTATATATGAGTGAGAGAGCTAGTGGATCAAGTTCTTTGCCGCTATTTATACTCTTGCCAACTTCTAATAAGGTTGCTAAGGAGCCGACATTACCGATAAATTCACGCTCTTGTAGGAATTTATCAACTTTTTTTATGATATCAAGCTTATAAGAGTTAAACCAATACTCCGGCGAATTATCACTAAATTCATCTTCAAACTCACCCAAATCTTCATCGCTATAATCCATCTTTGCTGGAGTAAATTTGATAATCACATCAAGTGGAATTGTCCCACCTAGTTCTGTATCAATGACCTTCATACCTTGATAAATTTCGGTATTTGATTTAAAATACCCTATAAAGCTATTTTCGACTCTTAACTTACTAATACCATAAATCCCAATTATAACTATAATAAAACTGATAAAATATATATTTTTTGGTCTATTAATCGCTATCTTAGCACACCAATGTGTGAATTTGAAATTATTTTCAAAGCTCATTTTTGGCTCTTTTTTCTTAAGCAACACAAGCAAACTGCCAAAGACAAAAAACGCCACCAAAAGCGATATAGAGATACTCACGCTCATCATCATCCCAAGCATAATAATAGGCTTAATATCGCTTAAGCAAAGTGATGAAAATCCAATCACAGTGGTAAAAATCGCAAAAAAACAAGGCTTGAATTTAGATCTTAAAGTCAGATAAACTAGCTGAATATTTGTATAATCCCTATGCTTTAAATATAACTCACGATACGCCACTATCAAATGTATAACCACAGAGATAGTGATAATCAACTGAAGTGCTATATAATTAGAGCTAATAACCGTAATCTCATATCCCAATAGCCCAAATAGCCCACTAGCCAAAATCACACTCAAAAAGCAGACAATAATAGGCAACACCACAAATCTCATCTGCTTAAAAAAGAGCCACAAACAAAGCCCAAGCAAAAATAAAACGCTACTTCCATATATTACCAAATCATTTTTGACAAAGCTTATCATATCATCAGCGATCATATTAATCCCGCCTAGAAATATCCTCTCATCGCCCTTATGACGCTCTATAATCTCTCTTATTTTGACGATGCTTTCATGCTCAAAAATGCGTATAGAATCTCTATATTTTTTAAACTCAATCTCTAATTTCGCCAACTCTTCTTTGGCTTTTGGGCTATTTTCTGCTTTTAAAGCGGCCCTTTGGTTAAGAAAATTAGCATAAATCTCATCATTTTTTAAATTCACAACAATCGAAGTAGTCTTAAAATCAGCACTCACAAGCGAATTTTTGTATAATGGGCTGGTTGTTAGCTCCTTTTGGGCTGCGTTAAGATCGATATTTGGTTTGCTTAGATTTGGGACATTTTCTATAAGTTCGCTAATAGTTAAATTTGGATTATTAGTTAGAAGTGGTGCTTTTAAGATAGAAAACACAGAATCTACTATTGGTAAATTTTCTAAATCCTTTGATATAGCCGCAATCTTATCTAAGCTACTTTGGCTTAGTAAATTTGAATTTGGCCTATAAGCAATTATAAGGAAATTTTTGCTCTCGTATCGCTTTGTAATCTCTCTATAAATTGCTAGATCTTTGTCATTTTCTAAAAGCAGAGTTTGCGTTGAGGCATCAATTTCTAATTTATATGAAAATATCCCTATTATAATAGATATTGCTAGGCTTAACACCAAGGTTAATTTAGGAAATAAGACTATAAATTTAAATATTTTTTTCATTTAGTTGAGTTATTATCTAAATTTACACTTTGTAATCTCTTTATAATCTCGCTAAAATCAGCATTTTGACTCAAATCACTAAATTGACTTCTATAACTTTGTATGATACTCACACCCAAAATATCAATATCATAAATTATATAATCCTGCCCATTAGCCGGATGAAATTTCAACACCAAAGAGTAATCTTCGTTCTTACTTTTTATCACCGCATAGGCGTTATATCTATTTTTGTTTGTTAGCTCACCTTTGACAAACTCAATCTCTTGGTCGCTATAATATCCAAGCTTTTGAGAAAATGAGAGCTTTAAATTTGATATAAATAGCTTTGTAAATTCATCTTGCTTAGCCTTATCTAAGCTTTTATATAGCTTAGAAAGCGACAATCTCGCCATCAAAGAGTAATCAAAATAACCATCAAAAATCTCAAAAATCTTAAGTGGCTTGCGCTCTTTATCAATGCTATTATCGCTCATTATATTAAGAGCTTTTTTGAAATCACTCTTTAAGGTTTCATCAATATTTTTAAGCTCTATACCAAAAGCAATTGAGCATACCAAAAATAACAAAAATATAATTTTTCTCATATTTTACTCCTGAATTTGTGCGTTTCTGCGTTGTTCATATCCATCTTTTAAAAATAGATATAGATCTATAGCACCACTTGTAAGTCTATTATAAAGCTCTGGGTCTTTGGAGCCTTCATTGATTACATTCCATGATTTAGGAATTAAATTTAAATGAAAATATTTGTTAGCATCATCAGTAAATATCTCATTGGTATAACTCAATGGATTAATGAAAAAGTCCCCACTCATACCTATTAAATCACGCAAATTTGATTGCCCAAGTATCGGCAATACAATAGGAAATCCACTACCCACGCCCCAATATCCAAGAGTCTGCCCTAAATCTTCGTCTCGCTTTTTAAGTCCATATACATTAGTTGCTACATCGCTAATGCCACCAAAACCAACAATAGTATTAGCTATAAATCTTAGGCTCTCTTCGCCGGCATTTGTAAATTTCAATTGTAAAATATTGTTTATAAATCTAATAGGAAACATTAAATTATCAAAAAAATTGCTTATAGCATCTTTGGCTGGGTCAGGCATCACATAGTCATAACCCTTAAAAGTCGGTATCAAAAGATTTTGATATATTATATGGTTAAATTCAGTCATAACTCTATTATACCCACTAAGCGGATCAAAGCTATCTTGCGGGGCATACTCATCTTCAAATGAGTCAATATCGCTAGCAAAAGAGCTAATAATAAAGACAAAACTAACCACAAAAATCCTAAGCATCTATCAACTCCGAAAATAAAAAGGCTGGTATTATATTAAATAATAGCTTAAGTTTAATATAAATAATAAATTTATTACATTTTATCTATAATTATTTTAATTTTTGCCAAATTGTTAATAAAAAATATTATAATAACCTAAAAAATAAATTTTAAAAAGAGGTTTTTATGAAAGCCCAAATAAAACTTGAACTATTTTTAAATGACGAAGTGGCACTTTTGCCAAAACATATCAAACTTTTAAAAGCACTAGATGAGACTAGAAGCATTACCAAAGCCGCAACCGCAGTAGATATCTCATACAAAAATGCTTGGGATTGCTTAGATCTACTTAATTCCAAAGCCAAAGAGCCGCTAATTTTAAGAGTTGATGGAAAGAGAAAAAACAGCGGTAGCGAATTAAGTCAATACGCAAAAGATATGATAGATAGATATGATGCGATATTAAAGGCTCAAAATGAATTTTTAAATGAAATTTGCACCTACTCAGACAACAATATAATAAGCAATCTAAAAAGGATAAACATGAAATTAAGTGCCAAAAATCAGCTTCAAGCTACAATCACAGATATCGAAACGGGTGCTGTAAATAGCCAAATCACTGCTAAATTAAGCGATGGAGTGTTACTAAAATCCATAATCACCATCGATAGTCAAAAAGAGTTAAATTTAGAAGTTGGTAAAGAGGTAATATTTGTCTTTAAAGCATCAAGCGTGATTTTAGCCAAAACCGATGATAAAGAGCTTAAAATCTCTGCTTCTAACAAACTAAAAGGCAATGTAACCCAAGCAACTTTAGGTGCAGTAAATGCCAAAATCGCCGTAAATATAGGCGATAATCAGACAATACACGCTATCATCACTAACGAATCTGCCCAAGATATGAGAATCAATGTCGGTGATGAAGTTGAGTTATTTATCAAAGCTAGCCATATTATAATCGCTACACAAGCTTAGAATATTTTCTTTTGTTGGCTTAATCAAAATAGCTAAATTTAAGCCAACAAAGCTATTTTTAAAATATAAATATATAATTTATATTAATATAAAAATTTATATTTATCCATTATTTACATTTTTTTCATATAATTTTCAAATATAAATTTACAATATAAAGGATAGATATGAGATCATTTCTACTACTTTTAGCCTTTGTGGTTTGCTCTTTTGCTTCAACACTCAATGTAGCCGCAGCGGCAAATACGGCCTATGTCTTAGAAGAGATAAAAAGCGAATTTATCAAACTTCACCCAGATGCTAAAATCAACATAACATTAGGCTCAAGCGGTAAATTAGTAGCCCAAATCAAAAATGGTGCCCCTTTTGATCTATTTTTAAGCGCAAATATAGATTTCGCTGATACACTCTATAAAGATGGTTTTGCCCTTAATAAACCTGTTATTTATACTAGCGGAAGCGTGGCTATTTTGAGCGTTAGAGGCTATGAACCAAGCCTAAACTCATTAAAAAACAAAGATATAAAAACAATAATAATAGCCAACCCAAAAACTGCCCCATACGGTGCTGCCACGATAGAAGCATTTAAAAATGCTGGAATTTATGATGAGATTAAAGATAAAATCATTGAAGCAAACAGCATAGGCGATGCTCTAAATCAAACTATAAAAGCTGGCGATATCGGTTTTGTCGCAGCTAGTGCTTTGAAGGCTGAACAGATGCTACAATATACAAATTATGCTATTTTAGATGGCTCACTTCATACTAGTATAGACCAAGCAATGGTAATTCTAAATCATGGTAAAGAAAATAAATTAGCTAAAGATTTTTATGATTACTTGCTTAGCAAGCCGGCTCAAGATATATTTGTTAAATTTGGATATAAAGCGATTAATTAGGCGAATTTATGATCCATTTCCACTGCCAAAAGTCCTTTGATGGATTTAAGCTTGATCTTGAATTTAAGATAAATAATGGCGAATTTATCGCATTATATGGCAAAAGTGGCAGTGGTAAAAGCACGATATTAAGGCTACTTGCTGGATTTGATAAGCCTGATAGCGGAGTTATTAGCAGTGATGGGGTGATATATTATAACAAAGATATATTTTTGCCCCCACAAAAGCGAAATATCGGATATCTTTTTCAAGATTATGCTCTATTTCCTAATATGAGTGTGATACAAAATCTACTATTTGCCAAAAATGATATTAAATTTGCTACTGAATTACTAGAATTAGCCGAGCTTTTAGAGTTTCAAAACGCCTATCCGCACACACTCTCTGGCGGTCAAAAGCAACGCACAGCCCTAGCAAGGGCTTTGATGAGGCGACCTAAAATCTTGCTTTTAGATGAGCCTTTATCTGCTTTAGATGCGAAATTACGCATTAAACTCCAAGACTACTTAAGCCAAATTCACAAAAAATATAATATGAGTATAATCTTAGTTAGCCACGATAAACACGAAATTTACAGACTAGCTAACCATATTTATGAGATTGACAATGGCAAAATCATCCAAAGTGGCACCCCAAAAGAGCTATTTTTAAGCTCAAATTTGGATCAAAATATCAATCTATTAGCTACAATTTTAGAGATAAATAGCCAAAGCATAACCTGCGAATACGCAAATCAAATTTACAAAATTCCAACTACAAATATCAATAAATTTAAAATCGGAGATACCATCACTCTAAGCACACAAATATCAAATTTAAAGGTGGATATATGATAGATTGGACGCCACTATTATTGTCATTTAAACTAGCTATTATATCTACGATTATACTCTTTATCATATCTATATTTTTCGCTTATATCGTTGCTAGATGTGAGTTTAAATTTAAGCCTGTTTTAGAAAGCGTGATATCCTTGCCACTTGTATTGCCGCCTTCGGTGCTTGGATTTTATATCTTGATACTCTTATCGCCATACTCATTTTTGGGCGAATTTATGGAAAAATATTTTGATATTAGGCTTGTTTTTAATTTCAGCGGTCTTGTGATTGCTAGTTGTATTTACTCATTGCCCTTTATGTTTTCGCCGATTTTATCAGGTTTTAAATCCCTGCCAAATTCGCTTATAGAAGCTAGTTATAGCCTTGGCAAAGGCAAGCTTACTACCTTGTTTCGTGTCGCTATGCCAAATATCAAGCCATCACTTTTGAGCGCTATTATCATTAGTTTTGCTCACACTTTGGGCGAATTTGGAGTGATTTTAATGATAGGCGGAAGCATAGAAGGCAAGACTAAGGTAGCTAGTATCGCTATTTATGACGCTGTTGAGATATTGGATTATAAACTTGCGCATATATATTCAGCAATTATGCTTATCATTAGCTTTAGTGTTTTGTTTTTAGTCTATTTCATAAACCAAAAAATAGAGAAAAAATAGTATAATACCTAAATTTATTTTAGGGGATTTTGATGAAAAATATATTTTTTTGCCTTATAATTAGCTTGGTATTTTTAGGTTGTAGTAGCCCTGCTTTTACTAGTTATCTCTCAACTTCTAATCCGATTTTTATCACTGAAAATATAAAAGGCAAGAGCTTTAGTATATCTTCACAAAATTTCAGCGAAAACTTTGAAAATAATCTAAGCTCTGCCCTAATCCAAAATGGCTATAAAAAAGCTACCAAAAATCCAGATATCGCAATCAAAATTACGCTAAATTACCTACGCCAAAATAGCGATATTAAGAATAATAATTTTATGGAATTTGGCTTTGGTAGTGGCGGATTTAGGCATGTTGGCTTTGGTAGTGGCTTTGGGAATGGATACGAAAATGAGTATTTTTACGATGCTCAAGCCTCGCTTTTCATCGCTCTTAAAGATAGCAATAATTATCAAACGAATTTAAATCTCCAAAGCCAAAAATCTAGCTTTGAGCACTCTCAAACTCAAGCTATGGATAGCTTTGAGCTTAAAATAATATCTAAAATTATTGAAATTTTAAATGGATTTTAGCCCGAATTTAGCCACAAAAGTTGATTAAAATAGTATATTTTTAACCATTAAAATAAACATAATTATATATAGGCCAAGCGCCAATCTTTTTTGAATATTTTTATCAACTTTATGGCCAAATTTTACACCAAAATATACCCCAATTATAGACCCAATCCCAATTGTAAGTCCACTTTTATAATCCACAAGTCCGGCATTTGCTAAGCTTATAAGCCCAGAAAATGAGCTAAATATAACAAAAAATAGCCCAATTGATATGGCTTTTTTGATATCCATTTTCAAAAATCCAACAAATATCGGTGTTAAAAATAACGCCCCGCCAATCCCAGCCGATATCGCCACAGCACCTACTAAAACCCCCACACCAAACATTATAAATTTAGATATCTCTTTAGGATTATCATTTTTCACATCTGCTTGAAAAAATTTAATTATCGCCACCATTAACATAAATAACACCACAAATTTCAAAGCGATACTAGGCATAATCGATACTATAAATCCACTAAAACTAGCCCCCACAAGTCCGCCGATACCAACCACAATCCCATCATTTAAAACCAATTTTTTATTTTTATAATTCACATAGCTACCAAATAGCGCCCCCATAAACATCTGAAGCACACTAATACCAATCGCACTTTTAATATCAAAACCCAAATTTAAAAGTATCGGCACCAAAATTGTCCCACCACCAATGCCAAAAAACCCACTAATACACCCCACACCAACACCGATAGCGACAAAAATGGCAACCGCCCATAAAAGGCTCATATCACCTAAAATCACACTAAATCCATCAACCATTTTTCTACCTTAAATTTGATTTGAAATTATATTAATCCTAAGATAAAATCTAGCTTTGAAATACTAAATTTTAAGATTGATAAAGAAAATTTTTTGTATAATATTTTTTTAAAAAAACTTTTTGGAGATAAGATGCTTTTACTCTATGATCCAACCATATATTTTAAAGAAATTTTACGCCAATATCCAAAATCCTATCTAGCCGAAGATGAGACTCAAGCAATCATCGGAATTGATTGTGAGTATATCAGCGGAGATGACTTTGGCAAATTAAACGATATAATCAAAAATGGCAAAAAAATCTCAAATTTCGCCGGGCTTTTTGGCGTTTTAAGCTATGAAGCAGTATATAAATTTGAAAAAATCGGCGAGCTTAAACCCGCATTATATGAGTTTCCATTATATCATTATAGCGACGCTAAAGCCTATCTTCACTATGACAAACAAAGTAAAATTTATAGCTTTTATGGCGATAGCAACTACTTTAATAATCTTAAAGATATTAAGCCACTTAAATCAGATAAAAGCTATTTTTACACCATTAAAAGCGACTTAAATAGCCAAAAAGCCGACTATTTAAAGATGATTGAAACGGCTAAAAATTATATAAAAAATGGCGATATTTTCCAAGTAGTCTTATCCAAAACTTTAGAGCTTCAAAGCGATTTTGATCCGCTTGAATTTTATGAAATTTTAAAATCACAAAATCCTAGCCCATATATGTTTTACTACCCAAGTGAATTTGGAACCATCGTAGGTAGTAGCCCAGAGCTAGTAGTAGAGATCAAAAAGGGCATAATCCACACAAGCCCAATTGCTGGAACAAGAAAACGAGGGATTGATGCTAATGAAGATGAAATTATAAAAAATGAGCTTTTAAATGATGAAAAAGAGCTTAGTGAGCATAGAATGTTAATTGATTTAGCTAGAAATGATATAGGCAAATTCGCACTTCCAAGTAGCGTAAAAGTGATAAATCCTATACATATTAAGCTTTATGAAAGCGTAATGCATATCGTAAGCGATATATACGCAGAGCTTAAAAGCTCATCATCAGCGATGGATGCGATCACTACGATATTTCCTGCTGGCACACTTAGCGGTAGCCCAAAGATAAGAGCGATGCAAATTATAAATGAGCTTGAAGAGCATAGCCGTGGAATTTATGGTGGTGGGATTGGATTTTGGCATTTTAATGGTGATATGCAAATGGCGATTTTGATTCGTTCAGCTATATTTGTGCCAAATTCAGATTCCAATCGTGTATTTATCGGTGCTGGAGCTGGAATCGTATGGGATAGCATAGCTCAAAATGAGTATGAAGAGATCTGTAACAAACGCAAAAGCTGTCTAAAAATCTTCGAACAATACGCAACCAAAAAGGGATAAATAATGATTTTAATGATTGATAATTATGATAGTTTTGTCTATAATATCTATCAATATATCTTAGACACAACTAATGAGCCTATAAAATGCGTTAGAAATGATGAGATCACAATTGATGAAATCAAAGCCTTAAATCCATCTAAAATCATCCTAAGCCCAGGGCCAAAACACCCTAAAGATAGTGGCGTTTGCTTAGATATTTTAAGGGCGAATTTAGGCATTCCTATACTTGGAATTTGCCTTGGGCATCAAGCTATCGGGCTAGTTTATGGTGCTGATATCAAGGTACTTGACACCCCGGTACATGGCAAAATATCCCAAATTCATATCCAACAAAATAGCCTTATATTTAATGGCTTACCAACTGAATTTAGCGTGATGAGATACCACTCTTTATATGTAGATAATCTACCACCAAACTTACAAGCCACAGCTTATAGCAGCGATGGGGTTTTGATGGCGTTAGAAGATAGTAAAAATCAAATTTTTGGGATACAATTTCACCCTGAAAGTTTCTTTAGCCAATATGGCAAACAGATAATAGCGAACTTCGTCTCACTAAATAAAAAAGATAATGAAGAGCCTAAAAAAGCCAATTTCGCACCATTTCTTACCAAGCTCCAAAAGGGCTTTGCCCTTGATAGCAAGGATTATGAGGTAATATGCAAAGAGATTTATAACAAAAATTATGATGAAGTCCAGCTTGGGGCTTTGCTAGTTTTAATAAGCGAAAAATCCCTATATCCAGATAGTTTAGCAGCACTTGTGAAAAATATACTAAAATACTCAACTACATATAGTGATAACTCCAAAATGATGGATATAGTAGGCACAGGTGGTGATGGTTTAAAAACGATAAATATCTCCACAACAACAGCCTTCATACTAGCATCTTTGGGTATCAAAGTAGCCAAACACGGCAACAAAGCCATAACCTCCAAAAGCGGTAGTAGCGATGTTTTAGGTCAAATAGGCATAAATCCTGGTAGTGATATCGAGCATTTGAAATTTAAACTCAATAACCAAAATTTAGCCTTTTTTCATGCTCCATATTTTCACCCTATTACAGCTAGCGTGCGTGATGTGAGATTAAGGCTTGGTGTGGGAACCGTCTTTAATATCCTTGGCCCACTTCTAAATCCAAATTTAAGCCTTAGCAATCAAGTAGTAGGCAACTACCTTGAAGAGGTAAATGAGTTAATCGCAGCTACTTTGCTAAATTTAGGTCGCAAACACGCTATAGTAGTCCATGGAATGGACTCTATGGATGAGATAACACTTTGCGATGAGACTCTAATCCACGAAGTCAAAGATGGCAAAATACTAGAATACAAGATCACGCCAGAGCAATTTGGCTTTAAAAGGGCATTCCACTCTGATATTGCCGGCGGCGATGCTAGTTACAATGCCGAAATTTTAAAAGCCACGCTAAAAGGCGAGCTTAGTGGGCCAAAATTTGATATAGTGCTTTTAAATGCGATGTTTGCTCTATATACAGTAGATGGTGCTAGCTCTCCACTAGAAGCTAAGGAGATAATCTTAAATGCGATTAAATCTGGCAAGGTTTGGGAGTTTTATCAAAGCTATATTAAAAGGCAGTAAATGAGCGAGAATAAAGAGTATCTAAGTGAGCAATTAATCAGCTATCTAGGCAATAAACGCTCACTCCTATCAAATATCACCAAAGTGATAACTGATATCAAAAATAATCTTGCCAAAAGCAAGATATCATTTGCTGATGTTTTTAGTGGTAGCGGCATAGTCGCAAGAGCTGCTAAATCCCATTCTAGCATAATCTTTGCCAATGATTTAGAGAGATACTCATACATTATAAACTCATGTTATCTATCAAATTCAAATCCAAATTTGATAGATAATCTATCTAAATATTTTACTCAAATTCAAAATAATTTCACCCCAAAAGAGAGCTTTATAAGCGAACTTTACGCACCAAAAAATGATGAAAATATCCAAAAAAATGAAAGAGTTTTTTACTCTAGGCAAAATGCGTTAATTTTAGGCGGTTTAAGAGATGAAATATCTAAAATTCCAACTGAATTTCAAAAATATTTTATCGCTCCACTGCTTAGCCAAGCCTCCATTCATTCTAATACCGGTGGGGTTTTCAAAGGATTTTATAAAGACAAAGATGGTGTTGGTAAATTTGGCGGACAGGGCGAAAATGCATTGAGGCGAATTCTAGGTAAAATAGAGCTAAAGATGCCGATTTTTTCAAATTTTCAAAGTGAATTTGAGGTTTTCCAAAATGACGCTTTGGAATTCGCCAAATCCATATCAAAAGTTGATATAGCCTATTTTGACCCACCTTATAATCAACATCCTTATGGCTCAAACTACTTTATGTTAAATTTAATTAGCGATTTTAAAGCTCCAAATATAGAGCAAATTAGCAGAGTTAGCGGCATACCAAACGACTGGAACCGCTCAAAATATAATAAAAAAGCTAAAGCGAGCGATGAATTTTTCAACCTTTTAAGCGAATTTAAAGCCAAATATCTAATCATCTCATTTAACTCAGATGGCTTTATCAGTATGAATGATTTTTTGATAAATTTAGCAAAAATTGGCGAGGTTAATAAGGTAGAGATCAAATACCCAACTTACAGAGCTAGTAGAAATTTAAACTCAAGAGATTTATATGTCACAGAGTATCTTTATATCATCAAAAAGGATATGAGATGAAGCCATTAATCAAAATTTGCGGTATCAAAAATTTAAACGAAGCCAAAAATGTATGCGAGTGCGAATTTGACGGTCAAAGAGTGGATTTCATCGGTGTGATTTTTGCTCAGAGTAAAAGGCAAGTTAGTTTAGAAATGGCTAAAAATATTGCTGATTTGGCTCATAAATTTGGTATAAAAGTTGTTGGAGTATTTGCTGGGATTGAGTTTGATAAGATAGCTAAGATAGTGAATTTAGCGAATTTAGACGCTGCTCAAATCTATGAAAAAGTAGATGATAAAGCCAAATTTGATTGCGAAGTGTGGCAAGTTTTTAGCGTGGATGAATCGTTGCCTGAGCTTAATGGGAGTTATGATAAAGTATTATTTGATACAAAAGGTGAAAAAAGGGGTGGAAATGGGGTTAAATTTAATTGGGATTTACTAAAAAATTTAGATATCAAATTTGGTTTAGCCGGCGGAATCGGTGTAGAAAATTTAAAAGAAGCTATGAAGCTTAAACCAAATTTAATTGATATAAATAGCAAAATAGAAGATGAGTTTGGGTTTAAAGATAGCAAAAAGGTATATGAAATTTTAAAAATAGTTAATTTAGGAGATTTAAGATGAATGCAAAAGCCTATTTTGGTAAATATGGTGGCCAATTTGTCCCTGAAACCGTGATGAGCGCATTAAATGAGCTGGAAGTTGCTTATGAAAAGATAGCTAGTAGCGATGAGTTTAAGGCTGAGTTAAATGAGCTTTTAAGAGATTATGTAGGCAGACCAAGCCCATTGTATCACGCCAAAAGGCTAAGTGAGCATTATGGGCATGATATCTATCTAAAAAGAGAAGATCTCAATCACACAGGAGCTCACAAGATCAATAACGCCCTAGCCCAAGCTTTGCTTGCCAAAAAAATGGGTAAAAAAAAGGTCTTAGCCGAAACAGGTGCTGGCCAACACGGCGTGGCTACTGCGACTGCAGCGGCGCTTTTGGGTTTGGAGTGTGATGTTTATATGGGTGAATGCGATACCAAAAGACAGGCTCTAAATGTCTATAAAATGCAGCTTTTAGGGGCTAATGTAGTTCCTATTAGCGATGGACTTGGCACGCTTAAAGAGGCCACCACGGCAGCTATTCAAGCGTGGGTAAATGAGATAGAAACAAGATTTTATGTGATCGGTTCAGCTGTTGGACCTCATCCATACCCAAAAATCGTTAGAGATTTCCAAAGCATAATTGGCACTGAAGCCAAAGCACAATTAGATGAAAAAGGCGTAAAAGCTGATTATATCATCGCTTGCGTTGGCGGTGGGAGTAATGCTATTGGGATATTTTCAGCTTTTTTAGATGATCCAAGTGTAAATATAATAGGCGTAGAAGCCGCTGGGCTTGGTATAGAGACTAAATACCACGCAGCGACTCTAACTAAGGGTGCTGATGGCATAATCCATGGGATGAAAACCATCGTTTTACAAGATGAATTTGGAATGATTTTGCCCGTTCATAGCATAAGTGCGGGGCTTGATTATCCAGGTGTTGGGCCCGAGCATGCGCATTTACAAGATATAGGTAGAGTGAGCTACTACGCTGTTAGTGATGATGAGTGTATAAATGCCCTAAGACTTCTATCAAAATTAGAAGGGATAATACCAGCTATTGAGAGCTCTCACGCCCTAGCCTATTTAGATAAGCTCTGCCCAACCTTAGATAAACGATCAAATATCGTAGTCAATGTAAGTGGTAGGGGTGATAAGGATATGCATACTATAATGGAGTATAAAAAAGGAACAATCTATGGATAAAATATCAGCTGCTTTTAATGGTAAAAAGGCAAATATCGGATATATTTTAGCTGGATATCCAAGCTTAGAATATACAAAAGAGTTTTTGAATTTATTAGATGATAGTATCTTGGATTTAGTAGAAGTGGGAATACCATATTCTGATCCATTGGCCGATGGAAAAGTGATCGCAAATGCCGCTTTTAAAGCGTGTGAAAATGGGGTAAATACAACAAAGGTATTTAATATGCTAAAAGAGGTAAAAACCAAAAAAGCCTTAGTATTTTTAGTCTATTATAATATCATCTTAACTTATGGCGAAGATAGATTTTTACAAGATAGCAAAGATTGTGGAATTAGCGGAATTTTAGTCCCTGATATGCCTTTTGAAGAGAGTAGCAAATTCGCCAAAAAATGCGAAGAATACGGCATCTCACTCATAAGATTAATCGCTCCTACAAGCACCAAAAGGTCAAAAGAGATATTAAGCAAAGCTAATGGTTTTATCTATGCTGTAGGCTCTTTAGGCGTAACTGGCGGGGAACAAAGCTCAATTGATAGATTAAAAGATATGATTAAAACTATAAAAGACAATACCACTTTGCCTGTCGCCATAGGCTTTGGGGTTAAAAATGCTGGCGATGTCAAAAAGGTAAAAGAGTATGCTGATGGAGCAATCATAGGCACTAAGATTATAGAAATCACAAGTGAATTTGACCCACAAACCGCTCACAAAAAGATAAAAGAGCTATTTGAATAGATATAAATTTGGCTAAATTTGCGATAATAATTTAGCCAAAAAATCTATAAATATTCTCTTTTAAAGTTAAATTTTGTATAATACCATCCAAAACTCGAGGAGATTATAATGCTAAATGCTATTAACTACGCTACTAAGCACTTTTGCAGTGATATTTTTGGATACAAACTAGAAGAGGGAAAGAGCCTAGGCAAAGATCTATATGGTGCTAGCATTCCGATATATAAAGATGGCGAAGAGATCCAATTTTATCTATACTTCAAAAAAGAGACATTAGAGCTATTTGTAGATAAATTATTTAATAAAGAAGAAGGCAAAAAGACAGATCTAGGCGATTTAAGCAGAGAAGTAGCCAATCAAATCGTAGGATACGCCAAAAATCTCTTAAATGACAATAACAATGGAAATTACAAACTTGGCACACCTGAATTTTTAGGTAAAGTTGAGAGATTTCCAGTTAGACTTGAAAAATCACAAATATTTAAAATGAAAAACAAAACATTTAAAATAGGCTACAAAAGAGCATGAACGATACAGATCTAAGCCCAAATGGCTTATTTCACGGCTATGATGAGCTACTTGATATAGGGGTGGAGTTTATCAGCGATCTTGGTATGACTACAATTAGCGTTAGAGAGCTTTTAAAACTAGAAATCGGCTCTGTTATAGACCTAGAAAAGCCAGCCGGAGAGAGTGTAGAGTTATATATAAATAACAGAATATTTGGCAAAGGCGAGGTAATGGTATATGAGAAAAATCTCGCAATCCGTATAAATGAGATATTAGACTCTAAATCTGTAATCCAATATTTCAAAAGAGAGCAGTTATGAAAATTTTGCTTTTAATGATAATATCCTTGCCACTTTGGGCTGTGAATTTGCTCACTCATAATATCTATGAAAGAGATGAGAGAGTTGATATTATGCTAAGCTTTGACGCTCCATATAGTGGCACTATAAAGCAACAAAACAACAATCAAACAACCAATATAATCTTAGATAGCGTATCAACCAAAGACAAAATCAATAAAGCTATAAAATCCAATATCTTACAAAACATACAGATCGCCTCTGCTAATAACACAACTATATTAGAGCTAAAATCATCAAAGCCAATCTCTATAATAGCATCTAAAACAAGCGATAAATTTGGCCTTAGAATTCGCATAACACCACAAACAAAGCCAAATCAAACCGCCACAACCAAACCCACACCAAAAGAGCTATCACTACCCAATATCCCAACCAAAAAAGATAGTCAAGATGATATCTATACGAACTATGTTATCGTAATTTTAGTGCTATTTACACTATTTGTATTTTCTATGTATCTTAAAACCAAATACGCTAAGAAAAATTTAAAATCCAAAGCCCCTAACCCCAAAGATCAAACCCCAAAGATCAATCCAAACCCAAAACCATTTGAAATATCTACGCAAAATATCTCAAATTCAGCCAAACCAAATAGTAATCTAAGCTGGAATTTAGATAATGAAAGCGTAGATATAATCTATGAAAAACCACTAGATGAACAAAATAAAGTAATCTTGCTAAACTACGAAAACCAAAAATATCTAGTTTTAGTAGGTAGTTCAAATGTGCTTTTGGATAAGTTTGGCGAAGAGAAGATAAAAAATAAAGATGATTTTGAGCTATTTTTTCAAGAGAACAAGCAAAAGCTTGGAAACTACCTTCAAGAGCGTAAAAATGCCTTAAATAGCTACAAAGATATGATGGATAAAGAGTAAATTTAATCTTAAAATAAAGGAAAAAAATGAGTATCAAAAATTTAGATGATTTAAAAAATTTTACCGATGAGATACGCTCCAAAGCTGGATATAAAGACCCAATCGCCTTTGCCATAGGCAGAAGCATCAAGGGCAAATCAGGCAAGACAATAAGCGTAAATTACGCAGTGGTAAATATGAATGAAAATTATGGAAGCGCCGCTGTATTAAGCTGGGCAATTGAGAAAAATGGGATAAAAATCGATAATAGCACAAGCGAATTTATAGCACCTATTAATTCAAGCATTGTTAGCGACGCTTTGGATATTTTCGATTTTTTAGTTGATGAGTGCGAAGGCGATAAACACAAAAATATCCAAAATTTACTAATCTTAGATGAGATTTTAAGTGAAGACGAATTAGAATCCGACGCTCAATTTGTAGTTACATTTTTATATAGCGATGAAGCGCCAAAAAGCGTTGAAGCCGTATATCTAAAACTATATCTACTATCATTAAACAAAGCTGAAATTAGAAGCTTGAATTTAAATGGCGCCTTTGGGATACTCCCAAATTTAGCTTGGGATAGCGATGGAAATCCGCACGAGCTAGATCACCTAAGAGAGAATGAAATTTGGCTAAAAATGAAAGGCTGGTATCCAAATATCGTAAGCGTAGACAAATTCCCACGCTACCTAAATCACATAATCCCAAGTGACAATACTAGAATTCTAGATAGCGCTAAGGTCAGAATGGGCGCAGTATTAGCCCCAGGCACCACCATAATGCCTGGCGCTGCGTATGTCAATTTCAACTCAGGCACCACCGGCGCTGTGATGGTAGAAGGTAGAGTATCAAGCTCGGTCAAAGTAGGCGATGGTAGCGATATAGGTGGCGGTGCTAGTATCTTAGGGGTACTTAGCGGCACAAATGGCAACCCAATTAGCATAGGCAAAAGATGCTTATTAGGCGCAAATTCAGTCACAGGTGTCCCGCTCGGCGATGATTGTATCGTAGATGCAGGTATTGCTATCTTAGAGGGTACAAAGGTATTTATAAATGACAAAGAAGCCCTTCAAAAGCTAAATCCTACATTTGAATTTAACCAAGACATCTATAAGGCTTCTCAACTAGCGAATTTAAATGGAATTCACTATCGCCAAAATAGCCAAACAGGTCAAATCACAGCCAACATCAGCAAAAGAGCGATCAAACTAAATGCCGATTTACACTAAGGATACAAAATGGTTGAAATCAAAGGCCTAACTCATCGTTTTGGCTCGCAACTGCTCTTTGAAGATGTAAATTTGAAGCTAAATTCACACAATCGCTATGGCCTAATTGGCGCAAACGGTGCTGGAAAATCTACATTTTTAAAGATTTTAAGCGGCCAAATAGAACACACTAGCGGCGATATAATTATAGAATCTAATAAAAAAATCGGCGTCTTAGGCCAAGATCAATTCGCTTTTGAAAACTTCAGCTTAAAAGAGGCTGTTTTATGGGGAAACAAAAGACTATATGATGCGATAAAAGAGAAAGAAAAATTATATCTAAGCGAAGAATTCACAGATGAAATTAATGAGCGTTTAAGCGAACTTGAGATTATCACTGCTGAAGAGGATCCAACATATGAGTATGAGACAAGAATAGAAAAAATCCTAAGCTCACTTGGCTTACATGAGTATGATAAATTAATGAGCCAAATCGAAAGCAGCGATAAGGTAAAAGTCTTGCTCGCTCAAGTGCTATTTCCTAAGCCTGATATTTTATTTCTTGATGAGCCGACAAACAACCTTGATATCGATGCTATCGCTTGGCTAGAAAGAGAGTTAATCAACCATGAAGGCACGCTAGTAGTAATCAGCCACGATAGGCACTTTTTAAATAGAGTTTGTACGCATATTTTGGATGTGGATTTTAAACAAATTAGAGAATTTAGCGGCAACTATGACGATTGGTATATCGCAGCAAATTTAGTATCCAAACAAGCTGAAATGGAGCGTGATAAGAAGTTAAAAGAGCGTGAAGAGCTTGAGAAATTTATAGCTAGATTTAGTGCTAATGCCAGCAAAGCCAAACAAGCCACAAGTAGAGCCAAACAGCTTGAAAAACTCCAAATCAATGAGATCAAAACATCTAGCCGCCGTGATCCTAGCATATTATTTAGGATTAATCGTGAGATCGGAAATGAGCTAATCGAGCTAAAATCAGTAAGCAAAAAATTTGATAATAATGTAATTTTGGATAATTTCAATTTTAAGATGAATAAAGGCGATAAAATCGCAATCATCGGCACAAACGGCGTTGGCAAAACCACTTTGTGTAAAATTCTCACAAGTGAATTGTCAGCAGATAGCGGAGATATTCATATCGGCGCTACAATCGAGCTAGGCTACTTCGCTCAAGATAGCTCAAACAAAATCACAGGCAACCATAAATTATACGAGTGGCTTCAAGACTCTAAAAACAAAGATCTAGATGAGATACGCAAATGCCTTGGTAGAATGCTATTTAGCGGCGCTGAACAAGAAAAAGAAGTTGGCAGTCTAAGCGGTGGCGAAAAACATAGATTAATGCTATCTAAGCTTATGCTACAAAGGGCGAATTTGCTTATCTTAGATGAGCCAAATAACCATCTTGATCTTGAAGCTATCATCGCTTTAGGCGAGGCGCTTTATAATTTTAGTGGTAGTTGTATCTGCGTAAGCCACGATAGAGAGCTTATAGATGCTTTTGCTAATAGAATTTTACACCTTAAAGGTAATGGCCAAATCGTGGATTTTAAAGGTAGTTATGAAGAGTATAGAGTCGCTTATGGATTGGATGAAAAATGATACAAATTTGGCTTAACTCAAATTCCATCACCATAAAAGCCAATTCCACCCTTGCCGAGCTAATAAAATCACAAGGCTATGATGGTGCCAGAGTCGCCGCTGAAATAGATATGCAAATCATCCCAAAAGTCAAATGGGGTGAGTTTATCATAAAAGATGGTATGAAAATTGAAATTGTAGAATTCGTAGGTGGTGGATAAGGTTATATTTAGATCCATTATATAATGGATCTAAATCTTGACTATTTTGCTTGATTATCTTGCTTGATATCTCTAAATTTCAGTGTTGCTACTATAAATATCACAAAGGATAAAATAGATAAAATCATTGAGATATCGCCCATAAATGTGCCACCGCTAACAGGAAATCTTCTAACATTACTAACCATAATATTTATAACAATAATAAGCTCAATAATTCCAGTAATTACTGCTAAAATCCCAAGATACAAGCTATATATAAAGTATTTTTCATTTGTTACATAAGCTAAGGTTTTATACCATTTAAAAAGCATATAAATACAAACAACTAAAAAAATTAAACCAAATATAAGGCTAAAATATGGAAAACCATTATTATAAAAAGTAGGAATTAAATTTTCTACAAATGCTTTAGTACAGATAAAGACCATGACACACGATATAAGCATATAGGCATAATATTTTATAAGTGCTAAAGAGTTAGCAAGTTTAGACAAACAAAAGCTCACCCAACCCATCAAAACAACAGATAAAACAGTAAAGAAATAGTAAAAAAACCCGCTAAATTCCGGATAAGCCGCATAAGAATTAATAGCATTTATCAAAATAGCAATAATGATAAAAATCTTTACAGGATGGATATTAATAGCCAAAATATTGTTTTTTGCTTCATTTAGATCCAAAAAGGCATATTTAGAATCTATCTTTGGTAAATTTGTATTTTGTAAGCTACCACCAATAGAGCCGAAATTTGGCGAAAAGCTTTTGCTAATAATATAAATTTCAACAGCTTTTCCATCTTTTATATCAAAATCAACCTCCAAACCCTCTATCTTACTATTTTCATTAAGATTTTTTATGGCATCTTCATCATAATAATATCTATTGCCATCTTCGCCGCTAATGGCACCGGCACCTAAAATTTTCCCCTTCATTAAACACTCCTTAAATTAAAATTTAATCAATATCACAATTATATCAAATTACAAAGCCATTTAGACAAAATTTAAATTCAATCAAACAAAAAGTGGCTTAAATAAAGCCACAAGCCAAATTTAACTTATAAAATAATCCCCATCAAAGCTAACAAGCGAATATTTACGCTCACTTCCTAGCCCTGTAGTTAGCTCATCAATACTTAAAAACTCCAAGCTATCCGCACCAATAAATTTACACACCTCTCTAGCATCCATCCTAGCGCTGATTAACTCTTCATAACTTGGCGTATCGATACCATATCTACAAGGATGTTTGATCTCAGGAGCGGCAATTTTCATATGAATTTCCCTGGCACCAGCATTGCGAAGCAGCTCTACAATCTTCTTGCTAGTTGTCCCTCGCACTATGCTATCATCGATTACTACAATGCTTTTGCCTTTTAAGACACTACTCATAGGATTTAATTTTAATTTAACCTTAAGGTTTCTCATCTCTTGGGTTGGCTCTATAAAAGTCCTACCCACATAGTGATTTCTCACAATCGCCATCTCAAATGGGATTTTACTCCTAGCAGCATACCCCAAAGCCGCAGGCACACCAGAGTCCGGCACCGGCACGACAAAATCAGCCTTACAAGTGGATTTATCAGCTAGAATTTCACCAAGCTTTTTTCTAATCTCATATACATTTTTACCATCTATCACACTATCAGGTCTAGCAAAATATATATACTCAAAAGCACAAATTCTAGGGTCTTTAGTCTCAAATAGATCTATACTTTTAAATAAGCTTTTGCCCTCTTCAAATATAATCATCTCGCCAGGCGCTACATCACGCACAAATGTAGCCCCCACCAGATCAAAAGCACAGCTCTCACTAGCTACGATATATCCACCATCTTTTAATCTACCTATGCTAAGAGGCCTAACGCCGTATGGATCACGCACCACAAACATCTTAGAGCGACTCAAAATCAACAAACAATACGCCCCAACGATCTGCCCCAAAGCCTCTATAATGCGATCTTGTAAATTCTCTTTTTTGCTTTTAGCTATTAAATGTAAGATATTTTCTGTATCCATATTGGATTGAAATATCGCACCATCTTCGATTAATCGCTCCCTAACTTCATATTTATTAATCAAATTTCCATTATGAACGATACTAATCTCACCCAAAGAGTATTTCGCACTCACTGGCTGAGCATCTAGCACACTATCGCTTCCAGCGGTTGAATATCTATTATGCCCTATAGCCATCTGCCCTTGTAATATCTCAAAGCTAGCGCTATTAAAAACCTCAGTTACTAAGCCTCTATTTTTAATAGTTTTAATCTGATGATTATAACTAGAGCTAATCCCGCTTGCCTCTTGCCCTCTATGCTGCATAGAAAATAGCCCATAATACGCCGTTTTAGCCGCATCTTTTGAATTTATTACCCCTACTATCGCACACATTTTATATCCCTAAAGCATCATATATTGTATATAATTTTGGCTCTTTATTAGCTAGCCAAATTCCTGCTTTTATCGCACCTTTAGCAAATGTAGCCCTACTTGTAGCTGTGTGATTGAGCTCTATATACTCACCATCGTTATAAAATCCAACCGTATGCCTACCCACGATATCACCACCACGAAGCGACATTACGGCTATTTCATTTTTACTTCTGGGACCCATCATCCCATCACGACCACTAATCCTAACATTTGATAAATTCAAATTCCTACCCCTAGCAGCATGCTCCCCAAGAGTCAAAGCAGTGCCACTTGGTGCGTCAATTTTATTGCGATGATGCATCTCAATAATCTCAATATCAAATTCACTTAGCACCCTACTAGCTATCTCAGTTAAGCGATTTAGCACCGCTACACCTAGACTCATATTTGTAGCTTGAAGTATCGGCATAGTAGCACTTGCTAGTTTGATTAGTTCGCCTCCTTCATCGCCTAGCCCAGTTGTGCCTATAACTAGTGGCTTTGGATTTGTCCTAGCGTAATTAATCAAATTTATAGATGCCTTTGCGATACTAAAATCAATCACCACATCGCTATTATCAAACAAAACATCATATTTATCAGTAACTATCACACCATCATCCACGCTCATAGGCTCTATAGTGTATGCTACTGATAATTTAGCGTTATTAAGCCCTTTTAAATTTGCGATTATCTCGCTTCCCATCTTGCCACTTGCCCCATGCAAACCTATACGAATCATCATCGCCCTTTTTGGATAAATTAAAACTTTATTCTAGCTAAAAAAAGATAAAAAATAGCAAATTTACAAATATGATTTAAGTCTATACCTTCCGCAAAATCATTTTTAATAAATCTTAAAGAGTTTTAATAAAATTTTAAATTTACTAAAAAAGATTTGGGGCGGATAACTGGGAAAGCTCATTTAAGACTTCAAATTTTTACTAAAATTTTTAGTTTTAGCAAATTTAAATTTTGAATTTATTTTTCTTTTTTGTAGATTTAGAATATTATATAAATTTATTATTATAAGTTTATTTTATTTTTTAAGTGGGAAGGGGAGCGCTTTTTTGGCAGACGCTACCCCTTCCCCCTTAACAACCCCTAACCCCCTGTAAAAGCCTTCTATTTCTAACTTCGCAGGTCAGCAAAGCCGACCTTTGCGATGAAGGGCTACGCCCTTTCAAAACCCCTAAAGCCCCGCAAGCGGGGTACCCCATTGCTGTGCTTCGCACAGATTTAACTAATTTTATTAAAAACTCTTTTGAGCTTTTAATAAAATTTTAAACTTGCTAAAAAAGATTTGGGGTGGATAACTGGGGTACCCCACGAAGTGGGGCTTTAGGTGAGTCAAGGGCGAATGAGTTACATTCCAAATTTTCGCCACAAAACAACCATTTAAGGTTGTTTTGCTATTGCGAAAATTTTATCGCAAAGACTAGCTTTGCTAGTCTGCGAAGTAAAGAAATAAAAATAATTTAAACCTGTGCGAAGACAGATTAAATTATTGTAACAATCTTAAAATATTTTGTTGGACAGCGTTGGCTTGGCTCATGGCGTAGCTACCACTTTGAGCTAGGATATTGAATTTAGAGAAATTTGCACTCTCACTAGCAAAATCCACATCCCTTATCTGACTTTCAGCTGATTTGACATTGACTTGGGTAACTGTGATGTTATTGATAGTTGCTACTAATTGATTTTGGACTGAGCCTAGATCTGCTCTTAATTTATCTAATGTTTTTCTAGCTGATTCTGCTACATCTACCATAGCTTGAGCTCCGCCGTAAGTATTTACCCCACCGGCTTGGTCGCCCCAGCCAATTCCAGCTGTTGAAGCACCACCATCAAAGTAACCCATTGCTTTAGCTAAGGTTGCGCTTACCGTACCCGAGTTCATATATTTTAAATTTACACTAGCTTGATTATATGAAGTAGAAGCTATACTTGCCTGACTAATTGTAGCACCCATATTTGTAAAATTAGATACTACAGACAATCCATTAATACCTATTTTAATATCTCTAGCATCTTGGCGAACAAAGGTTAATTGACCTAAAAATATCGCACCGCCACCATCGCTACCATTAGATGCCCCTGTTGTATCGCCACCCATATATTTAGCAGTATCAGAGAAAGCCCCAACTCTAATAGCTCTACCATCTTTAGCGGCTAGGACTAATTTGCCATTATTCAAGCTAGCCTCTACACCGGTTTCATCTTTTTTAGCGTTGATTGCTGCGATTAAGGTATTATCGCTATCATTTGCTTTTACAGTTACATTACCTATAGTTACGCCATTGATAGTTAAATTTTGGATTGTTCCAGTAGAAATTGCATCGCTAAAAATTTGAGTGTTATTTACATTTGCTTTAATGCCAGTTTTATCGCTTACGCCATTAATCATTTCAGCGATTGCTTTAAATCCATCTGTTTGCATTGTTCCAGAAGCTATTTTTTGAAATTCATAACCGCTAGGATAGCCATCTATACCACTGAGTTTTATAGTAAATCCACTAATAGCAGAATAATTAGAATGTACAACATTACAGATTGTCTCAAACCTAGTATGCCCAATTGTATTTGAGTTTGTAGCACCTATGCTTACTTTGGCTGTTTCATTGCTATAAGCACCTATTTGGAAGTTTTTATTTGAAAAATTTCCATTTAAGAGTTGTTGGCCATTAAAGCTTGTAGTAGTAGCTATCATATCTAGCTCTTCAAGAAGTCTTGAGATATCATTTTGAAGAGCTCTTCTAGAATCACTATTTTGACCATCTTGAGCTGCTTGGATAGCTTTGGTTTTAATAGTATCAAGTATTTTAATCTGTTCATCCATAGCTTTATCAGCTGTTTGAACTATACCTATTGCGTCATTACCATTAGATATAGCTTGACCTAATGAGTTAGCTTGGCTTTTTAATGAG
>NZ_LIWF01000012.1:0-67861 GCF_012978615.1 Campylobacter sp. RM9328 | reverse complement strand
GTTTTGTTTCCGAAATTCTTTTTATACAAAAATATGATTGTATAGTTTTTAAAAATCATGTAGTATGCACAAGATGGGATTAATTAAACTATTTGTCGACTAATTGTTGCAGCTGCTATAAATTAAAATTTCAATATAGTAAACCAGACTACTAATTCTAGAGATGAAGGCAAAGAACTATTGTGTGTTTTATGGAGATACAGGGTCAGTAGCTATCGCATAATTGGTTTACATATAAATAAGACTTGAATAAATTTAAGCTAACGGGTTGTACTTTGTGGGGTCTTAGTGGTCACCACTAGTGAGATATTTTGTCAGATTTATCAGACAAAAAGCATCCTCACCCAACAATGAATAGCCACAATTTTTGGATTAGTATACCCAGAAAGCGCATAACTATCTTGTGATAAATCATGAAATTTGTATAGAATCTTGCAGTCTTTATATGCAAATTTTTAGCCTCCACAAGATAGTTGCTATAGTCCTCAGCATCACCATAGTTTATCTTGGATAGATTTTTATTCTTTGAGAATTTATCAAACTCTCTAGCGGCTAGCAAGTATTTGTTTTTGGTGTTTTCAGTGCTTTTTTGTTTGACACACTCTGTTTTTATAAATTTCTTAGCGATATCTTTTGGACTTATGCTTGGTTCGATCTTGATCTCTTGAGTGGTTTTTTTCTCGTTATTTAAAGAGATAGGTCGATAGAAGTCAGACACTACTCGCTTAAATATCTCTCTATACTCTTTATAGTCTATATAGCCTTTGACAATATCTGCGCTGTTTTTAATGGATTTGATATATTTTTCAAAACTAGTGTATGACTCTTGGTAACCACTCATTTGAGTTGTTGAAATTTTATCTACTGTTGATTTTACTTTTATAGCGATAGCTTTAGCCTCATAAACATCATCTGTAAAAAGAGAGTGCTTGATAGTTACCCGTTTTCCATCTTTAAGAGCTTGATCAAAATAATAATAGCTCGATCTGTCTTTTATTTTCATTATCATCTTAGAAGCCATGGCAAACTCCTAAAATCAGCACGAAAAAACGTATGGTATAGAGATGCAATTTATTCAACAAATGGGCTATTTCTATTCCGCATATGCAAATTTGCATCAAAAATAGCAAAATTTGATATAAATGGAAAGTTGACTTAATGCTGATACAAACGATATTTGAAGAGGATTTTTTAATAATAAGTGGCCGGGAGATAGGGATTCGAACCCCAGGAGGCTTTCACACCTCAACGGTTTTCAAGACCGCCGCTTTCGACCGCTCAGCCATCTCCCGAAAAATAAGTTGTGATTATATCAAAATTAGCTTAAAATTTGATATAAATTATTCTGTTTTTTCCTTGACATAAGTAGCGCCATCATTTATCTTCTCTTTTGTCCATTCAGCCGCGTTTGAGCTATCAGCCTTTATGCCACTCCATGTATTTGAACAACCAGTAAAAAATACAAAAATAACAAAAACAAAAGATAAAATTCTCATGAACATCCCTTAGTCTTGGAGGCGACACCCGGATTCGAACCGGGGGTAAAAGCTTTGCAGGCTTCTGCCTTACCACTTGGCCATGTCGCCATACAAAAACTCTAACAAAAGTGGTGCCCAGAGCCGGACTTGAACCGGCACGGAAAAAAATCCGAGGGATTTTAAGTCCCTTGTGTCTACCATTCCACCACCTGGGCAACAAATAAAAAATGGAGCGGGAAACGAGATTCGAACTCGCGACCCTAACCTTGGCAAGGTTATGCTCTACCCCTGAGCTATTCCCGCGTTTTAAAAGGAGCAATTTTAACCAATCTTTGCTTAAAAATTTATTTGATTTTGCTTTAATTTTGTAAAATTTCAAAATTTTGTAAGAATGTTTTGTGTAAAATACCGAAACATTTTGGGGTTATAGCTCAGCTGGGAGAGCGCTTGAATGGCATTCAAGAGGTCGGCGGTTCGATCCCGCTTAACTCCACCAAAATTTATTCTATTATTCCATTCATTTTAAACTCGCAACTATTTTTGAGGATATTTTATTTAATCATTAAAGCGGATTTGTATGAAATTTAAGCCTCATTTTTGAGGCTTAAATTCTAAAAGCATTACTTTGTAAATGCCTTTTCTACGCTAAATGGAAACGCTTGATATCCCATCGCGTTTGTCATCTTAATCTCAATAGAGGGCTCTTTTGCACCCCATTCAAATTCGTTGATATGTGGGCTTGGTTGACCTACCGGACGACCTGTTGCTATATCAAACTGCATACCGGCAACAGCAGAGTAGGCAAATACGCTATCAAGATCATCTTGATACTGGGTTAGGCTGGTAACCGAGCTATACCACTCTGAGCCTCGCTCTTTGCCGTATTCCCATACTTGCTCTACTGTTTTGGCTTTTTCGTCTATTTTAAATACCACCGCCCTGCTGTATTTCATGCCGGCGATCGCAGGTTGCTCAAAGCCACGACTATCGCCGTTGTCAAATACTGTTAGGTAAACAACACCTTTTTTAGACTTGCTGTCTATTCTAAATGCTGTGTGCTGTGTGTATTGCCAGTCAAATCCACCCTTGTCGCTTTCATATCCCGGGCATTTTGTGTAGTCGTCTTCGCAGACTATTTTGTTGCCGTTTTTATCTACCGGTTGAAGCAAGGCTGATTTAAATTGCTCTTTCCAGCCTTTGTGTCCGCCCATTATCCATTTGACTTTTTTATCACGTCCGATTTTAATAACGGCATTTTGGTGGCGTGAGCTTATTATGATGCTATCGTCTGTTGGATCATGATCTACGCTGTTTACGTGAGCCCAGTTGCGTCCCGGACCTGATCCTACGATGTCACCCCATTTTTCCTCTTTATCCATAGACATTAGCTCATCTGTTGAGGCTGTATGACCGGCTTTTGAAGCATCAATGTTTAGACAAACTGCACCTTGGTCAAGCACTTTTAGGACAGTATCTCTGTAAGGATCTAAAATTTCATATAATCTCCAGTCATCCACTACGTTACCGTCGCGATCGACCTCAACTATCACATCTCTAACAGTGCGGACATTTCTACCGTCGGCCCTTTTGTAGTTTGCGTTTGCAACGCGTAGTAGATAGTGTCCGTTATCCATGACGTCCATAGAGTGAGAGAAGTCGTTGTATCCAGCAGGTAGTTCGCGGTTAAAAATTTCACGCCCTAAGATATCGTATTTGGCGTAATGTTGGCCGTATCCCCAAGTCATAGCTCCATCTGGATTTTGTTTAAAGCCCATCATAACGCCTGCGTTAAAAGGTTGTTTTAGGTCGTAAATTTTACTTGGCTCAAGATACCATCTGACCTCACCTTTTGTATCAAGAATAAAGTTGTTTGGGCTATAGTTCCACTCTATCGCGCCGCCTGCTGGGTTGTTCCATACGACTTTTGTGCCTTTTCCTGTTTTATTAACAAAGTTATTTACGTAGTAAAGTCTGTTTTCAAATTTTTTAGAAGCAGGTTTTACGACCTCGATCTTATCAAAAAGTGCTCCTTTTTGATTTGGCATGCCTGTGCTTTCAAGATATATGGCAGGAGCGTAAATTTTATACGTTTCTTTTATCTTCTCTTCGGCACCTTTATAAATTTTTGTGTATTCGACTTCGATAGTATTTTGGTAGTCCGGATACATGCCAAATACAGGAATTCCCCCGTGTGTGCGTAGATGTTTGTCGGCTACTTTATAGCTTATCACTTGTCCACCCGGTTTTGGGACAACTGTTACTTTTGCGTCTTTGATGGTATAGCCGCCGTTTTTGATAACAGCCGTAAGAGGAGCTGTATCGTAAGGATTTACAACTACTTCGCCGAGTTTGCCTACGACTGGATAGTCGATGTGTGCGCCGCTAGCGCCTCCGATGGCAAAGGCCGAAGTAACAATAAAGCTTGCCGCCATCACTGATGAAAGTATTTTTTTCATAAATTCCCCTTTTAGATTTATTCTATAACTACCAATATAATACTAAAACTGTAAAAACTTGATTAAATTAATTTCTGTAGCGTTATTTGCTCCTGTGGCTGTATTAAATATATTTATAATGTTCTAATCTCATTAATAATTTTAAAACGAATATTATTAAAACGCACCGATCCTAATCAAAAAATTTTAGAGGAATTTTCAAAAAATAAATTATTTTTTGTAGCCGCTTGTTTTTTCTATTTTATAGATACTTTTAAGAAGCAATGCAATGCAAGTTGTGAGACGTAGAACAAAATCAGCTTAGAGGGCTACCTCTAAGCTGGTAGTTTTATTTGCCTTTATTATTAAAGGCTTTATTTAGATCAAGTGGTATTGAGCGATAACCTACTGTACCACCCATTCCACTAAATTTAATCTCAACCTTAACATCTTGTGTACCATAAGCAATCTCATTTAAAATAGGCTCTTGAGGTCCCATTTTGTTTAGCTGTTTGCCTAGACCAGCAGTTGCAGAGTAAATAAACATAGAGTCACGCTCAGGTTGATACTCTACAACCGAAGTTATAGGGCTATACCAATCAAAGCCACGATCTTTACCATACTCCCACACTTGCTGAACAGTCATATTTTTCTCATCTATAATATACTCAACAGCACGGCTATATTTCATACTTGGAATTGCCGGTTGCTCATTATATCTTGCATCGCCGTTATCAAATACACTAAGCGCTAACTTGCTTTTACCGCTTTTTTCAGGAATTTTATATGCTGTATGCGAAGTCCAAGAATAGTCAAAATCTGTATTTTCGCATCTACCATTATCATCACACTCTAGCTTTTTACCGTTTTTATCGACTGGAGTTAAAAGTTTAGAGGCTAGCTCTTTGTTCCAACCAGCACGAGCAGCTAATATCCATTTTACTTTTTTATCACGTCCAATTTTTACAACTGCATTTTGATGTCTAATAGATAAAATAATACTATCATCGTTAGCATCGTAATTTACGCTATTTACGTGAGCCCAGTTTCTACCCGCGCCTACGCCTACTACGTCGCCCCAAGGCGCCTTATCATCCTCTAGCTCTTCAAGGCTTGCCGTAGTTCCTGCTTTTGAAGCATCTACGTTTAAGCATACCGCACCTTGATCCATAGCTTTTAGCACCACGTCTCTATAAGGATCAAGAATTTCCATCAGCTTCCACTCATCTACGATTTTGCCATCTTCATCTACCTCGATCATTACATCACGAACAGAGCGGACATTTTTACCATCTTTTCTCTTATAATCCGCACTTGCAACTCTCATTAGATAGCCTTTTGGAGTCTCTTCGATATGGTGAGAAAAGTCTATATATCCGTGTGGCAAACGTCTATCAAATATAATACGACCCATCATATCCATTTTTATATATCTTTGACCCATTCCAAATATAATGTGTCCATCTTTTGTTTGCTGAAAGCCCATCATATTGCCTTTGCGGTAGATATTATCCGGATCTCTTATCTCATCAGCTTTCATAAACCATCTTATATCCCCGTTAGAATCTATCGCCCAGTTAAATGGCTCATTATCCCATTCCATAGCACCGCCGTTTGGCATATTCCAGATTACTTGACCGGAATTTGGAATACTTGCTCTGATGATGTGATTTAACAGATAAATTCTATCCTTAAATTTGGCGTCCATTTTTATAACTTCGGCTTTTGGTACGGCTGTAGGCTGACCGGTTCCAGAGCTATTCATAAATACGGCAGGAGCGTAAATTTTATAGCTTTCGCTCATCTCTTTGCCGTTTCTTTTATAGCTTACTTCTACCGTATTTTGAAAGTCTGGATATAGTCCCCAAACCGGAATACCGCCGTGAGTAAGAACATCGGCGTTTGATACCGCATAACTAATATTTACGCCTTTTTCGCCTTTAGCTTTAACGGTTACTTTTGCATCCGTTACGCTATATCCGCCGTTTGAAATAACAGCTGTTAATGGAGAAGTTTTATATGGATTTACCATTACCGCACCTAAATTTCCTACCGCTTTGTAGCTAACAGGACCGCTAGAGCCTTTGGCAAAAGCGCAAGTGCTTAGACCGCCGATTAATAAGCCTGCGACAAGAGCCGACGAAAGTACCTTTTTCATAATATCTCCTTTATTGAAATGAATTCTATTTTTTAAATTTAACAACTAACCAACTAGCGACCATACCAAGTAGTATGATAAAGGTTAAGCCAAACCCTATAAGCGTGCAATCCGCCATAGACATAAAATGCTTTGAAGGAATCAGATACCAACCCTCGGCATATAAATCTACGAAAAATTGCTGCATAGAGCTTAACGTAACGCCGTCTGGAACCATAGGATTATCGTATCCGCAATCTCCGGTAGGCATAAACCAATCCGGAGCCCACTTTTCAAGCGGTAATCCAAACGGATAATGAGGTTCCGTCGAGCAGCCTTGCACTCCGAAAGGATCGTCTCCATGCACAGCTTCGTGAATCTTAGCCAGCTTAACGCTATACATTATGCCTTGAATCGCGCCCCAAAAGCTAAGTATGTAGCCTATAACTTTTAAAGCTACGTTTTTAGGACTTATAGCTACTAATAATCCGCCCGCCGTCATGCACAAAAACGCAAACCTTATATATACGCACTGCTCGCAAGGAGGCATATATACATAGACTTGAAAGAACGAGTGAGCCAGCACTACTAAAAACGCGCCGGCAAACGCCATAAGCAGCCACGGAAAGCGCGTATCTTGCCAAGCGGCTAATTTATCTATAAGCTTCATTTTTTATCCTAACCGGCTTTATTTAGCTAAAAGCTCTTTTACTAATTGCTCCATGCCGTCTATCGAAGTGATCTTTGCAGTATAGATTAGATATTTACCGTTTACTACGAATGCCGGAACGCCTTGAATTTTAGCCACGTCGTAGCTTGCATTCCACTCTTTTAGTAAATTTTGCACCTTTTCGTCTTTTAACGCAGCCTCAAAATCAGCCTTGCTTAGTCCGGTCGCATCAAGTCCTACTTTTAAGAACGCTTCAGGATCCTTGCCGTCGCTCCATCTCTCTTTTTTATCATGGTAAGCTTTATAGTAAGCCATCTTAGCTTTTTTAAACAAAGAGTCGTCGGAAAACGAGTTCTTTACTCCGTTAGCCTCGTCTTTTACTACCAAAACGGCAAATAGTTCGCTAGCCAAAGTCCCGTATTTACCTTTAGTTTTTAAGTGAAACGGTCTAAATTTAGCCGCGTCCCCTAGTTGCTCCACGACTTTAGGAGTTACGCTTTTATCGTATTTGTAGCAGAACGGACAATCGTAGCTAAATACTTTAATAAAAGTCTTATCCGCATTTGGAATAGGTTGCTCTAATTTAACGTAATCCGCCCCCTCGCTAAAAGCGCTTGCGCTAATAGCACCAAATATTGCCGCACAAGCTAAGAGCTTAACAGCCTTTGAGAATAAACCTAACTTTTTCATAATAGACTCCTTTGAATTTGGATTTATGAAATTATAACCTCGTTAGTTATCATAAAACTAACACTAAAATTAAAATTAGCTTAATTATTAAAATTTATATTCCGAGCGTTTTTATACTATAATGTCGCTTTTAAAAGGGCGAATTTAGGAGCGTTATGAAGCAAAGATATTTTAGCAATATAAACATTTATATGGTGATAATTATCGCAAGCGTCTTTGTCGTATTACTAGGAGTAAATACTTACGAAAGCGCTAAAGATAGATTAATAGAGCTATCTAATAAAAACAAGATAACTATTAGCGAGAATATCTTAGATACCTTTGGGTTTTGGTTCGACGAGAGGATAAACGCCGTTAATAGAGCTTCTAATTTTATAGAGCATTCAAATATATTAAAAAGCGACTCTCAGACAGCAAGCTTTCTTAAAAACTTTTATGAAAATTCTCCCGAATTCGACGTCGTTCAGCTTTTAACCGAAAAAGGTGATATATGGGTAAACGGCGAAAAGATACCGCCAAACGATAATATAGCGCCAAGATCTGGTCTTATATGGTATGTCGAAACAAAAAACGTCCAAGGCCCTACGGTAAATTTTATGCATAAACATCGATCCTTAAATCAAGGCACCTTAAATTTTTGCGTACCTAATTATATGGACGGAGAATTCGCCGCGGTTTTATGCGGAGTGGTTAAAGTAGAAAGCATATTTGAAAAGATTAAAAATTTTAAACTTCCGCCCGATTCTTACTCGTTCATCGTTACTCATAGCGGCGAAATTTTAACCCCTATGAGCGATCAAAAGCTAAAAAAAGATATCGAGGAGAGTTTTAAGGAGCTATTTTTAACCAATATTGATAAGAAGACTCTAAATTTAGGCTCTAATTTCATTGCGATTTCAGAGATTAAATACCTAAATTGGTTTGTGGGCGCGGGCTCCGATAACTCCAAAGAGACTAGTAAACTGATAGGCGATATCGGTAAAAATAGCGTCGCGCTACTTTTTGGATTTATCGCGCTGGCGTTAATCGCGAATTTGCTTCATAATCTTATGTATGCCAAGATAAATAAACGCAAAAAAGAGTATGAGATAATACTTGCGCATAAAGCAAAAATGAGCGAAGCAGGCGAGCTAATAAGCGGCATAAATCATCAGTTTATTCAGCCCGTTAATTCGTTAAATTTGATGATTTCTACGCTGCTTATGCTTGAATACGAAGATAAACTAGATAAAAAGACGCTAAAAGATATGCTTGTAAGCGGTGAAAAGTCGGTCATGCTTCTAAACGATACGATAAAGATTTTTAGAAATTTTTACAATACGAATGAAAGCTTGAGCGAATTTAGCGTCAAGCAAAGCATTAAAAATCTACTAACCCTAATGCATACAGAGCTAAGTCGCGCCAACGTAAGCGTAAATTTAAACGAATTCGAGGATAAAAAGGTAACGCAGATAGAAAACATCATTCAGCAAATTTTACTTATCCTGCTTCATAATGCAAAAGACGCTCTAACGGATAAATTTAAAGACGACGTCGCTAGTCGCCGAATCTCTATAGACGTAAAATTTGACGACGAGAGGTGCTATATCGACGTGAGCGAATTTGGCGGCGGAGTAAGCGATGAGCTGGCAAAAGCGATCTTTGCCGAGCCTAGAACTACTAAAAAACACGGAAGTGGAATAGGGCTGTATTTTGCTAAAAAATTAGCTAACGAGAAGATTGGGGGCGATTTAACGCTATTAAATAAAGCGATGCCGACCGTGTTTGAGCTTAGTTTTGAAATGAATTTGAAAGGTTAAAATATGACCGAAGAGTCTCTTAAATTACTAAAAAATTTATCGATTTTGATCGTAGAAGACGACGATATGGCTCGTCAAATGCTACTTAGCGGACTAAAGCCTTACTGCAAGGACGTATTTGAGGCTGCGGACGGACTTGAGGGGCTTGAGAAATTTAATAAATTTAACGTAGATATCATACTTACCGATATTCATATGCCTATGCTTAACGGCTTTGATATGATAAAAAAAATTTTGGCCGTCAAGCCGCATCAAAAATTTATAGTCTTTACTTCGTATGATACGGATAATAATCTGCTTAAAAGCGTGGAAGCCGGAGCCGCGTTATTTCTAACTAAACCTATAAATATCCAAGATCTGCGCTCTATGCTCATAACTCTTACTTGCAAAGCCGATGAAAAACTCGTCAAAATAAGCGATAAAGTAGCTATAAATTTAGCTAAGGAGAAAATTTACAAAGACGGACAGGAGGTCTATCTCACGTTTTTGCAAAATAAATTTTTCTGGCTTTTCGCTTATAATCTAAACAAGCTCGTAACTTACGATATGATAGAAGAATTCGTATACGAAAACGAACCTATCAACAAAAGCGCGATACAAAACGCCGTAAGTCGCCTAAAAAAAGAGCTAGGCATAAATATCAAAAATCACTTTGAAAGCGGGTATGTTTTAGCGGTGGAGTAAATTCGTGTTTTATATATGACAGCAATGTTAAAATTTTGAGTTTATTTATGCTTGCTTTTTTGAAGCAAGAGAAAATCTGCTTACGTTTGGTCCTGCTTGTTTTACTTTGGTCACAGGAGTTACAAGCAAAACCAAAAGTAGAACATCTTATCTCCTTTTGGAATATTTAGCGAAATTATATCAGCGGCCTTACACGCAAAGCTATCACAAAAATTAAATTTTAAGGACTAGTGTGGAAATTTGAAATTTGGGGGAAAATTAGAGGAAACTGGAGCCAAGCGCAGCTAGCGCTTGGCAAAATTTTAGTGGCTCTGATCTGTGTCTTTTAGATTGTCAAAATATCTCTCGGGATATTTTTCGACTTGTTTTATGTTTAGAAGGACAAATTTATAGCTCGCAAATAGCGCGACTATCCAAAGCGAAAAGAAAAATATAGCTGATGTCATCATCTCTCCTTAATATGCGTGATGGTCGTTTGCGATCTCATCAGTCGTGATTTTGCGGCTATCAATTGCACGCCAGACGACGAAAATATAGCCCAGTACTACCGGTACAAGCAGACTCACATAGGCCATTACATTTAACGTATAGTGGCTGGAGCTTGCATTTTTGATCGTGAGTGAGCTTTGTAGATGGCTAAACGACGGATAAAATGCGGTATTGTTTAGTCCTGTGATCAAGAACAATGAAGTAACAACCAAGACTACACCTAGTCCATAAGGAAAGATCGCGTGTATACTCTTTGTAAAAGCACCTTTAAAAATACTATAAAGAACGGTTACGACACCAACAGTCATCGCAAGTGCGATCATAGGCATTTTTACTAAATTTAGAGAGTATTTGTATTTGCTTAGCGTAACCACGCCGTTTGCATCGTATTCAAATCCGTCTTTTGTAAGTATCCAAAACAAAAATGCCAAGAAAAACGGTAAAAACAAAATGGTATTTTTAAGCACCGCTTTTCTTGCGTTTGCCCTTAACTCCTCGTCGTCTATGTTATTTATAAGATATAAAGCACCGCCTATACGAGACAGGAAAAACATCGCAAGACCAAGCAGGTATAGCATCGGGTTGGCTAAAGCTTCAAGTCCGCGCCAAGGTGTTTGCCAATCAACGAAATTTCTTTCATTTAGCATAAAGTCGCTTCCTGAAAAAAATGTACTAACTGCCATTCCTATCAAGATAACGCCAAGCGAGCCATTTATATAAAGAAAAATTTCATAAGTTTTTACACCTAGAAAATTATCAGGTTTTTTGCGGTATTCGTAGCTTACAGCTTGAAGTATAAAACAAAACAAGATCGCAAGCCAAACCCAATACGCACCACCAAAGCTTGTTGCATAAAAGAGTGGAAATGCCGCAAAACAAGCGCCGCCAAACATAACAAGCGTGGTAAAGGTAAGCTCCCATTTGCGACCGATAGAATTTATGATCATATCTTTTTGAAGTTCGTTTTTAGCGAGTGAAAAGATAAGTGTTTGTCCGCCTTGAACAAACATCATAAACACAAGCAGCCCGCCAAGCAAACTAACTATAAACCACCAGTAAAATTGAAGAATTTCTAAACTAAACATGACTTTCAAATCCTATCTTTATCTGTTTTGACATGATTTTTATCTCAGCTATAAGTAGCGTCGTAAAAAGCACGGCAAATAGCGTGAAAGAAATTTTCACGTTTGTATCGGCTAAATTTGTAGCGCCGACACCTACGGTCATGAGGTCTTGTATCGCCCAAGGTTGGCGACCGACTTCTGCCACTATCCATCCTGCCTCAGCCGCAATGTATCCAAGCGGTATGCTAAGCACACAAAGCCAAAGGAGTTTTGGAAAGTTTTCGATCTCGTTTGCCATGCAAAGGTAGGTAACAACCAAAAATAGCGCTATAAAGTAACCCCCAAGTGTAACCATAAGGTGAAAGCTGTAAAATGTAGTTGCTACAGGAGGAATGGCATCTTCTGGTTTATCAAGGTAGTTGTAGCCTAAAAATTTCATATTTTCATCTAAAATTTTTGCAGCATCTTGGGCTGTTTGCGTATCGCCTGACTTCTTAGCTTCTTTATAAATTTTAAGTGCGTCGGCTGCGATTTTGCCTTTTTCCATCTTGCTTGCGACACTTTCTACGCCATGTGTTTCATTTCCGTAAACCAAGTCGTCGATCCCCGGTATAAAGCCCTCTATGCTTCTTGTGCCAAGCAAAGATAGCATGTAAGGTACTTCAAGGTCTATTAAGAACGGGTCTTTGTCATCACCGGGTTTTTTACTTGGATCCAAAATTCCCATAGCGACTAGACCTTGTCTAGTATCTCCCTTATAAAGACCTTCCATTGCAGCTAGTTTCATGGGTTGAGCTTTTGCAGCTTGGTATCCGCTCTCGTCACCGCTAAATAGTAAAAACAAAGACGTGATAAGTCCAAAACTAGTAGCTACTATCATGCTCTTTTTTGCCATAACAAGATGACGACCTTTTAGGATAAACCATGCCGAAATTCCTATAACAAAAAGTGCAGAGATGACATATCCGCTAGTAACCGTATGTAAAAATTTAATGATACCGACCGGGCTAAGTGCTACTTCGAAGAAATTTTCCATCTCCATCCTTGCGGTATCTGGATTAAATTTCATGCCGATAGGGTATTGCATCCAGCCGTTTGCGACAAGTATCCAAAGTGCGCTTAAATTTGAGCCGATCGCAACAAGCCAAGTAGAGATAAGGTGAAATTTTTTACTTACTTTATCCCAACCAAAGAACATTACGGCAAAGAATGTGCTTTCCATAAAGAACGCAAGTAGTCCTTCTATCGCAAGCGGTGCTCCGAAGATATCACCCACAAACCAGCTGTAATTTGCCCAGTTTGTGCCAAATTCAAATTCCATTATGATGCCCGTCGCAACACCGATAGCGAAGTTAATGCCAAAAAGTTTTAGCCAAAATTTGGTTATGTCACGCCACTCTTTGTTGCCTGTTTTGACATAAATGCTCTCCATTATCGCGATAATGAAGCTAAGTCCCAGTGTGAGCGGAACAAATAGAAAATGATACAGAGCCGTTAATGCAAACTGTGCCCTAGACCAATCAACCGAAGCTAATTCAGCCATATTTTTCCTTTAAAAAAAATTATTATTCTCGATTATAATACAAATTTCATTTTTTTTAAATAAATTTGCTAAAAACGGCTATTTAAAGCTGCTAATATCAATTGCGGGATCACCGCTTATATTTTTTATCAGCATTTTTGAATTTAAAAAATCATCTTGTTTGACTTCTTCAAAAACATCACTTATCTCGTTAAAATTTTCAGTTTGCACACCGATCCATTTTGCAAAGCTTTGTGGAAAATGGCTTTGATAACTCTCGTTTTGTATAAATTTTCTACCATTATCATCGCTTGAAATTTTAAGTAAAGGCACCTGTAAATGCTCTTTTGCTATATGTTCTACCGCCAAAAGTTCAACAGGTTTTTTGACGTGAGTTAGCCCGTGATCGCTAAAATATATCATAGAAAAACTTTCGTTGTTTTCTTGTAAATTTCTTGTCAGAATTTCATAAACCGACTTAAGGTCGTTGTCCGTTTGCCTTATGCTTTCGACATAGCAGTTTATCTTAAATGTCGCTTCGTCTGGGTATTTAAGATACTCTTTTGAAGATAGCTTGTTGCAAATTATCGGATGAGAGCCTATAAAATGCAAAAATATAACACGCGGTTTTTGTGATGGAGTATCAAAAATTTTAGCAAAATGACCAACCAAATCGCTATCAAATTTACCGCCTCCTTCTTTTGGCATGAAATACACATTTTTTGCGCGTTTAGCAACCAAGGTAGTAAGTGTGTCGTAGTATCCTAGATAGCCTTGGTTAGAAAACCAAAATGTTTCAAAGCCGCTTAAATTTGCCAGATCGACGATGTTTAAATTTAAATTTCTATTGTGATTTAAAGTTCCATTGAGTGAAGGGATGGTGTTTATCCCGACTGCATTAAAGCCGTCTATGAAAGTGCCGTTTACACTGCTTAAAAACGGGTTGTTTTTGACGCTATAGCCGTAAATTTCATGATAGTCACGTCTTGCGCTCTCACCGATAACAACGACATGGTTTTGGTATTTGTTATCTATGCTTTTTATTTGCCATTGCGGCTTTATGACCGTGTTTTGATATAGTTTTAAGTCGTTGTATGATTTTTGAAAAAACTTAATTGACTTAAAAAAAGAACTAGTAGTTGCTATACCCCAGAGTTTTCCAGTAGCTGTGGCTACGGCAAAAAGTGTAAAAAATATAAAAATTTGCCTTTTTGTTAAAACTGTTTTGTTTGTTTTTCTAAGATAAATTATCAAAGATAAAGAAAAAATCGAAAGCAAAACATACTCTGCAGGCAGAGTTCTTGAAAATTCGCTAGCCTCGCTTAAGTAGGTGCCAAATATCGACATTACAAATGCCTCATTTACCATACCGTTTGTAAGTCCCACCGGTGCATAAAAGCATAAAAATAGCACGAAAGGGAAAAATATCAGCCAAAAAATATAGCGAAATTTCACAAAAAGCCAAACGCTACCATAAAGATATAAGGTATTAAGAAGTAGCTTTAAAAGCTCGTTGTATCCTCCACTGTATGTTAATCTCCCGGTTCCTAGGCACATGTATACGCATACCAGCGCTAATGCCAAATTTATAAAAATTTTCATCTTTTGTATCCAACATAAATATAAATTTTTACTCTTTTGTTAAATTTTCAATGACAAAATTTGCTTTTTCGTCGTCTGATTGAAATTTGGTATTGAGTGTTTCACTGAAGAAAAATATCTTAAGTATACCAAACATAATGAGAAGCTTTATTAAAATAATCGCCCAGAGCCTCTTGCCGAGTTTCATGTTTTTAAAGCCGTCGCTGTATAGTTTAAAGAAATTTATTAGATAGTTTTTACTCATCCGCAAAGTCTATAACAATCAAACTTAAACTAGGTTTAGTTATCAAGTCATTTTGCGTGAAACAATGTCGTTTTTACTCGAATTTTCCTGTTTGCTCTTTATATATTTAAACCGCTTTTGTGGGTGTTTTGTGATTAAAACATGGTGTATTTTAAATTTAAAAAGATATAATTGAGCCATTAAAATATTAAAATAAAGGAAAATTTATGGTTAAAGAGACGAAGTATATTTTTATAACAGGTGGCGTTTTAAGCTCACTTGGTAAAGGTATCGCGGCTGCTAGTATCGCCACACTCTTAAAGAATGTCGGCTTAAAGGTAAGTATGCTAAAGGCAGATCCTTATATAAACGTTGACCCGGGAACTATGAGCCCTCTTGAACATGGTGAGGTTTTTGTTACGGATGACGGTGCGGAGACAGACCTTGACCTTGGACATTATGAGAGATTTTTAGATGAAAGCCTAAGTCAGGATAATAACTTTACGACAGGTCGCGTTTATAGCGCCGTTATAGAAAAAGAGCGAAGAGGGGACTACCTTGGTAAGACGATACAGGTTATACCTCATATCGTTGGTGAGATCGTAGACCGTATCAAAAAAGCAGGAGAGGGTAAAGACGTTTTGATAGTAGAGATCGGCGGAACAGTCGGCGATATCGAAGGTTTGCCGTTTTTAGAAGCTATCCGTGCACTTCGTGTTGAGGTTGGTAAAAAACGCGCTATGAATATCCACCTAACGCTCGTGCCTTATATAAAAGTTGCCGGCGAGTTAAAGACCAAACCTACACAACACAGTGTGGGCGAGCTTCGCCGTATCGGCATAAGCCCCGATATGATAATATGCCGAAGCGAAATGACTCTAAACCGTGAGTTAAAAGATAAGATCGCGTCAAGTTGCGGCGTGGAGAAAAATTGCGTTATAGAAAGCTCGGACAGCGCAAGTATCTATCAAATTCCGCTTGCGTTTTTAAAGCAAGACATACTAACTCCTATAGCTGAAAATTTAGGGCTTGGCGAGCTAAAACCTGATATGTCGCAATGGGATAGTTTGGTAAAACGTATCATCGCGCCAACTGACGAGACGACTATAGCTTTTGTAGGCAAATACGTTGATCTAAAAGAGAGTTATAAGAGTCTAACCGAAAGTATCATCCATGCAGGAGCAAATTTGGACGCAAGAGTAAATTTAAAGTGGATAGATAGCGAGAAGATAGAGCCAACGAATGTCGAAGAGTTGCTTAAAGATGTTGACGGTGTTTTGGTGGCAGGCGGCTTTGGCGAACGCGGTGTTAGCGGAAAGATCGAGGCGATAAAATTTGCCCGTGAAAACAAGATCCCGTATCTTGGAATTTGCCTTGGCATGCAGCTTGCACTTATAGAATTTGCAAGAAATGTCTTAAAACTCGAAGATGCAAATTCGATCGAATTTAATACCGAATGCAAAAATCCGATCATCTATCTAATAGACAGCTTTATAGACGCTAGCGGTCAAAAGCAAATTCGCACACATAAAAGCCCGTTAGGTGGCACTATGAGACTTGGCGCTTATGCATGTGACATAAAAGCAAATTCTTTGTTAAGTGAAATTTACGGCAAGGTAAAAACCGTAAAAGAGCGCCATCGCCATCGCTATGAGGCAAATCCAAAATACAGAGAGAGTTTTGAAAAAGCCGGGCTTATAGTAAGCGGTGAAAGCAACGGCTTGATAGAGGCTATCGAGATCAAAAACCACCCATGGTTTATAGGAGTGCAGTTTCACCCTGAATTTACTTCGCGTTTAACAAAGCCAAACCCAACAATACTGGGCTTTATACGCGCTAGTATAGCAAACCATGCTAAGTAAGGAGGAGATTAGGAATTTATTAGAGCTTAGATTTAGCAAAGACATACACAAGAAGCTTTCTGAAATTCCTACTCCAAGCGTCTTAAAGGATATCTTTAAAGGCGCGACGCGTATCAAAGAGGCGATAGAGCGTGAAGAACATATAGTCATTGTTGGGGATTATGATGTAGACGGCGTCGTCTCTAGTGTGATATTGGCAGAATTTTTTGATGATTTGGGAGTTAGCAACTATCAAGTTCGCATACCAAATCGCTTTAAGGATGGATACGGGTTAAGTCCTGATATGATCGATGAACTCGATGATAACGTATCGCTTATCATCACCGTTGATAACGGCATAAGTGCAAACGAGGCAGCCAAAATTTGTAAAGAAAAGGGCATTGATCTCATCATAACAGATCATCATATGCCCCCGCTTATCTTGCCTGAGGCCTATGCTATCATTAACCCAAAGCAGCCTGACTGCTCCTTTCCAAATATCGAAATTTGCGGTGCAGAAGTTGCGTGGTATTTAGTTGGCGCGATGAAAGAAATTTGCAAACTAAACTATGATATGGCGAAATTTTTAGAGCTCTTAGCTATAGCTATCATAGCTGATATGATGGAATTAAGAGATATGAATAGGATGCTTGTTAAACTGGGAGTTATAAGGTTAAACAGCTCAAAACGTGCCGCATTTACAGCGATAAAAGAATTTTACGGCAAGGATAAATTCGAGTGTGACGACATTAGTTTTCTTATCGCACCTCTTATAAATTCGGCCGGTCGCATGGATGATGCGATGAATTCGTTTTATTTTTTACGCTCTAAAAACATAAACGAAGCCTATGAATACCTTGACATGATCATAGAATTTAATAACTCTCGTAAAGAAGAGGAGAGGACGCTCTTTGAGTGCTCGTTAAAGGATGTTTCTGAAAATGACGAGATTATCGTAACTTGGGGTGAGCAGTGGCATGAGGGGGTTATCGGCATAGTTGCAAGCCGTTTAGCAAAGCATTTTGGTAAGCCGGCTATAGTTTTTAGCGTAGATAAAGGAAGAGCCAAAGGCAGTGCCAGAAGTGTTGGTAAGCTTGATATACTTTCGCTTATCGCACAACATGACGAACTTTTAAATAGTTACGGCGGACACAAGGGTGCGGCAGGGCTTGTTTGCGATCCGGAAAATTTAGAGAAATTTAAAAAGGCGATAAATCAAAGCTGCTTTTTAATGGATGACCTGCAAACATTTCTTCATTCAGATGAGTTGCTTGGTGATATAGATGCGAACGAAATCGACTTTGAGTTGCTTGAAATTTTAGAGTCTTTCGAGCCTTACGGGCAGAAAAATCCACGCCCTGTGTTTAAGATACGAGATATTTTAGTGAAAAATGAACGCCTCATAGGCAGGGACCAAAACCACTTAAAGCTTATATTGCAAAAAGATGATAAGACGCTTGAGGCGCTGTTTTTTAACTTTAATCATCATGCAAGAGCGGGTGATGTCATAGACATAGTATTTTCGGTTTCAAAAAATTCATTTCGCGGACTCATCACTCCGCAACTTTTGATCAGGGAAATAAGCTAAATTTAAAGGAAGAGCATGAAATACGACTTTGATACCTTGGTTGACAGAAGTGCCACCAATTCATCAAAATGGCGCACCAATGGCGATGAACTGCCTATGTGGGTGGCAGATATGGACTTTAAGGCTGCACCAGAAATCTTATCTGCTATACAAAAAAGACTTGATAATGGCGTATTTGGCTACTCGTATATCCCAAATGAGTGGAATGAGGCGATTTGCTCTTGGTGGCAACGCAGACATGGAGTAAAATTTGAGCCAAATTCCATGATGTTTTGCACGGGTATAGTTCCTGCTATGAGCTCTGCCGTGCGCAAATTTACAAGCGTTGGAGACAAGGTAGTAGTCCAAGCCCCGGTTTATCATCTGTTTTTTAACTGCATAACAAACAACGGCAGACAAGTCCTATCAAACGACCTTGTTTATGAAAATGGTGAGTATTGTATCGACTTTGATGATCTTGAAGAAAAGCTTTCAGATCCGCTCACGACTATGATGTTGCTTTGCAACCCTCAAAATCCAGCAGGTAAAATTTGGAGCAAAACCGATCTTGCTCGCATCGGTGAGCTTTGCTATAAATACGGCGTTTTAGTGCTTAGTGATGAGATACATTGCGACTTGACCGATCCCGGGAAAAGTTACGTGCCATTTGCTAGTATAAATGAAATTTGTGCGCAAAACTCTATCACTTGCGTTTCTGCCACAAAGGCATTTAACATCGCAGGACTTCAGACTTCAGCCGTTATCGTTCCAAACAAAACTCTAAGAGTCAGGATGAACAGAGCTTTAAATACAGACGAGGTTGCCGAAGCAAACGCCTTTGCTATAACGGCAACTATAGCCGCATTTAACGAGGGTGAGGCATGGCTTGATGAGCTAAATCGTTATGTATATGAAAATAAACTCTTGGTTAAGGAATTTATCGAGCGAGAAAATTTACCTATCCGTCTAGTTCCTTCGGACGCCACTTATTTGTTATGGCTAGACTGCTCTAAAATTTGTGAGAATTCAAGCGAATTTACTAAATTTTTAAGAGAAAAAGCAGGACTTTGGCTAAATGACGGCAATGCATATCGTGGTGGAAAGTGTTTTGTTAGAATGAATATTGCAACCCAAAAAGAGCGAGTTTTGGAAGGGCTTAGGCGATTAAAAGCCGGAGTTTTGGCTTATCAAAACGCAAAATGATAAATTTGTCTTAGGTGTAGTTCACCTAAGACTTATGTTACAAATGGTAACTGTTATTTATTTCCGTGAAGTTCGTCGATATAAAATTTAACGGAATTCAAACCCTCTTTCTTTGCCCACTCATAAGCAGATGAGACAAATTCCCAGTTTATGTTTTCATAAAATGTTTCGAGGTATTTTGGGCGAGCATTGAAGTTATCAATATAATACGCGTGTTCCCAAACATCTACAACAAGAAGTGGAATTTTACCTTCGGTTACCGGAGTTACGGCATTTGAAGTTTGAACGATCTCTAATTTTTGGCTTGACGGGTTATAAACAAGCCATGCCCAGCCTGAACCAAAAAGTGTTGTAGCGGCTTTAATGAACTCGTCTTTAAAGTTACCAAATTCATTTGATAGCGCCGCTTGTAGCTCTTGGCTCATCTGGCTTTTTTTAGCTATACAATCCCAGTAAAAGTCGTGGTTATAAACTTGAGCCGCATTGTTATATAGTCCGCCTTTAGCGCTTACTAGCAGCTCATAAAGTCCTGCATTTGCAAATTCGCTATCTTTTATTAGGTTATTTAAATTTGCGACATAAGTTGCGTGGTGTTTGCCGTGGTGGTAATTACAGGTTTGCTCGCTTACTACAGCATTTGTTTTAGCGTCAAACGGAAGTTGTCTTAGTGTAAACATTTTGGTTCCTTATATATTGAATTTTACAAGTCACATTATATTACAAATTTGTAACTAAATTATTAATTGAGTATTTTTATCGTTTATAGGATATTTTTACCACTTTTAAAATATTAAATGAGTAAAAAAGTAACATTTGTAATGAAATAAAAGTAACTAAATGTAACAAACTATACAAAATCAAAAATTTAAATATTATAATGGGCTTAAAACCAAACAAAGGAGAAGCTCATGAAAGTTTTAATTTCAACAATACTAAGCTGCGCAGTTGCAGTAAGTGCATTTGCAGCTGAAAAAACATATACAATAAAATTCGCGCACGTTGTTGCGGCAAGTACACCAAAAGGAAAAGCGGCTGATTTCTTCGCAAAACGCGTTGAGGAGATAAGCGGCGGTAAGATAAAAGTTCAAGTTTTCCCTTCGGCTCAACTTGTTGATGATGATCGTGTATTTGGTGCTTTAAAGCTAAACAACGTTCAAATGGCAGCGCCTAGTTTTTCAAAATTTACGCCTATCGTTCCACAGTTTCAGCTTTTTGATCTACCGTTTATATTTGCAGATGAAAATCACCTGCATAAAGTTCAAGACGGCGAAGTTGGTCAGGCTTTAAAAGACCTAGTTACTAAAAAAGGTTTTGTTGCGCTTGATTATTGGGATGCGGGCTTTAAACACTTTAGCTCAAGCACAAAACCTATCGTAAATCCCGAAGATGCTAAAGGACAAAAATTTAGAATTCAAAGCTCAAAAGTTTTAGAAGAACAAATGAAAGCAGTCGGAGGCAACCCTCAAGTTCTTCCGTTCTCGGAGGTTTACTCTGCGCTTCAACAACGCGTTGTAGATGCGACTGAAAACCCGCTTTCAAATTTCTATAACACAAAATTCCATGAAGTTCAAAGTTCGCTTACGCTTTCAAGCCACGGATATCTTGGCTATCTTGTAGTAGTTAGCGATAAATTCTGGAAGAGTTTGCCTGAAGATATGAAAAAGTATGTTACTCAAGCACTTAGTGAGGCTACTGATTATGAGCGTGAAGAGACCGCTAAAGAGGACGCACACGTTATAGCAGAGCTTGAAAAATACGCAGCAGAGACTAAGAAGCTTGAAATTTTCAAACTTGATGATACTCAAAGAGCTAAATGGTCTGAGGCTATGCAACCTATCTATCCTAAATTTTACGATATCATAGGTAAAGATCTAGTAGAAAAAACTATAAATGCAAAGTAATACTATGCAAAGATTTTTTCAGATTTTAGATGTCGGCATCGCTAGTGTAAACAAGACGATCGCCGTCGTAGGTATAGCAGCCGGGACGCTGCTAGCCTTTATCAATGTCGTTATGCGCTACTGTTTTAACAGTGGCTGGGCATGGGCAGGTGAAACGGTAAACTACCTTTTCATCTGGTCTGCATTTTTCGCTGCCGCTTATGGTTTTAAAAAGGGCATTCATATAAGCGTAACCATACTAATAGAAAAATTTCCTCCACAGATCGCTAAAATCTATATGATATTTTCAAGTATCCTAACAACGGTATTTTTGTTATTTATCGTAGTTTACGGTGTTCAATACCTCATGATACTTCACGAGATGGAATTTATGAGCGTTGACCTTGGAATTCCTCAATGGATACCAATGCTTGTTCTTCCGATAGCATTTTTGGGTGCAAGTTATAGGGCCGGAGAGAAAATTTTCGAGATAGCCAAAACACCTGCCGACAAAGTTATCGTAAATGCAGAAGCCGAAACCATCAGAGATGCTGTTTCTGTTGTTAAAAAGGAGCAAAAATGACCATAGCGTTTTTATTTATCGCTCTTTTTGGGCTTATGCTTATAGGTGTGCCTGTAGCCATTTCACTTGGCGCAAGCACTGTGCTTACTATGATACTTTTTACAGACTTGGAGCTAGCGGGAATTCCTCAACTTATATTTGACGGTATAAACAAATTTTCGCTTATGGCGATACCTATGTTTATCTTGGCGGGAAATTTACTAAGCAAAGGTGGTTCTGCTAAGCGTATTATAGAATTTGCAAAGTCTATGGTAGGACATTTGCCTGGTGGTCTTCCGATGAGTGCGATATTTGCTTGTATAATATTTGCGGCAGTTTCTGGAAGTTCTCCTGCAACGGTTGTTGCGATCGGCTCTATCATGTTTGTAGCTATAAAAGAGGCGGGCTATCCCGCAACTTACGCCGTAGGAGGAATTTCGACTGCGGGTTCACTTGGAATTTTGATACCGCCTTCTGTTGTTATGATCGTTTATGGTGTAACGGCTGAGGTTAGTATAGGTAAGCTATTTATGGCGGGCGTTATACCGGGTGTTATGCTTGGTGCTATGATGATAGCTCAAACTTATATCGGAGCAAGAAAACTAGGCTTTAAGGCAACTACTCCTGAGCCGATGAGTGAGCGTATTAAGAAATTCGGTAAGGCGTTTTGGGCGCTTTTGATCATTGTTGTCGTTATAGGCGGAATTTACGGCGGAATTTTTACTCCGACCGAGGCTGCTGCGGCTAGTGCCGTTTATGCGCTTGTTATATCGCTTTTTGTGTATAAGGATATAAAAGTTAAGGACATCTGGGCGATATGTCTTGACTCGGCGATGACTACCGCGATGATATTTTTCATCATTACAAACGCGGTTGTGTTTGCATATCTACTTACAAGTGAGCAGATACCTCAAGCTATCGCGGATGCTATGCTAAGTGCAAATATTGGCAAGATAACATTCTTGATCATCGTAAATATATTGCTATTTATCATGGGTCAGTTTATGGAGCCGTCATCTGTTGTTATGATCATGGTGCCGCTGCTTTTACCTATAGCTACTATGCTAGGTATCGATCCGATACATTTTGGTATAGTTCTTATCGTGAATATGGAGATAGGCATGATCACGCCACCTGTGGGGCTTAACCTGTTTGTTACTAGCGGACTAACGGGCATGAGCTTAAAAGATGTTATCATGTCGTGCTTACCATGGACATTAACGCTGTTTGTGGGGCTTATACTTGTAACTTATATACCTGAAATTTCACTTTGGTTGCCAAATTTAATGTATGGCAATTAAAACTTCTTTATGATTATGGCGGATAACCTCCGTCATAATCTTTAAATTTTATCTACTTTAAATTTGGATTTGATATAAAGAGGGCTTTGTGTTATTTAGGGGTGCTCCCCCCCCATAGCGCGTGGTTGTATTTTTCATTTACAATGATATCTTTACCTCGTTTTTTACCTTGATAAAGTAGTGTGTCGGCTTGTCTTATCATGTCTTTTATATTAAATGGCTCTTTTCCATCGTGCGATACCATACCAAATGTCATCGTTGCTTTTATGACGGTGTTTTGATATGTGGTTGTTGACTGACTTATCAGCTCTTTTACTTGTTGCATACTTTTTAGAGCTTCGCCAGATGTCGCGTTGTAAATTATGATAAGAAATTCTTCTCCGCCCCAGCGAGCAACATAGTCGTTTTCTTTAAATGTTTTGTGTAAAATTCCTGCAAAATCAACCAAAAGCGCGTCTCCTGCGCTATGTCCGTAAGTATCGTTGATGATTTTAAAGTTGTCTATATCGCACATTACGATGGAGAAATTTACATCTTCAAAAAGGCTCTTCTTGTCTATGACGCTATTCATAGAAGTTCGGTTTAAAAGCCCTGTTAATGGGTCGTGGTTAACTATCATGCGAATTTTCTCTTTTTGTTTTAAGACGCTTGCGTAGATTAGCTTGTTAGACACTTCAAGCAGATAGGCTATAGCTATAGCAAAAAAGGTCATTGCGCTAAGGTTTATCACCATGAAAATATCACGCCACGCGTCATATGGTCTATTTGGTTCTCCCGCAAGAAACAGCAAGCATATAATGGCGGCTATGGTTTGTATCGTTATGATAGTGTGGTTGACTTTTCTGTAAGCAAATGCGGGCAAGAGCATGGTAAACGTTGAGGTTAAAAACAATAAACCAAAGCCGTATCCCCAGCCAAGCACCATAGTGCAGATAAATACATATACAAATGTTTCTATTTGAAATATAAAAAACGATAGTTTTGCGTTTGTTTTGTTGTCTATTAAAATTTTAATCGAAAATATATAGCTTATTATCGAAAATATATTAACTACGGCTAGGCTCTCTTCTTTTGCGATGAGAAATAAAACAAAATACACAATGTGAGTTATCAATGACAGGGTTAAAACTATCTGTAAAAATAGCTCCGGATTTATGTTTCTTTTTATATTTTTAACAAAGATACTCACTAGTCAAATTTCCATTCTATGCGATTTTTACCGTTTCTTTTACCTTGGTAAAGCAGGGCGTCTGCCTTGCCTATAAGCTCGTCCATCGTGATGATCGTTTTATTTGTGCAAACAACCATACCAAATGTCATACTCACAGCTGATTTATCGGGTAGTTTGATAGAATTTATGCTTCGAGTAAGCCTTGCGGTGATCTTGTATAAGAAGTCGGTTTTTGTATTCGGAAGTATTATGAGAAATTCTTCCCCGCCCCATCGGCAGATATAGTCATCTTTTCTGAAGATACTTACAAGCATATCGGCGACATCTTTTAAAACCGCATCTCCTCGCTCGTGTCCGAATGTATCATTTATCGTTTTAAAGTTATCTATATCGCCAAGCATAACGACTAAATTTGAGTTTGGATTTTCATTCTCTTTTAACGCGCTTAGCTCGTATCTTAGGATATTTTTTATAGAGCGCCTATTTAAAAGACCGGTGAGAAAGTCTCTTTTTGAAAGTTTTTCAAACTCATCCGTTTCGTTTTTAAGTCGCTGATAGTCAGCTGCCGTTATAATGTCGGCGTATGTTGAAAGTTTTATCCTTGTATAAAATATCAAGATAATGTTCGCCGTGTTTGTTATAAGTAAAATTTCTTTCGAAAGCCCGATGTTGATATCTTTTGTAAAAAAGTAAAGTGCTATTAATATAAGCAGCTCCATGATAACGATCGCGTATGTGATACGTTTTGAGTCAAAAGCCAAAAAGTAATTTACAAGTATGGTGCATGCAAGCATGATCCACATACCTGAAGCCCAGCCCAATACCATAGAACCCAAGGTAGCGCCGATAATCGTATTTGCATGAAACAGCACGGATATTAGCATGCTGTGTTTGATGTTAAAATTTAACCTCATTAATACAAATACAATCACCGACATGGCGTAAAATATAGCGATATTTGCATTTATAAAGTAGAACAAAAGCACACAGGTTAAATTTATTATGATTAAAATGTATAAAAGCGTTTTGTAGATATTTTCTACGGCTTTATAACTAGCATGTCCTACTTCTTTGCTCATGAAAGTGCAACTTCCTTTATGTAAATTTTAATAGCATTTAATAAGATTCGTAGCTATCTTCTTCCTCGTCACCATCATCGTAGTCATAGTCGTTTTCGTCATAATTATAACTATACGTGTTAGATGAGTCGTAGTCATCATCTCCTATACTCTCTTCGTAGTCGAAGTCGTCTTCAAATTCCGTGCTCATAAATTCTCCTTTTGTAAAATTTCATCTTGTGGTAAATTTGTATTTTCTATATAAAGACTTTGGCTTGGGAATGCAAACGAAAGGTTGTTTTCGCTTACGATTTGCATGATCTTAAATATAATATCTTGCTTTACAAGGACGTATTCAGCGCCTACGGTTGTTTTGGCAAAGCAGTTTACAACAATATCCACCGAGCTGTCGTTTAGGTTATCAAGCGCTACGGTTAAGTTGCTCTTATAACCTGCTAGATCATCGATACTTACGATATTTTGTTTAAATCTAGACCTGCTATCTTTTGCCATAAACTGACCACCGTTATCAGGCTTTGATATACTTGGATGATCAAGAAGCATGTTTCTTATGTCGTCTATACATTTTTGAAGCTGCTTAATGGTTGAGTTATAAGTAAGTCCGATGGTAAGCTTGATATTGCGTCCGATTTTACGTCTTGTCCAGTTTCGTATAGGGTCGCTTACCAACTTTGAGTTAGGCACAAATATAAGTGCGTTATCAAAGCTTCTAACCGTTGTTTTTCTAAGTCCTATCTCGACAACCGTTCCCTCTATATCACCACAAACTATCCAGTCGCCTTGTGAAAAGGAGTTATCAAAAAGAAGCATAACCGAGGCAAAGAAATTTGCGATGATGTCTTTTGCCGCAAAAGCAACAGCCAAACCGCCGATGCCAAGGGAGGCGATAAGTGCCGATATATCAAATCCAAGGCGGCTTAAAACAAGCAAGATTGCTATCGTAAGAACGATAAAATATATAATTTTAAGGATTAAATTTACAACCTCTTTTCGTCCGCTTTTTTGAGCGATCTTGCCGATTAGTATAAGTCCGTATCCATCAAGCATGGTTAAAAGTAGCCAGGCAAATGCCAAGATATAAATTATCGAAAAGGTATTTGCGATATTTATAGGCATAGGCACAGGATAGTAGCCGATCCTTATGCAGATATTTAGTGCATAGATTATAAGTATCGAACTTATCGGTCGTTTGACGATGTCAAGAATTTGATCTTTTATGTCCTCGCTACCTTCAAATTTTGCAAATAGCGAGATAAACCAGTAGGTAAATTTTGCTAAAAGTCTTGTTAGTGATATAAAAAATAAAAATATAAAAATTATAATGGCCGTCTTGCCGAGATTAAATTTATTTGTATTGACGGGAACTTTTTCATTTATAAGATCGATCGCATTTTTTAAATTTAACTCAGAGAGTATGAAGCTTGAGCTTAAAAGTGCGGCGTTGTTTTTTATATATGTTAAAATTTCTTCAGATGTTTGTTTTTGCAGTTCAAGCAGGGCGATCTCGTTGCTATATGTCGCCACATCATCGCCTAAAAATTCCTTTAGATCTTTAATGTTTAGGTATAAATTTGTCTGTAAATTTAAAAGCTCGGCTACGATGAGATCTTTTATCTGACTGTCTTTTGCACCCTTTTTAAACAACTCTTCAAGCTTTATGAGTGCAGTATAGTAGGCTTCGCTTATCCTTAGCTGTTCAAGCTCGATGGCATTTTGTGCAAAGAGCTTTTTATTGCCTGACTTTTCATATCTTGCGACCTTGTTTTCTGCAGAATTTTTTCGTGCTTTAAATTTATCTATATCGCTTTGTTTGACGTCTATTTGCATGATAAGAAATGGAATTTTGTCTAAAAGCTTCTCTTTTCTCTTTTCAAGAGTAGATAAATTTGAAGCGCTTGTATTTGAGGCGTTTGAGTCTTGTTGCTGTAGTTTTAAAATTTGTATCTGCCCGTTTAGGGTTTGAATTTGAGCGGTGGCTTCTACTATATTTTTTGGCTCAAGCGAAGCGGTTTGGTTGTTTTCGCCTTTTTCACCCGCAAAAGCAAGGTTAAAGCATAGTAAAAACGCAAGTAAAATTTTACTCATGAGTATCCTGTCTGATAGCTAAAAGTTTAAAGGTTTTACTCTCTAAATCATAGCTAAAAATTTCTCCCGTTTCAATTATATAATGCCAGCCGTAAATAGCTAAATTCCCATCTAAATAATCACGCTCGACATTTGGATACGTAAGGATATTTTCGATCGAATTTATGACATTTAAGCGCTCTGTTAGCCAAGCCATTTTTGCAGGATCGTCGCTTGTAAATTTTAAGACCTCGTATTTTATAGGCTCTATCAGCTTTATCCAGTTCTTAACATTTGGCGTGTTTATAAATTTAGACTCGTCCTGATATAGCGCCCCGCATCCTCCGCAGTTTGAGTGACCGCAGATTATGATATTTTTGATATTTAATACCTCAAGCGCATACTCTATAGCCGATGTAGTAGCTAAAAATTCGCTACTTACACGGTAAGGAGGGACGATATTTGCGATATTTCTTACCATAAAAAGTTCGCCAGGAAGGCAGTTTGTGATGAGGTTTGGCACAACACGAGAATCAACACAAGAGACAAAAAGGGTGTGTGGATCTTGAGCGTGTTGTAAGCTTTCAAAAAGCTCTTTATGCTCCAAAAAGCCGTCTTCCATAAATTTAACGGCACCTTCAAGTAGTGATTGCATCAGATCTCCAAAAACGTTAATTGTGTTTAATTATATCAAATTTTATTTAATACGAACATGTTTGTGATTTTTTCGTAATTAAGTAAAATTTTAATTATTATTTACCTATTTTTGGCTAAATTTAGGGAAAAAATTTAAGGAGTTAATATGAGTTTGTATAACAGAAACTACGCTGATCAAAGCTCTCAAAGAGAAGAGGTTGCGTATTCTCAAAGTTCGTTAAGTTCGTTTATTAAGCAAACTTATCAGCTTTTTGCCGCATCTTTACTTTCAGCTACTGCGGGTGCTTATGTGGGCATTAGCATGGCGCATGTTTTTGCGGGCAACAAAATGCTATTTTGGGGACTTGTAATAGTCGAATTTGTTTTGCTTTTCGGTCTTATGGCGGCTAAGCGCAAAGAGGGGCTAAATATGGTCTTATTATTTGCCTTTACATTTGTTAGCGGTCTTACGCTTACCCCGCTTTTATCTGCCATCTTAAGTATGCCAAGTGGCGCTAGTATCGTAGCTCAAGCTTTTGCCCTTACGACTGTTGCATTTGGTGCTCTTAGCGTATTTGCTATGAATACAAAGCGCGATTTTACTACAATGGGCAAGATGCTTTTTATCGCCCTTGTTGTTATCGTCGTGGCAAGCTTGATAAATATTTTCTTTGCAAGTCCTTTGGTTCAACTAGCGATAGCTAGTATAGGCGCTATCTTGTTTAGTGCTTACATACTTTATGATACGCAAAATATTATCCGCGGTAACTATGAAACACCTATCGAGGGTGCTGTTGCCTTGTATCTTGATTTTGTGAATTTATTTACTTCGCTTCTTCAAATTTTAGGAATTTTTGGAAGAGATGAGTGAAAATGAACGCATTTATCGCGTGATAGATGCAAATTTAAATCGCTTAAGAGAGGGTTTGCGCGTAGTTGAGGATATAATGCGTTATGTCTTTGACGAGGCAAACCTCGCATATAAGATAAAAAACCTCCGCCACAAGGCAAAAATTTCTTCAAAAGAGTATATTAAATTTAGAGATGCCGCAAACGATGTGCTAAAACCAAGCACAAAGGCCGAGCAAGCTAGAACAAATTTAAGCGATTTAACTGTGGCAAATTTAAAAAGAGCTCAAGAGAGCGCACGTGTGCTTGAAGAGTGCTTTAAACTTATTGATTTGCAATACTCCGAATTATTCAAATCCATACGCTATGAGCTTTACGAGATAGAAAAGCAAATTTAATCAAAATTCAAAACTTTTTTTGTATAATGGCCATCAATATTTTTCAAATTTAAAGGAATTTCAGTGAGTGTATTGTTTTTAATTTTACAATTCGTCTTGGCTGTAGTTATCACTATCGCGGTTTTATTGCAGAAAAGTTCGTCTATAGGTCTTGGCGCATATAGCGGTAGCAACGAAAGCTTGTTTGGAGCAAAGGGACCGGCGGGATTTTTAGCTAAATTTACTTTTATCGTAGGTTTACTTTTTATACTAAACACACTGGTTCTTGGATATTTTTACAACAAAGACATGAAGCGCTCGTTGGTAGATAGTGTAGACGTAAAATCGCTTGTAATACCACAAAGTCCAGCTGCACCGGCAGTGCCGGAAGCTCCTAGCGCACCTGTTCCGGCAGCAAAATAATCATCGCATAATCGCTTTTGGCGGTTTGCGGTTTTATAAATTTTAGACTTAAGGTTTTGCAGCTACGGCTTCTTAATTAAACGATCTTTGAAGCCGCAAGACTTGCACCGGCTTAGGTTAAAAGCATAAAAATTTTAATAAAGGAAAAAAATGTTAAATGAAATTTATTCAGCCCAAAAAGAGAGTTGCGAAAAAGCTATAGCCGCCCTTAAGCGAGATTTTACAACACTAAGAACAGGTAAAGTAAATATCAACATCCTTGATAATGTCACGGTTGATTACTACGGTTCTATGACCGCTTTAAATCAAGTCGCTACCGTTCTTGCTAGTGATGCTTCAACTATCACGATAACTCCTTGGGAAAAAAGCATGATAAAGGCTATATCATCTGCTATACAAGCCGCAAATATCGGTGTTAATCCAAATTCCGATGGTGAATGCGTTAAGCTGTTTTTCCCACCTATGACTATCGAGCAACGCCAAGAAAACGTAAAACGCTCTAAAGCAATGGGCGAAAAGGCAAAAGTTGCCGTAAGAAACATCAGAAAAGACGCAAATGATGATGTTAAAAAGCTAGAAAAAGATAAAGCGGTTTCCGAGGATGAGAGCAAAAAAGGACAAGAGGAAGTTCAAAAGATAACTGACGCTTACAATGCAAAAATAGACACTCTTGTTAAAGACAAAGAGGCTGAACTTTTAAAGGTTTGATAATGAATTTAGAGCAAATTTATCGCGAAGCCGGAGCGTATTTGGAGGGTCATTTTTTATTAAGTAGTGGCAACCACTCGCAGTTTTATTTACAAAGTGCAAAGGTTCTTGAAAACCCTGAACTAGCCGGAAAATTATCTGACGAGCTAGCAAGCGTAATAGTTAAAAGCGGTGTTGAATTTGATAGCGTTTGTTCTCCTGCTTTAGGCGGAGTTTTGGCGGGTTACGAACTAGCGCGTGCTGCTAAAAAAAGATTTATATTTACCGAGCGCGTAAATAAGATTATGAGTCTAAGACGCGGTTTTGAGGTTAAAAAGGGCGAGAGATTTATAATCTGTGAAGATATCATTACTACTGGAGGCTCGGCTCTTGAAAGCGCTAGGATAATCGAAGAGCTTGGCGGTGTTGTAGTTGGTTTTGCCGCACTTGCCAATCGTGGTTTTTGCTCACTTGCAAACATTAACAGCGATAGAAAACCTGAGTGTAAGCTGCCATTTAATAAGCCGCTTTTTGCGCTTGGAAATTTCAAATTTGAAATTTATGAGCCAAGCGACTGTCCACTCTGCAAAAACGGAAGCGAAGCGATAAAGCCCGGAAGTAGGGGTAATTAATGCCAAAAACAAAGGCTACGATAGCGCCTGTGTATCTGCGCTTTAAAGCCTTTGTTATCGATATGTTTATAATCTTCATGCCGATCCTTTATATAACGACCTATCTTATAATGGATGGCAAAAACGACTTTCAAAATTCGCAAATTGCCATACTTATGTGCAACATCGCTTTTTGCCTGCTTTTATCGCTATTTTTTGCAATAAGTGCCCAAAGTCCAGGTTATAGGGCGCAAGGAATTTACCTTATAAATTTAGCTACTGGGCGCAAGGTTGGTTTTATTCACGCCATCTTGCGATATATTTGTTTTGCTATCGCCGGTTTTAGTGTGGTTGGGTTATTGCTTTGTTTTTTTAGGAAGGATAGATTAAATTTACATGATATCCTTACTAAAAGTGCTCCTGTTTGTAAAAAAAATATTTAAAATAATTTTTTATTATTGTATAATACTCCTTTTTGATATAAAATATCTTTTTCAAAAAGGAGTATAATGCTTTTTAGGCGCAATAAATTTGTCTTTAATCTTCACCTACTTTTGTCATTTCTTGCTACATTACCCTTGTTGATTATCACGCTTAGTGCAGTATTTGTCCAGTATCAAAATGAGATAATTGGCGTCGTAAATAGCTCAAATTTAAAGGTCGAGCCACTGGATGAAAAAAGGCTAAAGCCAAGTGAGATTTTAGAAAACATTATCAAAAAATATGAAAAAATAGGCTTTGCCAGCATGCAAATCTCAAGCCTTAAAGATGACGCATTAATAGCAAGAATTCAAACCACAAATTCCCTTCAAACACTTTTTATCAACCCCTATACGGGCGATATCAAAGAGGATAAGACTAGGCAAGTCGCGCAGTTTATGCTTATGCTTCATAGAAATTTAGCCCTTTCTTTTATGCAAAATGACACAGCAAGAATTGCCGGTAAACATATAGTTGCCATTAGCACGGTAAGCCTTGTGCTGTTGATATTAAGTGGAATTTGGCTTTATATGCCGCTGCTAAGACGCGGTATCAAAAATGCAATGAGCATAAGCTTTAAAAGTCGCGGATATGCGTTTTTATACAAGATACATGGTGTGCTTGGTGTGTGGTGTGCACTTTTTTTGCTCATAATGGCTTTAACAGGGCTTTACTGGTCTTACGGATTTATCAAAAATGGCGTAAACAAAGCATTTGGACTACAAACCGCAAGCATGAGCCACAAGCATCATAAAAGAGCTTTTAATCCGCTAGATAGCGAAAAATTTAAATATATCGATGAAATTTATGACGACTCAAATTTACGCGATACTACACTGGTTGTGCAAGGCGGTATTTATAGTGTGCGACATGATAAGGGTGATGAGAGATTTTTCAAGGTGGCTAAGAACGGAAAGCTGATGGAATTTAGTTCGGAGATAAAAGTCGAGCCAAACAAAAACGATAGCAAATTTAAAACTCCAAGAGATGTAAGTCGATTTGTGCTTAGCATTCATCAAGGAGATGTTTTTGGCGAGGTTGGAAGAGCTATATTTTCGCTTGTTTGTATTTTATTTTGTATTTTGACGATTAGTGGGTTTATGCTTACTTTTAAACGTATAAATAGATAACTTGGTGTGTGTCACAAACTTTATTTAACCTTATTTTGGGTAAAATCACCTAAAAACTAAAGGTAAAACATGAATAGAAAACGAATTTATAATCCAAGTTCAAATGAAACCTTGACAGATCGTCGCGTATTTAACGGCAATCCGCACGGGATCTTAAATTTCACCAAGGCAAAGTATCAATGGGCGTTAAAGCTTTGGGACTTAATGGAGGCAAACACCTGGTTTCCAAAAGAAGTAGATACTACTGATGACGTGCGCGACTACGCCTACAACCTAACTCAGGCAGAAAAGCGCATGTATGACCTTGTTTGGAGCCAACTAATCTCCATGGATAGTTTCCAAACAAATAACCTTGCCGACAATATAAACCCATACATCACTGCTCCTGAGATTAACGCATGTCTAGCTCGCCAAGCATACGAAGAGGCAAACCACTCTAAGTCTTATGCTGTTATGGTTGAGGCGATATGTGATAATACCGACCTTATCTATGAGATGGAAAAGCACGACGAGGTTTTAAGAGAGAAAAATGACTATATCTCAAGCGTTTATGAGGAGTTAGCTGGCGAGGTAACGGATGAAAAGCTATTGCTTGCAATGGTGGCAAACCAAATTTTAGAGGGAATTTATTTTTACAGCGGATTTACGGCGATATATGCGCTTGCACGTGCCGGTAAAATGCTAGGCTCAGCCCAAATGATACGCTTTATCCAAAGAGATGAGATAACTCACTTACTACTTTTTCAAAACATGATAAACAGTGTTCGCACCGAGCGCCCAGACCTCTTTACGGCTGAAGTTGAAGCAAAAATTTATGACATGTTTGAAAAAGCCGGAAATTTAGAGATAAAATGGGGTAGATATATCACTCAAAATCAAATCATGGGTCTTACCGACGATATCATCGAAGAATACATCCATTATCTTGTAGATCAACGCTTGATTGCTATTGGTTTAAAGCGCAAATACAATGCCAAACATCCGATAAAATGGGTTGATGACTTTGCTAAATTTAACGATCAAAAGTCAAATTTCTTTGAAAGCAAGGTCACAAACTACTCAAAGGGCAGCTTAAGTTTTGATGACTTCTGATCAAAATTTAACGGAGTTAAATTTATATCCGGTAACGCTTAGTGCATCAAATGTTCAATTACGAAAGCTTGAGTTGATGGATAAAATCTCACAAGCCCCCAGAAATTCGCTAATGCTTGCAAGCGAGCTTTGTGTTAGCGGATATGATTTTGACGGATTTTTTGCAGGAGCAAATAGCGCCATGCTACCACAGATGTTAGGTAGCTTTGACTCTATCTTGATGGAGGAGTTGCAAGACGCTTTAAGCGAAGATAAATTTTTAGCCTTTACCCATCTAAAGAGCATACAAAAGACTGATACCACTAAAGAGCATGAAAAAGTATCTGCAAGGATATTTAATGAATTTGTTATCCTAAATGATACGCAAGTTTTTCACGCTCAATCCAAAACAAAACTCTTTCGTCCAAATTTGGAGCATGAAAAATTTAGTGTTGCCGATGAGAGCGAGGTAAAAATTTTTGAATTTAAAGGTATTAAGGTCGGAGTTTTGATCTGCTTTGAGCTTAGATTTATAGATCTTTGGCAAAGGCTTAAGAGTGCTGAGATCATCTTAGTCCCGGCTATGTGGGGCAAAGAGAGGAAAGAAGCTTTTGTGTTACTTTGCAAGGCATTAGCTATGGTAAATATTTGCTATGTTGTAGTTGCAAGTTCGCTTGATCTTGAGTTTAGTGGTGTTTTTTTACCGGATGGAGAATTCAAAAAAAGCATAAAATTTGACAGAAATTTAATCACCCAACTAAAACAAAATTTAGAAATTATGTAAAAGTTAGGAAGAGAAAATTGAACGCATTAGAAGAGATAAAATGTAAAAATTTAGCCGATGATATAGCTGATGAGATAATGCTTACACCAAAGCTTTATAGGGCTATTTGTAACACCCCAAGGGAGATATTTTCTCCTGTTGGCGCACATGCGTATTCACTTAATGCCCAACCTATCGCAGGTAATCAATGGATAAGCTCACCGCTAACCGTGGCAAAGATGACAAGCGCACTTGAGTGTGAAAATATCGATAATGTGCTTGAGATAGGCTGTGGAAGCGGTTATCAAGCTGCTATACTTTCAAACCTTGCTCACCGCGTCTTTAGTGTAGAGCGTATCGAAAAACTAGCCATGCAGGCAAAAAAACGTTTTGAAACGCTAAAGATCAGAAATGTTCATGTAAGATATGACGACGGTAATAACGGCTGGAAAAGCTATGCTCCATATGATAGAATTCTTCTTTCTGCAGCAACCGACGAAGTGCCTCAAACCCTCTTTAACCAGCTTAAAAGCGGTGGAATTTTAGTGGCTCCTATAAAAAAAGCCGATAAACAATACATAGTCCAGTATAAAAAGGACTCTGATGCAAATATAAGTGAGCATATCTTTGACGAGTGTCTTTTTGTGCCTTTGCTAACAGGCAGAGAGTAGCTTGATTTAAATTTATCCATACATTAACCAAAAAGGCGTATACTTTTAAAATATCTTTACAAGGAGTTAAAATGGCAAAAGACGCAGAGTTGGTAAATTTTTCAGAGGATTATGAGTTAAACAACATACTTGCTAAAAATGGCAAATCACAAAGCGAGGCAAATCGTAAAATTTTATGCGAGCTTGGTAAAGAATGTAAGGCTTTACTTGGGGACAAAAGAGTTCTCACGCAAGATGAATTCGGCTCGTTTTTGGCAGGACACCTAGCCAAACTAGAAGACAAAAAGTAAAACTACAAAAGGGTAGCTTTAATGCTACTCTTTTGTGCTAGGGCTAGTTTTGCTAGCCCAAAAGCTAGCCAGTAGAGCGCCCGAGATATTATGCCATATGCTAAATATAGCTCCTGGCAATGCGCTAAGCCCTGAAAAGTATTTTATGGCAAGGGCTACGCTAAGCCCTGAGTTTTGCATACCTACTTCAATAGCGATCGTTCTTGCTATCTTTTCGCTAAAACCACAAATTTTTGCTCCAAAGTAGCCAAACAAAAGCCCAGAGCAGTTATGTATCATGACCGCTAAAACTACTAAAAGTCCTACTTTTTGGATATTTGCATTATTTGCCGCAACAATTATCGCGATGATGAGTATGATCGCGCCCATTGAAATAGTAGGCATTACTTTTTGAATTTTTTGTATAAATTTGTGGGCAAATGTGTTTAAACAAATTCCTATCGTTAGTGGAACAAGTGTTATTTTAATAAGATCTATTAACATATCTATGGCAGGAACAGGAACTTTTTGCCCGATATAAAGCCAGGTTAAAAACGGCATCAAAACGATAGAGAGCAGAGTAGAGCAAAGTGTCATGCTTACGGATAGGGCTAGGTCTCCTTTTGCGATATAGGTTATAACATTTGAGGCTGTGCCTCCTGCGCTAGTGCCAACTAGCATCATCCCAACCATAAGCTCGTTTTCTAGTCCAAACATCATGGAGACGCCAAGTGCGACAATAGGCATTACGACAAACTGAAGGGTTATACCGATGCCTAGGGCAGACTTTTTATAAAATATATCTCTAAAGTCATTAAACGTGAGTGTCATACCCATGCCAAGCATGATAATAACTAAAAGAGTGATAATGTGACCTTTGTAGCCTACAAAAATTTCAGGCATAAAACAGGCAAGTGCTGATGAAATAATAGCTAGTATGGGGAAAATTAACGTTTTCATTATGCTCCAAGTGGTTTTGGCATGTCAAAGTAAAAACCTTGAGAGGCATCTACACCGATAGAATTTACCATTTTGCTTACATCGCTTGAGTGCACGTATTTGGCAACCGTTTGTATACCAAGTGTTTTAGCAAGCTCTATCATTAGCTTGACGATTTTTCTTGCGTGCTCGTCGTGGTCGATATTTTTTATGATAGAACCATCGATCTTGATAAAGTCTGTTTTGATCTTTAGAAGATATTCGAAATTTGTATATCCTGTACCGAAGTTATCTATCGCGACTTTACAACCAAATTTGCGAACCTCGTCGATAAATAAATTTATCTTATCAAAGTCGTTTATCTCTTTATTTTTTGTAAGCTCTATAGTTAAACGCTCACCTATGCCGGGATGTTTTCTAAATTGATCTTTGATCTGCGATAGGCATTCACCATCCATCACGTCATCTATCGTTAGGTTGATACCGAAATTTTCGTTATTTTTTGCAAAATACGCAAATGCCTTTTCGATGACGATCTTTGTTACCTCTTTGTATAAATTTGACTTTTTGGCAGCGGCAAGGAAGTCTATCGGAAGAACAACGTTATTTGTGTCGTCTACCATCCTAACAAGACATTCGTATTTTGATACGGTATTTGTGCTATTATCGATCACTGCTTGTTTATATAGCACTATTTTGTCTTCTTCTATGGCTTTTTGTATGGCTCTAGTTAGGACGACATTGTGCGCTAGCTCGTCCTTTTTATCCTCAAATACTACTATCTGTTGGTTCATATCTTTAGCTTGTTCTTTTGCGATAGCTGATGTCATGATCTGCATATCCGAAGATATACCAAAGGCTAGATCGATATAAAATTTATTGTTTTCTACGATGACGGAATTTGTCTTAAAATACTCTATGGCTTTTTCGCAGAATTTGTAAAAGTCATCGTTTTCCCAGTGCTTTTTATCTCCTACTATGGCGAAGTTGTCACTTTCTAGTTTATAAAGCTCTAAATTTTGATCTTTTGTTAGGTTTCTAACTATATTTGCGACCTCACTTAAAACCATATCTCCTATGTCAAGACCGTAGTATTCGTTTATCTGTCTAAATTTTAATATATCAAAATTTGCTACAAACAACTGACCTTGCTGCTTTGATAGTTTGTTAATAAGCATTTGCCTTGTAGGCAGTTTTGTTAGCGGGTCTTGTAGCTCAGTTCGCATAAGTTCTTGATGCTCCATGAACGTCGTAAGATCTTGGCAGATGCATAAAAAGTTAAGCTTGCTTTTTGCGTCTGTAGTTTCTATCGGCACTACATTTGCTTTGATATGGCATATCTCGCCGTTTTTCTTTTGTGCTTTTAGGACGCCTTCCCACTCACTCTTTCTTAAGACGGCTTCGTTTACCTCTTTTATCTTGCTGTTGTTTCTCTCTTTTATAAAGATACTTCTAATCGGTTTGCCGATGAGTTCATTTTTTGCGTAACCGATCAAGTCACAAAATGCGCTGTTTGCAAATGTTATGAGGTTTTTCTCGTTAAATTTAAAGACGATATTTGATGTCTCGAGTGAATTTTTGTATTTATTTAAGGCAAGTTGTATTTGGTTTTTCGTATCAAGCAACTCATCTTTTTCATCTAAAATTTTATTGATATTGCTTGCTATGTCTTTTAGTTCTTGAAATTTTATCTTGTCCGTTTCAAGGCGTTTTAAGTCGGTTTGGTTGTTAAAAAAGTCTGCAAAAGTGGTAAATGACGTTACTACCCTCTTTTTTGCGCTAACTGCTAGCATATAAAGCACGGCAACAACGACCAAAAGATAAAAGGTAAACAGTATAAGTTTTGAGCCAAAGTCGCTATAAAAGATATTTTTTTGTTTATCTAAGTAGTTATGCATATCGTCCAGGTATATCCCTGTGCCGATCGACCAGTCTAGTAAATTTATATCTTTGATGAAAGATATTTTTTCAGTTATTGTTTTGTCCTGCTTTAGCCATTCGTAGGTTATAAATGCCTCGTTACCGCCTCTTGTAGCGCTGCCTATTTTGTATAGGGTCTGTCTGCGTTTTTCGTCAAATAAGCTAAAGCTACTATCTTGTATCTCTTCTGAGTCGCCGCTAACTATTTTGTTGTTTTTCCTATCGATGATGAAGATATAGCTATCTCCGTTTGATAACGAACGGATGTAGTCTCTTGTTTTATTTGTGAAATTTTCATTAAATTCATCCAAATTTTTCGCATATCCTATGACGACGCCTGCCGGCTCATAGACGATAGCGTGGCTTATGAAGTTACGTCCTTTTTTTGTGGTTGTGGTTATATCGATATGGTTATAGACGATATTTGAAACGACCGTGCTGACGTTTTTTGTCGAATGAAATTCGCTTTGTATGAAAGGCGTTGCACTAAGGTCATATACAAAATACCCTTCGTCTTCGCTGGTCACATCCTCTCTCATTTTTTTTATAAATTCGTCTCTGCTTGATGAAATTTTATGAAATTCTCTAGCTGCATTTAGCGCGTTTAGGGTTTTATGTTTGATCGCGTCTATAAAATTTTTATACTGCCTGTCGTAGTCGCTTTGTATTTTACTTGTTGTTTCATATACCTCTTTGCGGATTGATTCTTTCTCTTGTAGTATAAAAAATTCTTTTAAATTTGATATATTATTTTGATAATTTGAATAAATATGAGCCAGGTTAAAACATTCAAGCATCGCCATAATGACAAATGCGGTGATGATTATCGAGGAAAAGGCAAATTTCCCCATTGAAGATACATTTCTTAACAAGGTGTTCCTTAAATTTTAATCTGATATGCTAGCATAACTTTATGATTAAAGAGCTTAATTAAATAGGCACCTTATAAAATTTTGTTTCAATAAAGGCTGGTATCTTCAAATAGCGAATTTTCGACCTTTTTAAGTGTAAAACTTTTTCGCAAAAGTTCGTTTTCTCCTAAATTTTGTATCGCATTAATGTGCGCTTTTGTTCCATATCCTTTATGTAGAGCGTATCCGTATGAGGGGTAAATTTTATCCCAAGCTCTCATTAGTCTATCCCTGCTAACTTTTGCCAAGATACTTGCTGCACTTACTTCTGGGATTTTACCGTCGGCTTTTATCATCGTTTTTATGCCGGTGCCGTAGTTTGCGTTGCCGTCGTATAAAATTTCATACTCGCTAAAATGTAGTTTAAATAAATTTAAAGCACGGCGCAAACACTCACTAAGACCCAAAGTGTCGATCTGTTTGTTTGAAAAGTAGGTGATTAAGAAATTTGAATTTGCCACGATTTGCTCAAATAACTCTTCACGTTTTTTCTCGGTTAGTTGTTTTGAATCATTTAGTCCTTTTATCTCGCATTTTAGCACGCAAGCGGCAACCGCCATACATCCTGCAAGCGCTCCCCGTCCCGCTTCGTCAATCCCGCAAATTTTATTCATCTAAAAGTCCGAAATTTTCTTTAAGATAGGGTTTTATCTCTTCTATGGATATAGTTTTTTCTTCATCACAAAATGAGATTCCAAGTGGAGAAATCATGAAATTTTCACTTGTTAAATTCTGATCATTACTTTTAAAAACATCCTTTAGCTTTAGCTTTTTTTGATCTTTTATCTTCACGGTAGAGCAAAATTTACTATCGTTTTTTAGCGTGACCGAGCTTCTGATTTTGTCGTTTTGATACTCTAAATTTACAGAAGATATTGCGTTTTTGTTTTGTGATCTTAGTTCGTCGAGCCTTGATGAGAGTGTGTTTTTGTATTTTTGTTTAAATTTAGAACCAAAATAATCACTTGATAAAACCTCCGTTCTTGTTTTATTTGAATCTATGGTTTGTGACGCTAGCACCAAGGTTTCATATGTAAAAACTTTCTTTGCCGTAGCTTTCATCGCCTTGCCTTTTATGGCTAGCTTGCCTTCAAATTTATCACCTTGCTCTCTTTTTATGCTTAAATTTAGCCACTCTGAAAGTGCGTTTATTTGGAGTATTTTGCCGTTATCATATACTATCTCGCCTTTGCTAAATTCAAATTTAGAGCCCTTAAAAAATAGATGACCTTGCATTTTTGGAGGAATTTTTAGAGCATCTTTGGAGTTAAAATTCTCAAATTCGGCGCTAAGATTTGTTATGTAAAATTCAAACTTTTCTCCATTTGCATCACCTGTAAATTTGTAAATTTTACCCTCGTTTTCATGTCTTATTTCATAAGAAAATAGTGCGCAAACACACAACAAAACCATAAAAATCGCTCTCATAAATTCTCCTTATATACCCAAAGCCCAGCGTGAAAACGGCAAAATTTCGCATTTTATACCCTCTATGGTTATTTCACCGGCGTTTGCTACGCTGATAACTTGCAGTCTAGTTATATTCATGCGTTTTAGCGTCACATGAAGTTTTTTAAATTTTAAAAACACTATTTCGCTATCCGTAAATGGAACGCATATTATAGCGAGTTTCCTTCTAGTAAGGAAAAAATCAAACTCATTCGTATAAAAAATTTCATCTTTAAATTTTGAAAGCTCACAAAAGACAATATTTGAGAAATTTGCATTAAAGTCTTTTTTTAAATTTAGAGCATTTCTTACGGAAAAATCGTTAAAAAATAGCTTTTTTGCCGCATTTGGCTCGTTAAATTTGCTCAAAAATTTTATAAAGCCGTTATTTTCAAGCTCGATAAGTCCGGCATAAACGCTGTCTTTTGAGATCTTTATCCGTTCTTTTAAAATTTTATAAATTTCATGTGCGCTTATGGTTTCGGCACATTTTTTCGCACATTCTTTTATGATCTGTAAATTTGTTTGACTAAGCTCCGCTCTTAGTTTGTTTTGTGTGATTTGCGCTGTTTCGCTCGGCTCTACCATGGTGTTTGCCACAGATGTTCCATGAGCTAAAAAATGGCTAAAAAAAGCCTCTGGTGAAATGTTTTTTCTAAAAAACAGCATAAATTCTTCGTAGTCGAGATACTCAAGGTGAAGAACTCTAAAATTTGGTATGGTTAGAGTTTTGTTGTTTGTTGATATTATGATCTTTTCAAGTTCTGAAATTTGAGATAATTTTTGCATTTGATCTTGCGTTGTCGCATTGTCGATCGCAAGTATTTTTATGGATTGGTTTTCTTTTAAAAATTCTATCAAATTTGCAAGGATTGTATCGGCATTAATGCGTAAATCCTTTAAATTTATGTAAAGCTTTTCCTCTTGTTTATACTCATCTAGTGCGTCAAGTATAAGGCTTGTTTTGCCGCTTCCGGGATATCCTAAAATAAGTGTTTTCGCACTGGAGATAAACTCCTTTCTGGCGATGAATTTTATGCTTTTTAACGGCAAATGATAAAAAAAATCCAAATCTTTCAAATTTTATCCTTTTGCAAATTATATACTTTCCTTTTTAAAAGGAAATAAATTTACTAAATTTAACTCAAATTTACCCATTTACTTGCAAATTTAGATTTTTTTTAGTAAAATCGCGATCTCTTTACGAAAGACTTAGGTCTGCTTGTATGATTAAAGCCATTGAAATTTCAATGCTTCTTGAAAAGTTACGAGAGTAGCAAAGTAGAAAATCCTATGCAAGTTTTGATTATGTAAAGAGGTCGCGAGTTTGCGACAAGTTCTTTTTAAAGGAAAAAACATGGAAAGAATCAGGCTTAAGCTAAAAGCTTATGACCATAGAGTTCTAGACCGCACAGTTGCAGCAATTGTAGAAGCTGTCAAAAGAACCGGTGCCGATGTTCGTGGTCCGGTGCCAATGCCTACGAAGATCAAACGCTACACAGTTTTACGCTCTCCACACGTAAATAAAGACTCACGTGAGCAGTTTGAAATGAGAATACACGCTAGAATGCTTGACATTGTAGCAGCTACTCCAGAGACCGTAGATAGCCTAACCAAACTCGACCTTGCTCCAGAAGTAAATGTCGAAGTTCGTGCTATGAAGTAAGCGGATAAAAGGAAAAGAGTATGGAATATATCGTAGAAAAAATAGGCATGAGTAGAACGGTATCTGCTCAAAGCACACCGGTTACACTACTAAGACTTGTTGAAGCTAAGGTATGCGAAGTTGATGCTAATAAACGTGCTATCGTTGCTTATGCAGACACTAAAGCAGCTAATAAAGCCATAGCTGGTCAGCAAAAAAAATACAATCTAACTGCCGAATTTAACAAATTTGCAACTTTGACTGTAGCAAATACAGAGGCTGGAAATCTTGATGTTACACCTTTAACAGAAGCTAAAGTTTTAAAAGTTAGCTTTAACTCAAAAGGTAGAGGATATCAAGGCGTTGTTAAAAGACACGGATTCGCAGGCGGTCCTAAATCTCACGGCTCACGCTTCCATAGACGTCACGGTTCTATCGGTAACTGCGAATGGCCTGGACGTGTTCAACCTGGTATGAAAATGGCTGGACACATGGGAAATGAGAAAGTAACCGTTAAAAATGAATTAGTAAGTTTTGACGCAGACAACGGTATCGTTGTTGTAAAAGGTTGCGTTCCGGGACATAACGGTGCAATGGGTAGAATAAGGATTGTAAAATGAGTAAAGTTTTAGTATTAAACGAGAAATTTGAAAAGTCAGGCGAACTTGCGCTTCCTGCAGAATTTGCAGAAGTAAATCCGCACAATCTTTATCTTTATGTAAAATCTTACCTAGCTAGCATGAGAGCAAACACGGCTCACACTAAAAGTCGTGCATTTGTAAGCGGTGGCGGCAAGAAGCCATGGAGACAAAAAGGTCGTGGTGGTGCACGTGCCGGTTCAACTAGAACAAACGTATGGGTTGGCGGCGCAGTAGCTTTTGGTCCTACAAATAATAAAAACTATTTCCAAAAAGTAAACAAGAAGCAAAAAAGACTTGCTCTTGAATTTGCTCTAAATGAAAAAGCAGCAGCTAATAAGCTTTTTGCTGTTGATAGCATCGCTATCGAAAGCGGAAAAACTAAAGATGCTGCAAAAGTTATCAAAGCTCTAAACGTAAGAGATGTTTTAGTAGTTAAAGATCTACTTGACGATAAAACACTTTTAGCTTTTAGAAACCTAGCAAATTGCTATGTTGTTGATGCAAGTGAAGTAAATGCTTATTTGGTAGCAACATATAGTGCAGTTATTATCGAAAAAGCAGCACTACAAACTATAACAAAAGAGGGCTAAAATGGCAGATATAACTGATATCAAAACAATTATTTATACAGAAAAAACTCTTGGCCTTCAAGAACAAGGCGTTGTAGTTATCCAAACTTCACCAAAGGTTACTAAAAACGGCTTAAAAGAGGTTTTAAAAGAGTATTTCGGTGTAACGCCACTTCGCATAAATTCACTTAGAATGGATGGCAAAGTTAAGCGTTTTAGAGGTAGAGTTGGCGTAAGAGATGATTTCAAGAAATTTTATGTCAAATTACCGGAAGGCGTAAGCCTAGAAAATACGGAGGCATAAAATGGCTATAAAATCATATAAACCATATACTCCAAGCCGTAGATATATCACTGGACTAAGTTCAGAAGACATTACGGCTAAACCAAGTGTTAGAAGTCTTCTTATCAAACTTCCTGCAACTGGTGGTAGAAATAATAATGGTCGTATAACATCTCGCCATAAAGAGGCAGGTGCTAAGAAATTATATCGTATCATCGACTTCAAACGCCGCAAATTCGGTATCGAAGGTAAAGTTGAAGCGATCGAATACGATCCAAACAGAAACTGCCGTATTGCACTTATATCATACAAAGACGGCGAGAAGAGATATATCATCAGACCTAGCGGCTTAAACGTAGGCGATGTTGTAGCTTCGATCGACGAAGGATCACTTGATATAAAACCGGGTAACGCTATGAAATTACGCTTTATCCCTGTTGGTACTATCGTTCACAATATCGAGTTAAAACCTGGCAAAGGTGCTCAAATCGCTCGTTCAGCTGGTGGTTATGCACAACTTATGGGTAAAGAAGAAAAATACGTTATCCTAAGAATGCCAAGCGGTGAAATGAGACAAGTTCTTGCTGAGTGTATGGCTACTGTAGGTATTGTCGGCAACGAAGATTGGGCAAATGTTACTATAGGTAAAGCAGGACGTAATCGCCACCGCGGTATCCGCCCACAAACTCGTGGTTCTGCGATGAACCCGGTAGATCACCCACACGGTGGTGGTGAAGGTAAGAAAAACTCTGGTCGTCATCCGGTTACTCCATGGGGTAAACCGACTAAGGGTGCTAAAACTCGCCGCAAAAAAGCAAGCGATAAGCTTATAATTTCAAGAAGGAAAGGAAAATAGAGATGGCAAGATCACTCAAAAAAGGTCCTTTCGTAGATGAGCATGTAATGAAAAAAGTCGTTGCGGCTAAGTCTGCAAATGACAATAAACCAATCAAAACATGGTCAAGACGTAGCACGATCGTACCTGAAATGATTGGATTAACATTTAACGTTCATAACGGCAAAAGCTTTATCCCTGTGTATGTTACTGAAAACCACATTGGATATAAACTTGGTGAATTCGCTCCAACACGCACATTTAAGGGTCATAAAGGCTCTGTGCAAAAGAAAATCGGCAAGTAAGGGGTAGAGTATGAGTAAAGCTATTATAAAATTTGTAAGACTCTCTCCTACAAAAGCTAGACTAATTGCACGTGAAGTTCAAGGCATGAATGCCGAATTAGCCCTTGCAAGTTTGCAATTTATGCCAAATCGCGGTGCTAAATTTATAGCAAACGCTATCAGCTCAGCTGTTGCAAACGGCGGTTTTGAGCCTGAGGAGGTTGTAGTTAGCAGTTGTCGCGTGGATGCTGGTCCTGTGTTAAAGAGATTTAGACCAAGAGCAAGAGGAACTGCGAGTAGAATTCGCAAACCAACTTCTCATGTAATGGTAGAAGTATCTAAACCTGAAAAGAAGGAAGCATAATATGGGACAAAAAGTAAATCCGATAGGTCTTAGACTAGGTATAAACCGCAACTGGGAATCACGCTGGTTTCCTTCTAAAGATAGCCTTGCACAAAACATCGGCGAGGACTATAAAATTCGTGCATTTTTAAAGAAAAAACTTTATTATGCGGGAATAAGCCAAATTTTAATCGAAAGAACAGCTAAAAAACTACGTGTAACAGTAGTTGCAGCTCGCCCTGGTATTATCATCGGCAAAAAAGGTCAAGATGTTGAAGTTCTTAAAAACGATGTTGCAAAACTAATCGGCAAAGATGTGAACATTAACATTAAAGAGGAAAGAAAAGCTCAAGCTTCTGCTCAACTTGCAGCCGAAAACGTTGCTATGCAACTAGAAAAACGTGTTGCTTTCCGCCGCGCGATGAAAAAAGTTATCCAAGGTGCTCAAAAGTCAGGTGCAAAAGGTATTAAAATTTCAGTTGCAGGACGTCTTGGTGGTGCCGAGATGGCAAGAACTGAATGGTATCTTGAGGGACGTGTTCCACTCCATACACTTAGAGCGAAGATTGATTACGGTGTTGCAGAAGCACACACAACTTATGGTAACATAGGTATTAAAGTGTGGATATTTAAAGGTGAAGTTCTTCAAAAAGGCGTTCAAGCAGAGCGTAACGAAGAAGAAAAAGCTGATAGAAAACCACGCAGAGCAAGAAGAGGTAAATAATTATGTTGATGCCTAAAAGAACGAAATTTCGTAAGCAAATGAAAGGTCGCAATCGCGGCTATGCAACTCGCGGTGCATCTTTATCAACAGGCGAATTTGCTATTAAAGCAGTTGAAGCTGGACGTGTAAATTCACGCCAAATAGAAGCTGCTCGTCAAGCTCTAACTCGTCATGTTAAAAGACAGGCTAAAATTTGGATTAGAGTTTTCCCTGATAAACCGCTAACTAAAAAGCCTCTACAAACTCGTATGGGTAAAGGTAAGGCAGGTGTTGAAGAGTGGGTTATGAATATCAAACCTGGTCGTATCATCTATGAAATGGCAGGTGTTAGTGAAGAGCTTGCACGTGAAGCATTAACTCTAGCTATGCACAAGTTGCCGTTTAAGACAAAATTTGTAACGCGAGAGAGTGAAAATGAAATATACTGAGATTAAAGACAAAAGCGTTGCAGAACTAAACGCATTGTTAAAAGAGAAAAAGGTGCTTTTATTTACACTAAAACAAAAGTTAAAAACTATGCAGTTAAGCAACCCTAATGAGATTAGTGCTGTTAAAAAAGAGATAGCACAGATCAACACTGCAATTAGTGCTACAAAGTAAGGGGTGAAATATGGCATTAAAAAGAGAAATTCAAGGCGTAGTTTTACAAAAAGCCGGTGATAAAACAGCTACTATCTTGGTAGAAAGACGCGTTATGCACCCAAGATATCATAAATTTGTAAAACGTTTTAAGAAATATTTGGTTCATGATGAGAAAAATGAACTAAACGCAGGAGATACGGTTATCGCAGTTGAGTGCAGACCGCTTTCTGCACGTAAAAGCTTTCGCTTAAAAGCTGTTTTAGCAAAGGGAGTTGAGTAATGATTCAAAGTTTTACAAGACTAGCAGTTGCTGATAATAGCGGCGCAAAAGAATTAATGTGTATTAAGGTTTTAGGCGGCAGCAAAAGAAGATACGCAACACTTGGCGATATCATTATTTGTTCTGTTAAAAAGGCTCTTCCAAACGGTAAGATCAAAAAAGGTCAAGTTGTAAAAGCTGTAGTTGTTAGAACTAAAAAAGAAGTTCAAAGAGACAATGGTTCGTTGATTCGTTTTGACGAGAACGCAGCCGTTATCCTTGATAACAAAAGAGAGCCAGTAGGAACACGTATCTTTGGACCAGTTGGTCGTGAAGTTAGATATGCTAACTTTATGAAGATCGTTTCACTAGCACCGGAGGTTCTATAATGGCAAACGTTAAATTTAAGATCAAAAAAGGTGATACCGTAAAGATAATCACCGGAGATGACAAAGGTAAAACTGGTAAAGTTTTATCTGTTCTTGCAAAAAAAGGTCAAGTTATAGTTGAAGGCTGCAAAGTAGCTAAGAAGGCTATAAAACCAAGCGAGAAGACTCCAAACGGCGGTCATATTAACAAAGAAATGCCGATAGACATCTCAAATGTTGCGAAAGTTGAGGAGTAAGAGCATGAGTAGATTAAAAGATAAATTTAACGAGAGCATTAAACCTGCTTTAGTTAAAGAATTTGATATTAAAAACCCGATGCTTATTCCGGCACTTGAAAAGATTGTTATTAGCGTTGGAGCAAATGATTCTGCAAAGGATCAAAAAGTTCTTCAAAACATGGCAGACACTATTTCGCTAATCGCTGGTCAAAAAGCAATTATAACAAATGCTAAAAAATCAGTTGCAGGCTTTAAAGTGCGTGAAGGTTTCCCTGTCGGTATAAAAGTTACTTTAAGAAAAGAGCAAATGTATGCGTTCTTAGATAAACTTATAAGTGTTGCGCTTCCAAGAGTTAAAGACTTCCGTGGTTTACCAAGAAATGGCTTTGACGGACGCGGTAATTACAACTTTGGTTTAACTGAGCAGCTAATGTTCCCAGAGGTTGAGTATGATAAAATTTTACGTACTCACGGTATGAACATAACTATCGCTACAACGGCTAACAATGACAAAGAGGCATTCAAATTGCTAGAGCTATTTGGTTTGCCGTTTGCAAAAGGAAAGTAATATGGCTAAAAAATCAATGATAGCAAAAGCTGCACGCAAACCTAAATTTGCGGTTCGCGGCTATACAAGATGCCAAATTTGCGGACGTCCGCACTCTGTGTATCAAGACTTTGGAATTTGCCGTGTCTGCCTAAGAAAAATGGCTAACGAAGGACTAATCCCTGGTCTTAAAAAAGCAAGTTGGTAAGGAAAAGATATGTTAAATGACTTAATATCAGACGGACTAACCCGTATCAGAAATGCAAGCATGAGAAAGCTTGAGACAACAAAGCTTCTACATTCAAATGTTGTTGAGGCTACTCTTTCTATCCTTGCTGCAAAAGGCTACATAGAGAGCTTTAATGTTGTAGAAGAGAATAACAAAAAATTCATTAATGTTGTTCTTAAATACGACGAGCGCGGACAAAGCGTTATAAACGAACTAAAAAGAGTTTCAAAACCAGGTCGCCGTGTTTACCAAGGTAAAGACGACATCAAGCGTTTCAAAAACGGTTACGGAACGATTATCGTTAGCACAAGCAAAGGCGTTTTAAGCAACGAAGACGCACACAAAGCTGGTGTTGGCGGTGAAATTCTTTGTACAGTTTGGTAATTTTTAAGGCTTAATGCCTTAAAAATTTAGGTTAGTTTTTGCGAAAGCATTAAAATTTACGGCATTGTGGTGCTGATTCAAGATTGTAAAAGCACCCTAGACAAGTAAAGGAAATAAATGTCACGTATTGGAAAACAACCGATAGCTATACCTGCTGGTGTAGAAGTCAGTGTTGATAATAATGTCCTAAAATTTAAAAAGGGCAACTTAACAAAAGAGCTTGACACAAAAGGCAATGTTGATGTCAAAATCGAAAATGGTTCAATAGTTTTTGCTGCAAAAGGCGAAGATCGCCAAAGCAGAGCATTCTGGGGTACATATAGAGCTTTAGCTAACAATATAGTTATAGGTCTTACTGCAGGTTTTACTCGCCAATTAGAAATCAACGGTGTTGGTTATAAAGCGGCTGTTAAAGGTAAAATTTTAGAGTTAACTTTAGGCTTTTCACACCTAATTAACTATGAGCTTCCAGAAGGCATCGAGGCTACGGTTGAGAGAAACGTAATTACCCTAAAAGGTAGCGATAAACAAGTTATCGGTCAAGTTGCTGCTCAAGTTAGAGGATTTAGACCGCCAGAGCCATACAAAGGTAAAGGTGTTAAATACGTTGAAGAGCGCATAATCCGCAAAGCGGGCAAGACATCTAAGAAGTAAGGGATAGGTTATGACAGCAAAAGTATTAAAAAGAAAACTAGCTCTTAGATTAAAGAGAAAAAAAAGAGTTAGAGGTAAAATTTCAGGTGTTGCCAGCTGCCCTAGAGTATCTATTTTTAAATCAAATAGAACTATTTACGCTCAAGCTATCGACGATGTTACGGCTACAACATTAGCTGCTGCAGATGGACGCAAATTGGGTATAAAAGCAAATAAAGACGGTGCTGCTGTTTTAGCTAAAGAATTTGCGGCTTCTTTAAAAGCTAAAGGTATTGAAGTAGCGGTATTTGATAGAAATGGCTACCTGTACCACGGTGTAGTTGCTGCATTTGCCGATGCTCTACGCGAAAATGGCATCAAACTATAACCCAAAGGAAAATCGATGGAAAAGTATAATAGAGAAGAATTTGAAGAAGTAATGGTCGATATCGGCAGGGTTACAAAGGTTGTTAAAGGTGGTCGTAGATTTAGGTTTACAGCTCTTGTTGTAGTTGGAAACAGAAAAGGTCTTGTCGGCTTTGGTTACGGTAAGGCTAAGGAAGTTCCTGATGCGATGAGAAAAGCTGTTGACGATGCGTTTAAAAATATCATCGAAGTTAAAATTAAAGGTACAACTATACCTCACGATATCGAAGTTAAGTATAATGCAAGTCGTGTTTTACTTCGCCCAGCTAGCGAAGGTACAGGTGTTATCGCCGGTGGTAGTGCACGCCCTATTATAGAGCTTGCAGGTATTAAGGATATCCTTACAAAATCACTTGGTTCAAACAACTCGGCAAACGTCGTTCGTGCTACTATAAAAGCACTTAGTATGCTAAAAAGCTAAGAGAAAGGAAAGTAAATGGCACTAGAAAATTTAACTCCGGCTCCTGGCTCAACGCACTCTACAAAGAGAATAGGTCGCGGTCAAGGTAGCGGTAACGGTAAAACTGCAGGAAAAGGTAATAAAGGTCAAAGAGCAAGAAAAGGCTACAATGAGAAGCGTGGTTTTGAGGGTGGACAACAACCGCTTCAAAGACGTCTACCAAAAGTAGGTTTTGCTTCTAAATTTGAAAAACCTTATGTTATTAACGTAGAAAAGATCGTTGCGGTAAAAGAGCTTAACGAAATAACTATAGCATCAATCGCAACAGTTCATAAAATTTCAAAGAGCGTAACAAAAATAAAACTTATCGGATCAAGCGCTAAAGAACTTGTGTCAAAGATAAAAGATAGTAACGTTAGCGTAACTGGACAAAAATAATGAATAAAACACTCGTCAACAAGATATTAATCACGTTGGCATTTTTGTTCGCATACAGGATACTGGCATATGTGCCGGTTCCTGGCGTTAATGTCGATGTTATTAAGGAATTTTTTAGCTCGAACAACAACAACGCTTTAGGTTTATTCAATATGTTTAGCGGTAACGCCGCTGAGCGTCTTAGTATTATCTCTCTTGGTATTATGCCTTACATTACTGCTTCTATCATCATGGAGCTTTTAGCTGCTACATTCCCAAATTTGGGTAAGATGAAAAAAGAACGCGACGGCATGCAAAAATACATGCAAATCATCCGCTACGCTACGATAATTATCACTTTGATCCAATCAATCGGTGTTAGTATAGGACTTCAAAGTCTTACTGGACGTGGCGGTGAGCAGGCTATTATGATAGATATGAATTTATTTATAGCGATTTCTGCTGTTTCTATGCTAACAGGAACGATGCTACTTATGTGGATCGGTGAACAGATTACTCAGCGCGGTATCGGTAACGGCATCAGTCTTATCATTTTCGCAGGTATTGTTTCAGGTATCCCGAGTGCGATTAGCGGTACGATAAATCTAGTAAATACAAGCGAGATGAACTTCCTTGTTGTTATAGGAATTTTACTTGTGATACTTGCTACTATCGGAGCGATCATCTTTGTAGAAATGGGCGAAAGACGTATTCCGATTTCGTATTCTCGTAAGGTTGTTATGCAAAATCAAAATAAACGTATAATGAATTATATTCCGATTAAAGTAAATTTAAGCGGCGTTATACCTCCGATTTTTGCCTCTGCGATACTTATGTTTCCAAGTACTATACTACAGGCAAGCACAAACCCATACATACAAGCTATTAATGATTTTTTAAATCCAAATGGTTATATGTTTAACTTTTTAACGTTTTTATTTGTTATCTTTTTTGCATATTTTTATGCCTCTATCGTATTTAATACAAAAGATATAAGTGAAAATTTAAAAAGACAAGGTGGTTTTATACCAGGTGTTAGACCCGGTGAAAATACGGCTAACTATCTAAACGAAGTTGCTGGAAGACTAACGTTTAGCGGCGCTATATATCTTGGTCTGATCTCAACTCTACCTTGGGTTTTGGTTAAAACCATGGGTGTTCCATTTTATTTTGGTGGTACTTCTGTACTTATCGTTGTTTCGGTCGCTCTTGATACAATGAGAAGAATAGAAGCGCAAATTTATATGAACAAGTATCAAACGCTAAGTGCGGTCGGGCTATAACAAAATGGCTATTTCGTTAAAAAGACCGGCTGAGATTGAAAATATGAGAGCGGCGAATATGATCGTCGCTCGAACGCTTGATTATATTTCTACTATCATAAAACCAGGAATTTCTCTACTTGAGATAGATAAAATCTGTGAAGACATGATAAGAAGTGCGGGGGCAAAACCTGCTTTTAAAGGACTTTATGGATTTCCAAATGCTGCTTGCATAAGTGTAAATGAAGTTGTTATACACGGAATCCCAAACGAATACGTTTTAAAAAAGGGCGATATCGTAAGTGTTGATATTGGTTCGAATTTAAACGGATATTTTGGCGATAGTGCTAGAACATTTGGCGTGGGGGAAATTTCAAAACAAGATAAGGCGCTTATAGATTGCAGTAAAGACTCTCTTTATTTTGCTATTGATTTCATTGAAGCCGGTATGCATTTTAAAGAAGTTTGCTATGAGATAGAAAAATTTATTCTTGCACGTGGCTTTGTTCCTCTTAGAGGATTTTGTGGACACGGCATAGGCAAACGTCCTCATGAAGAGCCTGAAGTTCCTAATTACCTTGAAGGAAATAATCCAAAAGCCGGACCAAAGATAAAAAACGGAATGACGTTTTGCATTGAGCCTATGATTTGTCAAAAAGACGGCACCCCGATAATAGGTGCTGACAAATGGAAGGTAACAAGCAAAGATGGCCTTAGAACGAGTCACTACGAGCATTGTGTAGCTATCGTAAACGGCAAAGCTGAAATTTTAAGTAAGTCAGAAATTTGAAAATTTAATGGAGGTATGAGTGGCAAAAGATGATGTTATAGAAATCGACGGTAACGTAGTCGAAGCTTTACCTAATGCTACATTTAAGGTTGAGCTTGATAATAAGCATGTGATTTTATGTCATATCGCTGGAAAAATGAGAATGCATTACATAAAAATAATGCCAGGAGATCGTGTAAAAGTCGAGCTTACACCATATAGCCTAGATAAAGGTCGCATAACATATAGATACAAATAAAACTTGTTTTTATATTAGTGCTAAGTGAAATTAAAGCTTGATTTGGATAAAATCTAAGCTTTGCAATAAGCTGTATGAAGAATTATTTTCAAAGTCCCCACTTATTTTGAAAATAGTTGGTTTAAAATTTTCTTTAAACCTGATGCAGCCCCTAAAAAAGTGGAATAAATTTTTAGGAGACTAAGATGAAAGTTCGTCCTTCTGTAAAGAAGATGTGTGACAAATGCAAAATTGTCAAACGTAGCGGAATCGTACGCGTTATCTGCGAAAATCCAAAACATAAACAAAGACAAGGATAAAAGATGGCACGTATAGCAGGTGTAGATTTACCAAATAAAAAAAGAATAGAGTATGGCTTAACATACATCTATGGCATAGGTCTTTACAAGTCACGTCAAATTCTTGACGCAGTAAACATTTCTTACGACAAGAGAGTTCATGAGCTAAGTGAAGATGAGGCTGCAGCTATCCGTAAAGAGATTCAAGAGCACCATATCGTTGAGGGTGATCTTAGAAAACAAGTTGCTATGGATATAAAAGCACTTATGGATCTTGGAAGCTATCGTGGTCTTCGCCACAGAAAAGGTCTTCCGGTTCGTGGTCAAAAAACTAAGACAAATGCACGCACCAGAAAAGGTAAGCGTAAAACTGTCGGCGCAGCGACTAAGTAAGGATAGACAATGGCAAAAAGAAAAATCGTTAAGAAAAAAATCGTTAGAAAAAGTATAGCCAAAGGTATCGTTTATATTAGCGCTACTTTTAACAATACAATGGTTACCGTAACCGATGAGATGGGAAATGCTATCGCATGGAGTAGTGCCGGTGGTTTAGGTTTTAAAGGAAGCAAAAAATCAACTCCTTATGCAGCACAACAAGCTGTTGAAGACGCACTAAGCAAAGCAAAAGAACACGGTATAAAAGAGGTTGGCATAAAGGTTCAAGGTCCTGGTAGCGGTCGTGAAACTGCTGTTAAGAGCGTAGGAGCGGTTGAGGGTATTAAAGTAACATTCTTAAAAGACATAACCCCACTTGCACACAATGGTTGCAGACCACCAAAACGCCGCCGCGTCTAATGATATAGAGAATTAGGAGAAATTATTATGGCTAGATATAGAGGACCAGTTGAAAAATTAGAAAGACGTCTAGGTGTTTCTCTTGCTCTTAAAGGCGAGAGGAGACTTGCCGGTAAAAGCGCGCTTGATAAGCGTCCATTTGCACCGGGACAGCATGGACAAAGAAGAGCAAAAATAAGCGAATATGGTTTACAACTCCGTGAAAAACAAAAAGCTAAATTTATGTATGGTGTTAGCGAAAAACAATTCCACCGTCTATTTAGCGAAGCTGCTCGCAGAGAAGGCAACACAGGTGCACTTCTTGTTCAATTATTAGAGCAAAGACTTGATAACGTAGTTTACAGAATGGGCTTCGCGACAACTCGTCGTTTTGCTCGTCAGCTTGTAACCCATGGTCACATTCTTGTTAATGGCAAGAGAGTTGATATCCCGTCTTACAGAGTTGAACCGGGTGCAAAAGTAGAGATCGCTGAAAAATCTAAAAACAACCCACAAATCGTTCGTGCGATTGACCTTACAGCTCAAACTGGTATAGTTGGTTGGGTTGATGTTGAAAAAGATAAAAAATTTGGAATTTTTACAAGAAACCCTGAAAGAGAAGAGGTTATCATTCCAATCGAGGAAAGATTCATAGTAGAGCTTTACTCAAAATAATAAAGGATATAATGATGAGAAAAATTACTACATCAGCTTATATGCCTACTGAGATAAAAGTTGAAAGTGTAAGTGAAAATGTGGCTAAGATTACCGCATATCCGTTTGAGGCGGGTTATGCAGTAACTCTTGCTCATCCGCTTCGTCGTCTTCTTTATACAAGCACCGTAGGTTTTGCGCCTACAGGTGTTAAAATAAAGGGCGTAAGTCATGAATTTGATAGCATGCGCGGTATGCTTGAGGATGTTGCCTTTTTTATTATAAATTTAAAAAAGATACGCTTTAAGCTTAAAAATGACTCTGATAGAGAAGTTATCGAGTATAGCTTTAAGGGGCCAAAAGAGATAACTGGAGCCGATCTTAACAATGATATAATTGAGATAGTTAATCCAGATGCTTATCTTGCAACCATAAACGAAGATGCTGAATTAAATTTCAGTGTTATTATTCAAAAGGGTATAGGATATGTTCCTAGCGAAGAAATTCGCGACGAGATGGAAGAAGACTATATAGCGCTTGATGCGTTTTTTACTCCTGTTAAAAAGGCTGTATACGACATCGAGAGCGTTTTGGTTGAAGATAATCCTGATTTTGAAAAGATTGTTTTTACAATCACTACAGATGGACAAGTTGGGCCTATTGAGGCATTTAAACACTGCTTAGAGGCTATGTATCAGCAAATGTCTGTATTTAAGGGTGTTTTAGATATTGATGTAAATATGCCTGTTTCTAACTCAAGTGTAGGCGGTGAGCACGGTAAATTGCTTTCAAATGTTGAAGAGCTAAATTTAAGTGCTAGAAGTTTTAACTGCCTAGATAAAGCTGAAATTAGATACATTGGCGAACTTGCCTTGATGGATGAAAACGAACTTAAAGAGCTAAAAAACCTCGGCAAAAAATCTCTTGAAGAGATAAAAGCCGTTATGGAAGAGATCGGTTATCCTGTTGGAACTGATATCTTAAAAGATAGCAAAGAGCAGCTCAAAAAGAAAATTGCTGAGCTAAAATCGCAAATGAGCGTATAAAAAAACAAGGATAGATAAATGAGACACAAACACGGATATAGAAAATTGGGTCGTACTTCATCTCATCGCGCTGCATTGCTTAAAAATCTAGCAATTGCAATCATAAAAAGCGGTAAGATAGAAACAACTCTACCAAAAGCAAAAGAGCTTAGAAGTTATATTGAAAAGCTTATCACAAGAGCAAGAAAAGGTGATTTTAATGCTCATAGAGCTGTCTTTGCAAGCTTGCAAGATAAAGAAACTACAAATAAATTAGTTGTAGAAATAGCTCCAAAATACGTTGGTAGAAACGGTGGCTATACAAGAATAATTAAAACTCGTGTTAGACGTGGCGATGCTGCCGAAATGGCTTATATAGAGCTAGTTAGCGAGTAATATCTAGAGGGCTCGTCCCTCTTCTTTCATATCCTTTACAAAACATCTTTTAATATCCAAAAAACAACTTTCAATTTATAAATTTATAGTTTAATTTTTATATAATTCATCATCTAAATTTCTTGTAGTAATAAATATAAAACCCATGTTTGATATATCAAATTTAAGTGATAATTTGCTCTTAAATACCCACAAAATCAACTCTTTTAAAATTTATTTTTCATATTTTGTGTATAATATATAAAAAATAGAAGGATTAAAATGATACCATTTACAGACGAAGAATTATTAAAACCAGTTGGCATAAGTTTGCAAAAAGTTTTGCCTATGCTTGAAGCCGATGGCGGTGGTATGGAGCTTTTAGGTATAAAAAATGGCAAAGTTTATGTAAGACTAACCGGACACTGCCATGGTTGTGCCGCGAGCGGAACTACTTTAAAATACGGTGTAGAACGCCAACTTCGCATAGATATTCATCCTGAACTCGAGGTTGTCAATATGCCTATTGGGGAAGAGGTAAAATTTGATTGATTATAAAAAGTTAGGGATTAAAAATTTTAAGAAGTCAAAATTTGAAGACGCGATGATTTATTTTTCGCTTGGATATGCGCAAACTAAAGATGAAAGCTTGTTATATCTTATCCAGCTTTGCTCACTTGCGAGCGAACGCCCTGATGAGGCAAAAATGCTTTTTGAATATTTCATGGGTAAGGATATCTTAGGTAAGACAAATGAAAATTTTGACGAGATATTGGAAGTTTTAGAGTCTAAGATAGAGCCAGATTTTGATATTGAAGAGCAAGATGCCATAAGCTATGAGGATTTTATGGAAGCGGTTTGGCGTGAAGGAAATTTTAAAAAAGTTTTTGAAAATATAATGTTTTCAACCAAGGTTATGATATCAAACAAAGATGATTTTTTGGATTTTTTAGAAAATTTGATAAAAAATAATTTTCTTGAGATGAGTATGAACTACCTTGAGAGTGCCGCAGTGATGTTTGGCGGAGATGAGCGCATAGGTGCACTTTTAAAAGAGATACAAAAGAGACAAGATAATGAAAATTTCTCTAGCAAATAGCTATGTAACCGATAATTCAAACGAGTGCGAGAGTGGCTGTTTTTTTGTGCTTACAAAATCAAATGCTAAATTTAAAGAGAGCGCTCAAAGTAACGGCGCAAAGATTATTAGCGTAGATGAGTGTAAAAAGCTTTTAGGTATCGATGAAAATATAAAAATAATAGGCATAACCGGCACGAATGGTAAAACTACGACCGCATGGGCCATCTATGAAACACTTATGCAACTTGGATACAAGTCCGCGCTTTCGGGCACTTGCGGTGCATTTTTGCATTCAAAGCGTATAGATGCAAAGTCATTAACAACAAGTCCGGTCTTGCAAACGCTTGAGTATTTAAAGCAAGCCAATGAGTTTGGTTGTAAGTATTTTGTAATGGAAGTGAGCTCTCACGCTATCGATCAAGATCGCGTCGAGGGGTTAAAGTTTGCTATTAAAATTTTTACAAATTTAACTCAAGACCATCTTGACTATCATAAAAGCATGCAAGAATACGCCAAAGTTAAGAGTAAATTTTTAAGTGACGATAGTTTAAAGCTAATAAACATCGATGATGAGGGCGGTATAGAGTTTAACCCTATAAATTCATACACATACTCTCTTAAAAAAGACTCGGATTTTGCCTCATTAAAATACGATCTTAAAGACGGCATAAAAGCTCTTATGAAAACTCCAAAAGGCGAATTTGAGCTAGCTTCGTCACTCCAAGGAGAGTTTAACCTCTATAACTTAACGGCGGCTATCGGAGCTATTTTGCTACTTGAGGATGTAAAAATACCATCCCTTAAAGAAGCTATTTATAAATTTAAAGGCGTTGCAGGTCGCATGGAAGTTGTTAGCCAAAAGCCGCTTGTTATTGTTGATTTTGCGCATACGCCAGACGGCATGCAAAAGGTTTTAAATGCGCTTAGACATTTAAATTTGATTGTAATTTTTGGTGCTGGAGGCGATAGGGATAGGACAAAACGACCTAAAATGGGGAAAATAGCGCAACAATACGCTAAAATTTCTATCGTAACAAGTGATAATCCGCGTAGCGAAGAACCTGAGACGATCATAGATGAAATTTGTGCAGGAATGAACATGAACAACACTGTCATTCTTGAAAGCGATCGCAAAAAAGCCATCAAGCTCGGGCTTGACCTTCTTGACAAAGATGATACGTTAGTTATACTTGGTAAAGGCGATGAGGACTATCAGGAGATAAACGGCGTAAAACATCATTTTAGTGATAAAGAGACGGTTTTAGAGCTGCTTAAAATTTAAACAAGGAATTAAAATTGAGAATAGAAGTAATGTCTAGTAAAATACACCGCGCTACTGTTACCGACGCAAATTTAAATTATGTCGGTTCGATAACTATAGATGATAAGCTTATAGAGGCTGCAAATTTGTGTGAGTTCCAAAAGGTTGAAATTTTAAACGTAAATAACGGCGAGCGCTTTAGCACATATGTGATAGCAGGCGGCAAGGATGGAGAGATATGCCTAAATGGTGCAGCAGCCCGCAAAGTTTGTGTTGGGGATACTGTTATCATCGTAGCTTACGCTAGCATAAAGGCTAAAAAGGCTAAGGATTTTAAACCAACCATTGTTCATGTCAATGCTAAAAACGAGATAGTTTAGGAGTTTAAATTTTTACATTTTATTGCTGTTATAAACTTAAAAATAAATTTATATAAGCTCAAATTTGATATAATCGGGCAAAATTAAAAGGAAAATTTATGTTTGAGGGTCTTGATTTTTCAAAAATGGGTGCGATGCTTGAAGAAGTTCAGAAAAAGGCAAAAGAATTTGAAGACGAGAGCAGCGCACGTGAATTTGGAGCAAAGAGTGGCGGTGGGCTTGTAAGTGTAAAAGCAAACGGTAAAGGCGAAATTTTAGATATTAGTATTGATGATAGTTTGCTTGAGGATAAAGAGAGCTTGCAAATTTTACTCATAAGTGCCATAAACGACGTCATAAAAATGACAGAAGACGATAAAAAGGCGATGGCTGGCAGGATGCTTGGCGGTCTAGGCGGACTTAAGCTATAAGGTAAAAAATTTGAAAACATTTATTTTATTTTTTGTATTATCTATCGTAGCCTTTGCCGATCCTCGTCCTACTCAAGAGGACTTTAACGCTTGTTATGAAAAAAACAAAGACTCGATAGTCTCTGTGAATAAACACTTTGGTGTAGCTATCACGAAAGATCTTATCGCTGTTCCTAAAAATGGCGAGGCTCCGATAAACAACTATGTGAAATTTGACCCTTATTTACAGCTTTATCTTGTTCGCTCGGACAAGACTTTATCTCCTGCGAGTATGGCTGATGAAACAAATGATGAGCGCGTTAAGAAAAGCACATGGATAGGAGTTTTAAGCGATAACAACAACAGCAAAATGGGACACATCAAGGCTCTTGGTGTAAATTTGGGAGATTTTGATACGATGAGTTTTGAGCATAATGCCACAGGTGAGCTAAATACTGCTTGCTGCAAGATGCTTGGTATAACGGTTGGTGCCGACAAATTTATACCAAACAGGTATTTAAAGCATTTCGCTGCATATGATGATGTATATTATGGTGATATCGGGGCGACTTTTGAGCCAAGAGATGGTAAATTTTACGTGCAAAAGGTTGATCCTATCGGTCGCGCAAAGGCACTCATGGTAAATGATGAGCTCGTGAGCATAAACGGAGTTAGTCCCAAAAGTCTAAGAGAAGTAAATGAAATGATACTTTTTGCGCCAAAAGGCTCAAAACTAAATATCGTAGTAAAACGCGAAGGCGCTCAGTATCTTTTTGAAGTTCCTGTTTCTGGTAATTTAAAATTTAGTCAAAGTTTAGAGGCTCTTATCCCAGATAGTCAAAAATTAAAAAATTTAAACGCCATGCCTGAAAATATAGAGCTTTATGGTGATGATAAAATTTTAACCGACTATGGCATAAGGGTTAATGCAAATTTGGTTGTAACACACGTTACTCCAGACTCAAACGCCCAAATTTTTGGTATAAAAGTAAAAGATAGAATTCTTCAAGTAGATAAAAATATGGTGAAAAATAGGGGCGAATTACTACAAAAAATAGGAGAAAAACAGAACTTTCTTCTGCTTTTTACAAGAGATGACTTTGAATTTTTTGCGAGAGTGCCAAAGTGAGTTTGCTTGATGATTTTATAAATTTTTTAAATGAAAATTTGCCAAAAGCTCCTAGCTTTCATCCTTATTATGAAGAGGCTTTAGCGCAGATGCTAAAGGCTGGCGGTAAGCATTTTAGGGCACAGCTGCTTTTGGGCACGGTTAATGCTTTGCGTCCGGAGCTAACACAAGAGGCTATGAGGGTTGCTTTAGGGCTTGAGATGATGCATACGTATTCGCTCATACACGACGATCTGCCGTCTATGGACAATGCCGCTTTAAGACGCGGAAAACCTACCCTTCACATAATGTATGACGAAGTTACGGCGATACTTGCCGGAGATGCGTTAAATACGCACGCTTTCTATGAAATTTCACGTTCAAATTTAAGTCCCGAAGTTAGGATAAAATGTGTTGAAATTTTAAGTCAAAATGCCGGAGCTAACGGCATGGTGCTTGGTCAGGCGTTGGATTGTTTTTATGAAAATACCGGCAAGAAGGACATAGTAGCTGCAAAACAAAGACTAGGCCCAACGGATAAAAAACTAAGTCTTGACGAACTAAAATTTCTTCACATACACAAGACCGCAAAGCTTATTGCCGCTAGCTTAAAAATGGGCGCAGTTATAGCAGAGCTAAGTGAGACTGAATGCGAAAAAATTTATAATATCGGGCTTGATTTGGGACTTGCGTTTCAGATACAAGATGACATCATAGATGTGATAAGCGATGAGAATGAAGCAGGAAAGCCTGTAAACAATGATACGGATAAAAATTCATTTACAAATTTGCTCGGTGTCAAGGGCGCTATAGAGAGTAAAAATGAGCTAATACGGCGGGTTGAAGAGGACTTGCGGTCACTTAAAGCAGGCATAAAAGACGTGATAGAAAATTTGATAAACAAGCATTTGAAAGGTTAAAATATGTTACAAAAACAAGCTGATACGATAAGATTTTTATGTGCCGATATGGTTCAAGCGGCAAACAGCGGACACCCAGGCGCGCCTATGGGGCTTGCTGATATTATGAGCGTGCTTTCAAAACATCTAAAGCACAACCCAAAAGATCCAACTTGGCTAAACCGCGATAGATTGGTCTTTAGCGGCGGGCATGCAAGCAGTTTGGTTTATAGCTTTTTATATCTTAGCGGATATGATGTTAGCCTAGAAGATCTTAAGAATTTCCGCCAATTGGGCTCACAAACGGCAGGACACCCTGAAATTCATACTCCGGGTGTTGAAGTGGCAACAGGTCCTCTTGGTCAAGGTGTGGCAAATGCCGTAGGTTTTGCAATGGCTGCTAAATACGCTGCAAACGTGTTAAATACGCCCCAAAATGAGATAATCAACCATAAAGTCTACTGTCTTTGCGGGGATGGCGACTTAGAAGAAGGTATAAGCTATGAGGCATGTGCGCTAGCCGGCAGACTTTGTCTTGATAACCTAGTAATAATATATGACTCAAATTCAATAACTATCGAAGGCGATACCGCTATAGCATGGAACGAGGATGTAAAAGTTCGTTTTGAAGCACAAGGCTTTGAAGTAGCGCGTATTAACGGGCATGATTACGACGAGATCGAATTTGCGCTTAGTGAAGCTCAAAACAAAGACAAGCCGTATCTTATCATCGCAAATACTCGCATAGCAAAAGGAGCCGGTGAACTCGAAGGAAGCCACCATAGCCACGGCGCTCCACTTGGCGAAGAGATAATCAAATCCGCAAAAATTGCCGCAGGATTTAATCCTGAACTTAAATTTCACGTTGATGAAGATGTACTTTTGAGATTTAGAGGGGCTGTTGAAAAGGGCGATTTAGCGCAAGCTGAGTGGAACAAGCAGCTTTTAAGCCTCGATGACGATAAGGCTAAAATTTTAAATGAACTTTTAAAGCCTGATTTTAGTACTATTAATTACCCTGATTTTAGTGGTAAAAAAATGGCGACAAGAGATAGTAACGGTCAAATTTTAAATGCTATTGCAAATTCCATTGCGGGGTTTATTGGTGGTAGCGCCGACCTTGCTCCGTCAAACAAAACTGAATTAAAAGGCATGGGGGATTTCCCATACGGTAAAAATATCCATTTTGGTATCCGTGAGCACTCGATGGCGGCGATAAATAACGCATTTGCAAGATATGGTCTTTTCTTGCCTTTTAGTGCGACATTTTTTATATTTAGCGACTACCTAAAGCCGAGCGCAAGACTTGCTGCACTTATGAGTCTAAAGCATTATTTTGTATTTACGCATGACAGTATCGGCGTTGGTGAAGATGGACCTACACATCAGCCTATAGAACAGCTTAGCCAGTTTAGAGCTATGCCGAATTTTTATACATTTCGTCCTGCCGACGGCGTTGAAAACGTGGCTTGCTGGAAAACAGCTTTAAATTTAAATGCCCCAAGTGCATTTGTCTTATCTCGTCAAGCTCTTGTGGCGCTTGAAAAAAGTGTGTATGGCGAAGTAAAAAATGGCGCTTACCTACTTAAGAGCTCACAAGACCCAAAGATCACGTTTATTGCAAGCGGTAGTGAGGTAGGACTTTGTTTAAAAGCTGCCGAAGATTTATGTGCGCAAGGCATCGGGGTAAATGTTGTTTCAGCTCCTTGTTTTGACCTGCTTTGCGAACAACCTCGCGAATACATAAATAAAATTTTAGATCAAAATACAACCGTTATAGCAGTTGAAGCTTCAAGCGGTCTTGAGTGGTATAAATTTGCCGATCATGTTTACGGCATGAAGAGCTTTGGCGCTTCAGGTAAGGCAGAAGCCTTGTTTGAGCATTTTGGATTTACACCGGAGAAGCTTACTGACTTTGTAAAAGATGTGTTGAATTAATGCTTAAACTAAAAGGCGTTTCATGGACATTGTTCAGATCGTAATCCTTTCGCTTGTGCAGGGCATAAGCGAATTTTTGCCTATATCAAGCTCCGCTCATCTTGTGCTTGTGCCAAAACTATTTGGCTGGCAAGATCAGGGCTTGGCTTTTGACGTTGCGGTGCATGTAGGCACGCTTGTGGCTATACTTTTTTATTTTAAAGATAGAATTTTTAAGCTTTTGAGCGACTTTTTATCATCTATAAGACAGCGCAAAATGGTTGGCGAAAGCATGCTTGTGTATGCGGTAGGTTTTGCGACCATACCTGCTGGAATTTTTGGTCTTGCATGTGGGGACTTGATAGAGCAATACGCAAGAAGCGGTTTTGTTATAGCCACTACGACTATTATTTTTGGTATCATGCTCTATCTTGCCGATAAATCGCCCGGGCTTAAAAGCGAAGCAAATATCACGATAAAAATCGCGCTTATCATAGGTGTAGCTCAAGCTTTAGCTTTAATCCCGGGTGTTTCTCGCTCGGGTATTACCATAACGGCTGCTTTGTTTTTAGGTTTTAATAGAATCACAAGTGCAAATTTTTCGTTTTTGATGTCAATTCCTATCATACTTCTTGCGGGAGGACTTGAAACGATAAAACTTATTAAATCAAATACAACTTACGAGTGGACAGATCTTGGCCTGGCCTTTGTTTTAAGTGCCGTTAGTGCGTATATCTGCGTGAAGTTATTTATGGGGCTTATCTCTCGTGCAAGCATGGTGCCGTTTGTGGTGTATCGCTTGATGTTGGGTGTGTTTTTGTTTTATGTTTTTATATAAGTGAGCCGGCAGGAGATACTTTGCCGGCTTAAATTTATTATTTTAATGCTTTTTCGATATCGCTTAGCATGATATCAGTGGCTCTTATGCCGCCCTCGCTAAGATACCAAGGTGCAGGCGAAAGATAGAAAATTTTACCGTTGTTAAATGCCTTTGTTTTTCTTACAAGTTCATTATCCATAACCTCTTGAGCGACTTTTGCGCCCGGTTTTGATATGGCACTATCTCTATCGAGCACGAAAAGATATTGCGGGTTAAGCTTTACTAAAAGCTCAAAAGAGGACTCGTTGCCGTGAGTTGAACTAATATCATTTGCCAAATTTGTAAATCCTCCATCCGTTGTGATAAGTGAGCAACGTTTCGAGTTGCCTAAGGTATGAAAGCTTGAGCTTGTAACCAGCCCGATAATGGCATTTTTGCCGTTTGCAAGCTCTTTGATCTTATTTAGTCTAGCTTCGTATTCTAAAATTTTCTCTTTTGCTTTTTCATCTGCATCAAAAATTTTAGCTATCGTAGAAATGTTGTTTTTTATGCTCTCAAAGCTACCTTTTTCGTAATTTATCTCCAAAAATACCACCGGTGCGATCTTAGAAAGCTCGTCAAATTTTGGCTGTAGTCTGCCACCTATAAATATAATATCTGGCTGTGCGGACATCAGCTTTTCCATATTTATCTCTTTTGCTGTGCCGATGTTTATGATATTTTTATCGTTTGTGTATCGCGATAGATAATCTATCTTTTGTGCTTTTGGCATTGCAACGACATTTTTGCCAAAACCGAGCGCATCGATCGTATCAAGCGCAGCAAGATCAATTACTGCTACGCGTTTTGGTTTTAACGAAACTTTTATGTTTATGCTTTGCTTTTTTGCATTTAGTGTATTTATCTCCACCAAATCCGCACTAAAAAGTGCTGTTATAGCGCCGATAATGGCGAAACTAAGTAAAAATTTTCTCATACATGCTCCTTAAAAAATTAAAAATAAATCGATAACGGTTTGCCGTGGATATCTAAAATTTCAAAGTCCATGTTATAAATTTCAGCCAAATTCTCTTTTGTGATGATCTCCTTTGTCGGCGCGTGCTTTACCAGCTTGCCGTCTTTAAAAGCGCAGATATAATCCGAATAAAACGCCGCTAAATTTAGCTCATGAAGCACGATGATCACTGTTTTGCCTAAATTTGTAGATAAAAATTTGATATTTTTCATCATCTGGATCGAGTGATAGATGTCAAGGTTGTTTGTCGGCTCGTCAAGCAAGACAAATTCTGTATCTTGTGCAATTATCATAGCTATAAAGGCTCGTTGGCGCTGTCCTCCGGAAAGTTCGTCTAAAAACCTATCTTCAAATTCCATTAATTGCATTTTTAAAAGTGCGTCATCTACGATATCTATATCTTGTTTGGTTAGTTTTGAGCCACTATATGGAAATCTCCCGAAGCTCACAAGCTCTCTAACTGTAAGTTTCATCGCTAAATTGTTGCTTTGCGTTAATATCGCCAAGCGTTTAGCCAGCTCTTTGCTTTTATAGTGACTTAAATTTTTGCCGTCAAGTAAAATTTCTCCTCCGTCGCTTGGTATAAGACGTGAGATCATGTGCATTATGGTTGATTTACCGGCACCATTTGGACCTATAAAAGATGTTATCTTGCCGCGATGTATATCAAGGCTAACATCGTCTACGACGCTCGTATCGCCGTATTTTTTGATTAAATTTCTGATTTTCATTGATTTCCTTTGTTTGCCAGTAAAAGATATAAGAAATAAATTCCTCCCGCGATATTTACAAATACCGAGATCGGTATCGCAAGGTCAAAAATTCGCTCAACTATCAACTGCCCACAAACCAAAACTATCATGCCCACAAGCGCCGCAGCTAGAGTTAGATAGGAGTGTTTATATGTTTTTAAAATTTGTCTTGCTAAATTTGCGATTATAAGACCTAAGAATGATATAGGTCCGACAAGAGCAGTAGCTATAGCTATAAAGAGCGTAACGCCAAGTAGTAATTTTGATATGACGCGGTCGTAGTCAACGCCTAAATTTATGGCTTGCTCTTTGCCTAGAGCTATCACGTCAAGTACCTCAAGCTCTTTTTTGTAAAAAAGCGTTAGAAAAACAACCAAAATAAAAGCAATGCCTAAAATGTCGGCATTTACGTGGCTAAAACTAGCAACCAAGGTCGCCAAAAGCGTTTCGTATTCGTTTGGATCCATTATGCGAACCATCGTGCTTTGAAGCGATAGAAAAAAGGTCGCCATAACGGTTCCTGCAAGTAAAACGTATAAAACATTAAATTTAGTTACGCGAAACAAATAGCTATAAATTATCGTAGCCATAGTGCCCATAAGCACAAGGTCGCAAAAAAGCTTATGTATTTGTTACTTGCAAAGACGCTTGTCGAACCAAGAAAAAACACAATCGCGGTATGGATGACAAGATAAAGCGAGTTCATCCCAAGTAGACAAGGTGTTACTATCGTGTTGTTGATGATAGTTTGAAAAACAAGAGTTGCTGCGCCTATGCAAAATGCAGTAATTAGGATAGAACCCAATTTTGGCAGTCGTATACTCATATAGTATTCAAAAAATTTAAAATTTATATCATAAAATAAATAAAATGCGCAAAAGATCATCGTAGCTAGGACAAGAATTAAAATGCGTTTTTTATGAGCTAGAGCTTTCATTTTTGGCAACTTTCTTGTGTTTTGCCTGCAGCTAGTCTTACACGCTTTCTTGGAGTTTTTAGTTTAAAGATCAAAAGTCCGATAAATATCGCACTTCCTACAATCCTGGCAATAAGCTCTATGGGAAGTTCGTAGGGTGAGATAAGTGCGCGTCCGATGAGATCGCAAATAAGCACAAAGACAGCTCCAAAAAGAGCAGTATCAAGCAGAGTTCCTTGAAGTTTATCGCCCTTAAACATCGTTACTAAATTTGGCACAATTAAACCAATATATGAGATAGTGCCCACAACCACCACGATACAAGCGGTAAGCATCGAAGCTATGCTTAGTCCAAAAAAACAGCACAACATTATAAGGAACGCCTAAATTTTTAGAGAAATCCCTTCTCATGCCGACGATATTAAAGTGGTTTGCAAATAAAAACGCCACAAAGACAAGCGGAACTACCATGTAAACTATCTCGTACCTGCCTCTAAGTATGAGGGAAAAACTACCCGTAAGCCAGGTAGAAAGCGCTTGCACCATATCGTATTTAAAGGCGATAAAATTTGTGATACCACCTATTACGTAGCTAAACATTATTCCCACAAGTGCCACCATAACGGTATCTTTAAATTTGATAGTTTGTATAAAAGCCACATATATCCATGTTCCTATCATTGCGGTTAAAAATGCAAAAAATGCTCTTGAGTAAAGCGTGGAGTCCGGCATAAAGATAAGTGCTATCAATATCCCAAGTTGTGCCGAGGCGATCGTGCCGCCAGTGGTCGGAGAGACGAATTTATTCATGCAAAGTTACTGCATGATAAGACCTGCTACACTCAAACCAACTCCGGTGCAAACTATGGCTAAAAGATGTGGTAGGCGTGATGCTAACAGAGTATGTATCTGCTGCGTATCACCTTTTAAAATACCTTCTATTTGCACATCAAGCACGCCGACAAATGATGAAAAAATATCAAGTATAATAAGTAAAAGAGCAAGAATAATAGTAGAACGCAAATTTTTCCCTAAATATTTTTGAAAGTGATTATAACATTTATTTAATTAAAAAATATTTTTATTTACAAACTTATTACTTTATTTTCATATTAAATACCGATCTTGTTGAAATATTTATAATTAATATATTATTGATATATCTAGTTTAAACAAAAATTAGTTTCATTTTAAATATAAAAATATATGAAATCGATTTTAAGACAACATTTTGCTTATAAAATTTGATATAATACATCTCTTCAAATAAGGGTAGATGTCCGAGCGGTTTAAGGAGCACGCCTGGAACGCGTGTGTGGGGCAACTCACCGAGAGTTCGAATCTCTCTCTATCCGCCAGTGATTTATTCTTTTCTTATATTTCTTTCTCAATATTTATTGTTGGTTTGTGTTAAGAGTTAATGTTTTTGAGGTTTAAACGTCAATTATTTGACGATTTATGATTATTATGTT
>NZ_LIWF01000011.1:0-69074 GCF_012978615.1 Campylobacter sp. RM9328 | reverse complement strand
CAATGATAAAATAGGTCTTAATAAAATTATATTAAAGCATTCAGATGATTTTAAGAGCTTTGGTGGTATAGAAAATGGTTTAAATGAGATAATCACAAATGGCAAAATTATAAATGAAAATGGCGTGGATACAATATGGTATAAAAAGGGGAATGATTATTATGTTGTAGGTCTTAGTAAAGGCTTTAATGGAACAAGAAATAATAACTGGGTTATTACTAGCTATAAAAAATCTACTGGATACATCCCAAATGAAGTTAAAGGCGATACCGCGAACTTGTCCGCTTATAGCGGTAAATTTAAGGGTGAGCTGACTTCCCCACATCCACCTTTAACTAATACTGAAACTATACCAAATCAAAACATAAATCAAGCTGAAACGGCCAAAGCCCAAAAAGCAGGGCAATATGCCAAATGGCTATCACAAGCGAGTAAGATAGCACCACAAGCACCAGATGAGCTATATAAGGCTTATGATAAGGCTAAAAAAGATTTAAAACCAAAAAAATAAGGAGTGAAAATGGCAAATTTAGATTTAGATACAAGTAGGTTAGTGGGTGATTATAAGCAGATAGAAGCGACTATTATTAGTGAGAATTCCATATTTGATAAGACGATTAAGTATCTAGAGAGTAGCTTTAATGATAAGAGCTTAGCCCCAAAAGATAAGATAACTATCCAATCCAACTTGATGAGTTCAATGGCGGTGAATTTAACCGCTAAAGCACTTGAAATAGCTCTGAGCTTACAGCAGACTAAAAATCAACTTGAGTTAGCTAATGGGGAGCTAGAATTAAAGAAAGAGCAGACTAAAAACCAAATAGAGCTATCTAAACAAGAATTAGCTTTAAAACAGCAACAGACAAATAGCCAAATAGAATTAGCTAAGGCTGAAATAGAGTTTAACAAAGCAAGAACGGCTCTTGTAACAGCTCAAACAGCTACCGAAGCACAAAAGAAAAATGCCGTTATAAGAGAGATAGCAAGTTATGACGACCAACAAAGGATTAAAGAAGCAGAGATTATCACAAATGCGGTATTTGGGTATAATATTAAACTCAATTTTAGCAATGCTTTTGTATAATGCTAGATTTAATTTTTTGCTTTTAAGGAAGAAGATGGCTAGATCGTTTAGCAGGTCTGATATTAGGATTTTAGGGCTTTCATCGCTTGGTGGAATGCTGGAGTTTTATGATTTTATAATTTTTGTATTTTTTGCTTCTTATATATCTACGCTATTTTTTCCTGCTGATTTAGATCCTTTTTGGGCTATTTTTAACACTTATGGCACCTTTGCTGCCGGGTATTTGGCTAGGCCGATTGGTGGGGTGATTATGGCACATTTTGGGGATAAAAATGGGCGAAAAAATATGTTTATGCTATCGATTTTGCTTATGGTAATTCCGACATTTTTGCTTGGTATAATGCCTACATTTGAGAGTATTGGGTATTTAGCACCTATAATTTTGATTATTATTAGAATTCTACAAGGCATCGCAATTGGCGGTGAGCTACCGGGGGCTTGGGTATTTGTAAGCGAACACGCACCCAAAAGTAAGCTATATACTAGCATAAGCATTCTAACAGCAGCAGTTGTAGGTGGAATTTTGCTAGGTAGCTTTGTTACAATGATAGTAAAAGATATGTGGAGTGATACTGAAATTCAAGATGGTATGTGGAGATTGCCATTTATTTTGGGTGGGTTTTTCGGGCTTATATCTATATATCTTAGGCGATATTTGAGCGAAACGCCAGTATTTAAAGAGATACAAGCTAGGAGCGAGATAGATCATCTGCCTATTAAATCTATATTTAAATTTCATAAAATAGATAGTATCGTCTCTATGTTTATAACTTGGGTTTTGACTGGATGTATCGTTGTGCTTATACTTTTGATGCCAAATTTTATGCCCCAGGCATTTAGCGCTAATGGATTAGAGCTAGGGAGATTAACTACGATATATATGCAGATGGCTGCTATAGCGCTTTTATGTTTTGGCTGTTTTATCTATGGTAAATTTAGTGATAAATTTGGAATTGCTAAAAGCACTTTTGTCTTAGCTTTGTTATTTTCAATTTGTGTGTATGCCTATTTTGATGCGCTTTATAGTGGGGCGAGCTTTGAGATAGTATTGATTTTATACTTGCTAAGTGGGTTGCTAGCCTGTGTTGGGCCGTGTGGGGCGCCATTTTTGATGATTGCTTTGTTTCCTAATAAAATTAGATTTAGTGGGATATCATTTGCTTATAATATCGCTTATGCCATAGCTGGTGGTGTGACTACGCCATTTGCTACTGCGATGGTGTTTAAATTTGATCCTATGTATCTGGCTTATTATATGATTTTGCTTGGTTTTGTAGCTGCAATTTGTAGCCTTTGGTTTATGTTTAGACGCAAAGATATTAACTTATAGGAGTTGATATGGCGCTCATTGATCTCATAGAAGTTAGCAAAAAATTTGGCGATAAAATAATCTTAAAAGAGGCGAATTTCAGTGTAAATGAAAAAGAGAGAATCGCCATAATAGGCAAAAATGGTGGCGGCAAAAGCACTTTGATGAAGATTTTGCGTGGCGAGTGTGAGATCGATAGTGGTAGGGTGATTAGACAAAATTCCATAAGTATAGAGATGCTAGTTCAAGCACCTAAATTTGATGATAATTTGAGTGTAAAAGATGCTTTGAATTTGGAATTAAAAGATATATTTGATGCTAGAGATGAGTATGAGAAAGTCCTAGCTCAAATGAGCAATGAGCATGAAAATCCTGAATTGCTCCATCGCCAAGATGAGCTTGTTAAATTTATTGAGTCCAAAGATGGTTGGAATATAGAAAATAAGATTGAGAGAATTTTAGATAGTTTTGGGCTTAGAGAGTATGAGAATAGGCTTGTTAATAGTTTAAGTGGTGGGGAAATTCGCAGGGTTGCCTTGGGTGCTTTGATCCTTAAAAAGCCAGATGTTTTACTGCTTGATGAGCCTACAAACCATCTTGATGTTTATATGGTGAGATTTCTTGAAGAGTTGCTTTTAACTTCTAATCAAACTATTGTATTTATCAGCCACGATAGGTATTTTATCGATAGATTAGCGACTAGATCAGTTGAGATAGAAGATGGGTTATTAAGAAGTTTTGAGGGTGGATATGCTAATTATCTAACTAAAAAAGAGGAAATTTTAAAAAGTTTAGCCAAATCACATGAGACGCTAATAAAAAATTTAAAAAGCGAAGAGGAGTGGCTAAGGCGTGGTGTAAAAGCTAGATTAAAGCGAAATGAAGGGCGAAAACAAAGAATCCTAGCTATGCGTGAAGAGGCGAAAAAAAACCCAGGCTTAATACGCAAAGTCAAGCTAGAATTAGAAAGAGCTAGTAAGAGCTTTAATGGCAATGGACTAAACCAAAATCGCAAAAAAATGCTCTTTGAGTGTAAGAATTTATCCAAAACTATAGATAATAAAACGCTTTTTAGTGATTTTAATGCTAGAGTTTTACAAGGTGAGCGTATAGGGATTGTAGGCAGAAATGGTAGCGGTAAATCCACAATGCTAAAGATATTGCTAGGAGAGCTAAGCCCAGATAGTGGTGTAATCAATCGAGGTGATATCAAAATTGGCTATTTTGATCAAAATAGAAAAAATATTAGTGATGATAAATCCTTGATTGAGCTATTTTGCCCTAATGGTGGCGATCATATAATGGTAAGGGGTCGCAACTATCATGTCTATGGATATTTAAAGAATTTTCTATTTCCAAAAGAGTTTTTAGATAAGCCAGTTGGGGTATTAAGCGGTGGAGAGAAGAATCGTTTGGCCTTAGCTTTGTTATTTACTAAAGAGTATGATTGCTTGATTTTAGATGAGCCTACAAATGACCTTGATATCGCTACTATCAATATTTTAGAGGAGTATTTGCTTAGCTTTGAGGGTGCGATATTGATAGTGAGCCATGATAGGTATTTTATAGATAAGATCACAAATAAGCTTTGGGCGTATGAAAATGGCAAAATTGAGCAAATTTATATGGAATATAGCGAGTATTTGGATATAGAAGATGAATTAAATCAGCTTAGTGATATAGAAAAAGAGCTAGGTCAAAATATAGAAGCAAAAGAGAAACCAAAAGCATCAAAAACCAAACTAACTTATAAACAAAATCAAATTTTACAAAATCACCCAGCTTTAATAGAAGCTCTAGAGAGCAGAATTAGCGAGCTTAATCACGCTCTTTCGACTCCAGAAATTTATCAAAAAATCGGTCTTCAAACTCTATTTGAAGAGCTTGAAGAGAAAAAGGGTGAGTTGAATTTACTAGAAAATGAGTATTTTGAGGTGCTTGAGCTTTCTCAAAATTAGGGGATATAAATGGTAGAAAATAGACAAACTTGGAGCTCTAGGCTTACTTATATCTTAGCTGTTGCGGGTGCTACTATCGGCTTTGGCGCTACATGGCGTTTTCCATATTTGGTAGGCGAAAATGGCGGCGGGGCTTATGTTTTGATCTTTTGTATAGCTATGATTATGATCGGGATTCCTATGATTTTGGCTGAAAATGCCATTGGGAGACGGCTGCGTATTAACTCTGTAGATGCCTTTGGTGGCTACGCAAATGGCAAAAAGATAAATCCACTATGGAAAATTATAGGTTGGATGGGGATTTGTGGTGCCTTTGGGATTATGGCTTATTATATGGTTATTGGCGGTTGGGTGCTAGATTATATCTATAATATTATTGTTGGTAAATTCGATATTTCAGAGCCTATTGATGCTGATATTACGGCTAAATTTTATGATAAAAATATTATAAACTCACCACTTGCTATTGGTATTACAACGGCAGTTTTTGTCTTTATAAACTATATTATATTAATCAAAGGCGCAGTAGAAGGGATAGAAAAAGCCGCTAAATACCTAATGCCTTTACTATTTATATTGATGCTTGCGATGGTGGCTAGGAATGTCACACTTGATGGGGCGATGGATGGGATTAAATTCTATCTTACGCCAGATTTTAGCAAGATAAGTATGAAGCTATTTATCGATGTTTTGGGGCAGGTGTTTTTCGCTCTATCTTTGGGATTTGGGGTGATGATTACACTTTCTAGTTTTTTAAGAAAAGATGAAGATTTGATAAAAACATCTATTATTACAGGTGTTATCAATACGCTAATTGCCGTGGTGGCTGGATTTATGATCTTTCCATCGCTATTTACATTTGGAATTTCGCCTGATAGTGGGCCTAGCTTGGTTTTTAAAAGTTTGCCAATTGTATTTTCTAATATGTTTGCTGGGCAGATTATCGCTATTTTGTTTTTTAGCTTGCTTATGATAGCGGCACTTACGACATCTTTGCCGATATATGAGGTGATAATAACACTCTTAGAAGAGAAATTTAAAATCAAGAGAAATAATGCTATAGCAATTGTGCTTATTGTGATATTTGTAATTGGCAATTTACCATCTTTGATGGCGACAAATATTTTATCAGATATTACAATTTTTGGCAAAAATATATTTGATGCTTATGATGCCATTAGTGCTACTATATTTTTTGTTTTAACATCGCTATTTTGTGCGTTATTTGTCGGTTGGGTGTTAAAAGATGAGGCCAAATCAGAGATAATGCATGGCACCAAAAGTTCGCAAAAGGTGGTAGATATATGGTTTTATTATATTAAATTTATAATTCCTTTTATAATTTTAGTTATATTTATTAGTAGTTTTTATAATAATTTTTTGAAGTGAGATTGAGATGCTTTGGATTTTGATTGGTTTATATGGTTTGTTGACTATCTATAGGGTTGTTTTGAGTATTTTACAAATTAAATTTATAATTAATGCTAAAGAGCCTGTGGTATTGTCAGCTAGTGAGTTTGAGAGTGCTGCGAAAATAGCTATAACAAAGCAAAAATTTGAGATAGCTCAAAATGTTTATTCATTTTTTATAGTGGCTTTATGGAGTATTTGGGGAGTTAGTGCTATGCAAAATTCCCTTGGTGGAGTGGAGTCAGCTTTAATCAAAGATAGCTTATTGGTAACTCTATTTTTGGCTATTATGGTGGTTTTGAATTTGCCATTTGAGATATATAACACCTTTGTAATAGATAAAAAATTTGGCTTTTCAAATAGCACGGCTAAGCTTTTTATCATGGATCTTATCAAGAGTTTAATTATGATTTTGATATTTGGATTTGGGGTTTCGTGGGTGCTTTTGTTGTGCTATGAGCTTTTAGGGGCTAGCTGGTGGATATGGGCTTTTGGGATTAGTTTTGGACTGATTTTGATAGTGAATTTGATATACCCAACTTTGATAGCACCGATATTTAATAAGATAACCCCATTAGAAAATATCGAGTTAAATTTGGCTATTAATGAGCTTTTAAGCTCTTGTGGATTTAAGAGCAGTGGCGTCTATAGTATGGATGCTAGCAAGAGAGATAATCGCTTAAATGCTTATTTTGGTGGTTTGGGTGCGACAAAGAGAGTTGTGCTATTTGATACTTTGATAAATAAGCTTGATAAAGATGAGATTATCGCTGTTTTAGGGCATGAGTTGGGGCATTTTAAACATAAAGATATAATCAAAAATATTATTTTAATGAGTGTTGTGCTATTTATATTATTTGCGATTTTTGGTAATATCCCAGATAGTTTTTATACTGCTTTAGGGCTTGAGTCAAGTGGCGGGGGATTATTTCTGTTTTTCTTATTATATTCGCCTTTATTTATGGTGATAGTTGAGCCTGTGATATCTACATTTTCTAGGCTGCATGAGTTTGGTGCTGATGAATTTGGTGCTAGTAAGACTAGTAAAGATAGTATGATTTTAGCACTTAAAAAACTTGCTAAAGAGAATAAATCTTTCCCACTTTCTCATCCATTTTATAGCTTGGTTTATCACTCACATCCGACTTTATATGAGAGGTTAAAGCGTCTTGAGAGTCTGTGATGGGCTGGGTTTGGCTAAGGAATTTGGTAGCTATTTTGCCTATTGTTTGATGAGTTTTCATCTAGGTAAAAATAGAGAGTGGATATTTCTACACTCTAATGATAGTTTGGAGCGTCAAAGCGAGTTTATAGCTTTGCTTGATAGATATAGAGATGGTGAGCCTTTGGAGTATATCACTAGGCGATGCGAGTTTATGGGGCGAGAGTTTGAGGTTGGAAGCGGTGTTTTAATCCCACGAGTTGAGAGTGAAATTTTAGTTCAAAAAGCATTGGATATAGCTAAAAAATTTAACTCTATAAGCATTGCTGAAATCGGCGTTGGTAGTGGAATCATCTCTATATCTTTGGCTTTGGAGTTAAAAAATGCTAAGATAGTTGCTAGCGATATCAGCTCTAAGGCTTTGGAATTTGCTAGGATTAATAGGGATAAATTTGGGGCTAATGTGGAGCTTGTAAATACAAATTATCTTGATGGGATTGATGGTGAGTTTGATATAATCATCTCAAATCCACCATATATAGCCAAAGATTATCCACTTGATAAATGGGTATTAAATGAGCCTAAAACAGCGCTTATAGGTGGCAAAGTTGGCGATGAAATTTTAAAAGATATCGCCAAAATAGCTAAATCAAAAGCCAAATATCTTATTTGCGAGATGGGCTATGACCAAAGAGAATCTATGAAAAATTATCTTGATATGTTAGGTTTTGAGAGTGAATTTTATAGAGATTTGGCTGGTTTGGATCGTGGATTTGTAGCTTATAATAAAGGAAAATAAATGGTTAAATTTAGAAGTTTTTATCTGTTTTTACTTGGTATTTGTATCGGTGCGGAGCTTGCTATTGGGATATTTATGGCGCCTGTGATATTCTATCCATCGCAATATATCGGTGAGGGCGTTTTAAGCCACTATCAAAGCGGTCAATTAATGACTCAAGTATTTTTGAAATACAATATTTTGCTTATTTTTATATCATCTTTGCTTTTGCTTTTTGAGATTGTGAATTTAAAAGGTAGTGAGAGTTTTAACTATAAAATTAGTGCGTTTTTTCTCTCGCTTATTATAGCGCTTTTGGCTATGTCGTTTGTATTTTATTTCACGCCATATATTCTCCAAGCTCAAAAAATCGGCGCTGAAGCAACTGTTACGGCTGAATTTGTCAGTATGCATAAGGCGAGTGAATTTGTGATGAAAGCTATGCTTTTGGCTCAAGTGGCACTATTTTTCATTAGAGCACGCAAGGAGAGCTAATGGGATTTAGGGTTAGAATTTATTATGAAGATACTGATAGCGGCGGGATTGTATATCATAGCAATTATATCAAATTTTGCGAACGAGCTAGGAGCGAAATAGTCTTTAACTCAGGGATCGAATTTACCCAAAGTCGCCACTTCGTAGTAACTAAGTTAGAAGCGAGTTATATCAAACCAGCAGTTTTAGGCGATATACTAGAGGTCAAAACCAAGCTTATCAAAGTGGGCGGTGCGAGCCTAACCTTAGCCCAAGATATCTATAAAGTAGCTGATATCAAAGGGTTCTCACAGATGGAGTTGCTATTTCGTGCTAAGGTTATCGTAGGATTTATATGTGATGGGAGATTATCAAGGCTAGATCCTAAATTTGCTGAAATTTTCACTAAATTAAATCAAGATTGATCTAAAATCAATCTTCACTAATGTAAAATCCATAGTTTCCAGCACGCATAATATCTATTTTGTATTGGACTTGATTGTTTTGAATGCTCTCTTTGAAGATGGCTTTTTGGCTCTTATCGATATAATTTAAATATATAAAATCCATCCCAATCATCGTAGAATAAGCCACCCAATCATATATAAGCTTCTCACCTAAAATTTCGCTTAAAGTCTCTAGCTGACTATCAGGAGTCATTATAGAGTTAGCGATATATAAATTTTTGCGATCACCATTTTGAGTAAGGCTAATTAGAGCGCTATTATAATTAAGTTGTGTGGATAGAAGGATATGAGGATTTAGCTCAAAGACTCTAAATTGCGAACTTAATAAGGCAGTTTTAATCAGTGGCGTGTTAAGAAAAATGGAGCTATTTTTGAGTTTATAATTGTTTTTTAGAAAATTTAATTTTATATCGTTACCTTCAATATTGTTTATATATGGCTCATTTGTATTAGCTGCAACTAGTGAATTTAGCATATTTGAGACGCCACTTCCATCGCCAAATGCGGCTATTTTGCCATTTGCTTTTGTTAGTAGTTTTTGAATTTGTGCTTCATAGTCAATGCCACCAAAAAATATATTTGAGTTTGGGTTTTTGGCTGATTTGATATTTATAGTTGGAATATAAAATATTAAATCATCGTATTTATCGCTATTTATATGCTCTAAGCCATTTATAGTAAGTGGAGCGATAAAGTACTTAAATCCAGCATTTTTAGCTCTTTGTATAGCGGAATTTAAGTTATCTTTGCTCTCATCACCACTATAAAATATCTCAATATGTGAGCCAATATCACGCTTAAATATATAGGCAAAGACAGAGTCGCTCACCACTATTGAGTAGCTTTTGATTATATGTTGCGGGATGATTAGAGCAACTTTTATATCTTTTCGCCCAATATCTATTTGAGGAGTATTTAATAGCTTTTTAATATCACTATAATAGCTTTTAATTGGCTCTTTTATGGTGAGCGGACTATATATAAATTGGATAAAATCCACACCATTAGCGAGTTTGTCTAAGCACTCTTTATCGCATCTATTTTGCGCATTTGAGTGTGTAAAAATCATACAAATAACAAAAAAAGCTATAATTAAATTTTTCATATATATCCTTTAATTTTCTTTAAATCTGATATAAATTCAGTAGTTTTGCTAGGATTTTTATCCACCCAACTACTATCAAAAGTAGGCATATATAGTGAATTTTTAAACCTATATACACCACCTCTATGACTATCAAATGAGCTATTTTTGGCTATATATTTAAAGCAATTTTCCCCAAAGCTTACTATAAATTTAGGCGATATAATATCAATCTCTAACTCAAAAAACTGCGAGCAAATATCTATATATTTTGGCTCAGATTTTTTATTGATACACTTTAAAATATATGTAAAATACAAGCCACTGATGCTGACATCAGCCATTTGTAGATATCTAATTAGCGAAGCACTAGGAGCGCAAATCCCGCTTTTATCGCTTTTTATATCTGGGCTTTCAAAGACAAAAACCACCTTATAGCTATCGCCACTACCGATTACGGCTTTGTTTCTGCTTTTACATAGTTGGCATAAATTACAGCTTTTGATCTGTAAATTTAGCATTTTAAGCGAGTTAAACTCAGCGTGATCTTTTTTAATTAATTTGTTATTGCTAATGAATTTAAACCCCATTGCACGAAGCATCTCAAGCTCATAAATAGTGTAGCTCATATCCGTTATACTACCAAAAAGCTATTTAATCTTTAATAAAATTTGCTAAATTCTCAAGCTCTTTGCCATCAACTCTTAAATGAAAAAACTCATCTCTATTCTTGGCACCAATTTTATGATAAAATGCTAGGCTTGGCTCGTTCCAAGTTAAGCACTCCCACTCAAGGCGACCTAAATTCTCATCTAAGCAAATTTGAGCTAACTTAGCCAAAAATCTCTTACCGATTCCTTGATTGCGATATTTGGCCTTTACATAAAGATCTTCAAGATAGATCCCGCCACGACCTAAAAAACTAGAAAAAGTATAGAAATATATAGCATAACCTATGATATTTTCGCCCCATTGACAAACCAAAATTTTGGCATAATTTTTCTCAAATATTGATGAGGCAAACTCATCATAGTTAAATTTGATTTTATCGCTCATTTTCTCATACTCGGCTAACTCTTTTACAAGGGCGATTATCTCATTTAGATCATCTTTTTTAGCGGCTCTTATTTGATACATTTTTTACCTTGAATTTGGATTTAAATGCTAGATTATAACAATTTAGAGCTGAATTTGAAAAAAAATAGTTTAAAAGCTAGTTATAATGCCAATTTTTAAGTCAAATTTGTATATAATTTCGTTGCCTGGATGGCTCGACAGCATTTTTACGAAGGTCCAACAAATTAGTATTAGCGAAGATGTGCAGAAGTGGTGTGACGCGACTTTGTTTGAAGCCTAGTAGGTTTAGAAGCTGCGACCTAAAGCGGCTGCCTATTTGCAAGATTGGCTTTATATTAGGGCCGATTCTACTATGCACCGACCATCTGGGTATTTTAAATTTAAATAGGAAATATATGAATATCTTAATTATCGGAAGTGGCGGTAGAGAATACGCTATAGGACTTAGATTAACCCAAGATTCTCAAAAACATAATCTTTTTTTTGCTCCGGGCAATGGGGCGACTTCAAATTTGGGACAAAATGTAGATATCAAAGATTTTAATGAGCTAGCTAAATTTGCTCTAAATAGCAAAATAGAACTTACTATAGTAGGCCCCGAAAATGCCCTAAGTGATGGCGTTGTGGATATTTTTAAAGCTAATAATTTAAATATTTTTGGCCCTACGAAATCGGCTGCTAGATTAGAGAGCTCAAAGGCTTATATGAAGGAATTTTTGGCTAAAAACGGCATAAAAACGGCTAAATTTATTAATACTAATAGCTATGAAGAAGCGGCTAAATTTATAGATAGTTTAGGTGATATAGTGGTGGTAAAGGCCGATGGCTTATGTGCTGGTAAGGGCGTTATAATAGCAAAAAGCAAAGATGAAGCCAAAAAGGCTGCAAAAGATATGTTAAGTGGCAAGAGCTTTGGTGAAGCTGGAAGTAGGGTTGTGATTGAAGAGTTTTTGGATGGATTTGAGCTAAGCTTTTTTGCTATTTGCGATGGAAGCAACTTCGTATCCTTGCCAGTAGCACAAGATCACAAAAGATTATTAGATGGCGATGAGGGGCCAAATACCGGTGGAATGGGTGCTTATGCTCCAAGTCCTTTGGCTGATGAAAATTTGATAAAACGAGTTCAAAAAGAGATTATAGAGCCAACTCTTAAAGGAATGCAAGATGAGAATGCTCCATTTTGTGGGGTTTTGTTTGTAGGATTGATGGTGGTAAATGGTGTGCCTTATGTGCTTGAATTTAATGTAAGATTTGGAGATCCTGAGTGCGAGGTTTTAATGCCACTTATCAAAGGCGAATTAGGTGAGATATTGCGTGGTGCGGCGCTTGGGAGATTAAATAAATTTGATCTTGATGATGGATATGCTGTAGGCGTGGTATTAGCTAGCAAGGACTATCCATACAAAAGCAGCCCACTAGCCAAAATAGCAGTAGATAATATCCCGCAAAACTCACACATAGCATATGCTGGAGTATCATTAAAAGATGGTGACTTATATGCTAGTGGCGGTAGAGTCTTAGTAGCCATTGGCAAAGGTAGTAGTGTAAAAGAGGCTAGAGATAGAGCCTATGATTTAGCTAAAAATATTAAATTTGATGGTATGCAATACCGCAAAGATATCGGATATCAGGCACTTTGATGAAAGAGAGTTTAGAAGAGAAATTATATAGAGAAAATATCACTATAGCTAGTATCAATAGACGAATTTTGGCATATGCTATAGATGATATTATCATATCTGTGTTATTTATGCTTATATATTGGGATTTTATAGCTAATACTAGCGCTATTGGGGTTGAAGCGACATTAAATGCGATATCGGGGCTATTTTGGCAAATTGCGCTTATGAAGGTTATATATCATACATTTTTTATATGGTATTACGCAGCCACGCCAGGTAAGATGATCTGTAAAATAGTCTGTATAGATACAGTTATGCTATCTAGGCCAAGCCTTAGTAGTAGTTTTCTTAGGGCTTGTGTGAGACTTTTGAGTGAGAGTCTGTTTTATATTGGATTTTTATGGGCATTTGGAAATTCTCAGCGCCAAACTTGGCAAGATAAATTAGCTAAGACTGTGGTTTGTAATGCGTATTAGATCGCTAGCTTTTGCCTTGCTTTTGTGCGGTGAGCTTTTTGGTAATGTAGAAAATGTAGAATTTTTGGCTAGTGATGTCCAAAAAGATGGCGATATAATCACTGCTAGCGGTAATGTTTTGTTGTATTCGCAAAACTACTTAGCTAGTGCTGATAGTGCTAAATATGATCAAAAAAACAATATTATAGAGCTTTTTGGTAATGTCAGCTTAATGCGTGGAGAGTATGAAACCAGTAGATCTGAGTATGCTAGGATAGATCTAAATAGTAATGAGATGATCTTTGAAAATAGCTTTGTAATGGATAAGAAAAAAGAAATTTGGCTACAAAGCGATGAGAGTTGTAATAGCGATGAGAGAGTTAGCATAACGAACTCTATAGTCTCAAGTTGTAATGTAAGCGATCCAGATTGGCATATAGGATTTAGTAGTGGCGAGCTAAATAAACAGAGTAAATTCTTACATCTATATAATCCAGTATTTTATGTCAAAAATACCCCGGTTATGTATCTACCATATTTTGGTTTTAGCACAGATAAGACTAGAAGAACAGGGCTTTTAACTCCGCAATTATCATATAGCGGGGATGAGGGGCTTGTGTATTTACAGCCTATTTATATAGCTGAGTATAATGAGTGGGATTTGGAATTTGACCCGCAAATTCGAACTAGTAGAGGCGCTGGGATATACTCTACATTTAGATTTGCTGATTCCCCATACTCAAGTGGATATATCCGTGGTGGGATATTTAATGAAAGAAGTGATTATAAACAAAAAGAGAATTTAAAAAACAGGCAGCACGCCGGTATAGAGCTAGGATATGATCGAGATAGACTAGTTGCTTATCTAATTGATGGTGATTTTCAAGAGGGATTGTGGATTGAGTTTATAAATTTAAATGATATTGATTATCTGAATTTACGAGGGCGAAATGAGGGTAATCACGACTCACTAGTTCAATCTAAGCTAAACTATTTTATCACCACTGATAATCACTATTTAGGAGCTTATAGTAAATATTATATCGATACGGCAAAGATAGGAACTAAATACGGCAATGACGATACGCTTCAAGAGTTGCCAAGAATCCAATATCATAGCTTTTTTAATACATTTATATTGCCGAATTTAACCTATGCATTTGATTTTAAATATCATAATTACACAAGAGAGATTGGTGCTAGTGCTAATCAATATGAGATGGAAGTGCCTATTGGGTTTCAATTTGGGTTATTTGATGATTATTTAAATTTATATTTGAGTGAGAATTTATATGCTTCTCATGTAGATTATAATAGAGCTAAATATTATAATGGCAAGGATTTTTATACCAATAATTATGATGATATCATCAACCACTATCACAGAATTTTGCTAGAGAGTGATCTATCTAGGGCTTTTAGTGAGTTTTATCATACTTTGAATTTCAAATTTGATTATATAAAGCCAGGTTATAATAATGGCGATATCAATGAAAAGCTTTTGAAATATTATCTAATTGAAGATGGAGTGGCATATAATGCTGATAATTTAGCACTTTTTGAAGATAATTTCATAGATAGAATTTCAAATACCTACACAACAGAGCGTATAAGATTTGAAGGTTCGCAGTTTTTTTATAACCAAAATGGCGAAAAGATATTAAGGCATAGCCTAAGACAGAGCTATAACTTTGATAGCGATGAGATGGAGAGTTTGGAAAATAGGGTGAATTTATACTATGGAAATTTAGATTTTGCTAATAAGATAGAGTATTCTTATATAGATAATGACTTATCAAAGATCCAAACAGGCCTTTTATATAAATGGAGTAAGTTTAGCGCAAAGGTGTGGCATACATATGACAAAAACTATTATAATGGCAATGCGTATGACAAAGAGAGCTATCTAAGTAGCAATATGAGCTTGAAATTACCGTATAATTATGAGTTTTTTGCGGGAGTGGATTATGACTTACAAAGAGATTATACAAAGATGTGGCAAAGTGGAATTCACTATAAAAGAAAGTGTTGGGACTATAGCTTGATATACAAAGAAGATATCGAACCTAAAAATACAAGCGCTGGTATAGAGTCTAAAAAGAGCCAAGGAGTATATCTATACTTTAGCTTCTATCCATTAGGTGAGGTTTCATATGATTTTGCTGTTGAACAAGATAATAAGGCGTTAAATTGATAAATCCAAATGAGTTAAAATTTAAAGATGAGCTAGATGCTGCGAATAAACTATTAGAGGTATTACCGCAAAAAGAGCTAATAGATGGCGATTTTGTTGTGGTTTGCTCATCATTAGATAGTGTTGTGCTAGCTGATATGGTGGCTAATAGACTTGAGCTTAGCTATGAGCTACTTTTTAGCGAGAGATTATACGCACCAAATAATCCAGAATGCGAGATCGCCATAGTGAGCGAGACTGAAGAGATAGTCTATAATAGTGAGCTAGTAAAGGCTTTTGATATTAGCTTGGATTTTATCTATGGTGAAGCGCACCGCAAATATGAAGAGAAAATTTTAAAAAATGTCTATAAATATCGCAAGGGTAAGCTTTTGGAAAATCTTCAAAATAGAAATATTTTATTAGTTGATTTGGGTTGTCAAACAGGCATTACAGCACTTGTGTGTATAAAATCGCTGATAAATTTAGGTGTTAAATCTGTAGTATATGCTACGCCACTTATCGCATCTGATATATTATCATATTTTAATACCCTAGTTGATAGCTTATATTACGCTAAAAAAATAAGCAATTTTGTAGATGTGGATTTTTATTATAGTTCTAGAGTCAATGTAGAGTCTGTGATGTCTATTTTAGAAGATAGTCCGCACTATTTGCCATTACAAAAAATACAAAAATCAAAAGGAGATATAAATGCAGTGTAGCATAGAGGTAAATAATCAAATTCAAATTTTCGATCTAAACAAGGTCGCTAAACAAGCTAGTGGAGCAGTGCTTTTAAGAGTGAAAAATACCGTAGTATTAGCTACAATAGCCAAAGAAGATAAGCAAGTTGAAGAAGATTTTTTGCCTTTGACTGTTCAATATCTTGAGAAGCAATACGCAGCCGGCAAAATTCCAGGCGGATATGTCAAGCGTGAGACCAAGCCGGGAGAATTTGAGACTCTTACAAGTCGTATAATAGATAGAAGCCTTCGCCCATTATTTCCAAAAGGCTACGCATATCCTACGCAAATAGTAGTTATGGTATTAAGTGCTGATCCTGAAGTAGATTTACAAGTTGTTGGGTTAAATGCAGCTAGTGTGGCTCTGTATTTGAGTGATATACCAGTTGAGCGTCCAGTTTGTGGGGTGAGAGTTGGGCATATTGATGGCGAGTTTGTCTTAAATCCTAGCAATTCTGAATTGAAAAAATCAACCCTTGATCTATATGTAGCCGGGGTAAAAGATGAGCTTTTAATGATAGAGATGAGAAGTTTGCCAACTATGATGAGCGATCTAGCACCTATGATGATAGTAGATCCAGTGGTGGATATGGGGCTTTGTAGTGATTTTATCCAAAAGCAATCTATGAATGAATTTGGCGAAGATAAGATGCTTGAAGCGATTAAATTTGCTAATGAAGCTATCATAAATGGCTCTAATGCCTATGAAGAGGCCTTTAAAGATTATAAAAAACCAGCAGCAAATTTAGAGTATAAAAGCGAGATAGAAAATAACGATATCGCAATTTATATAGATGAGTTTTATAAAGCTGAGGTTAAAAGTGCTATAAATCAGATGGCAAAAAGCGAAAGAGCCAGTGAGTTAAGTAAAATCGCTGACAAAATCGCATCTAGTGATACCGCGATAAGCGAGTCTTGGGATAGGGAGATTATCTTAAATATATTAGGAAAATATAAGAAAAAGATTGTAAGGGAGCAGATAATTAATGAAAGCCTTAGAGCTGATGGTAGAGGTTTAAAAGATGTAAGGCCTATTAGCATTGAGACAAATATATTACCAAATGCTCATGGTAGCTGTCTATTTACAAGAGGGCAGACTCAAGCCTTAGTCGTAGCTACCTTAGGGACTGATAGTGACGCACAAATGAGCGAGATATTAACAGAAAAGGGCGTTGTAGCAGAGAAATTTATGTTTAATTATAATTTTCCAGGATTTAGTGTAGGGGAGGCTAGCCCTATTAAAGCACCAGGTAGAAGAGAGTTAGGGCATGGAAATTTAGCCAAAAGAGCCTTATATCCAAGCATAGATCTAGATAGCCCATACTCTATTAGATTAGTTAGTGAAATTTTAGAAAGTAATGGCTCAAGCTCTATGGCTAGTGTGTGTGGTGGCTCTTTGGCGCTTAGAGCTGCGGGAATTCAAAGTTCTAAATTAGTAGCCGGTGTGGCTATGGGGCTAGTATTTGAAGGCGATAAACACGCAGTATTAACTGATATTATGGGCTTAGAAGATCATGATGGCGATATGGATTTTAAAGTCGCAGGTAGCAAAGATGGTATAACTGCACTTCAAATGGATATCAAGCTTGGTGGGATTAGCTATGAGGTGTTACAAGAAGCACTCTTACAAGCCAAAGAGGCTAGGGAGCATATCTTAGGTATTATGGAAAAAGCCAGTGATGATATAGTTATAAATGAAGAGATATTGCCAAAATTAGAGCTATTTAGCGTAGATCCATCAAAAATAGTTGATATAATAGGTCAAGCTGGTAAGACTATTAAAGAGATAATTGAGAAATTTGATGTAAGCATCGACTTAGATAGAGAAAAAGGTGAAGTCAAGGTCGCAGGAGCACAAAAAGGCAGAGTAGAAGCTGCTAAAGAGTATATAATCCAAATCACCCAAAAAGACCAAAAAATCAAAAGCGGCAAAAAAGATAGCAAAAGTATAGATAACTTCAAGATAGGAGAGGAATTTAATGGAGAGGTTAAAAAGATAGCTACATTTGGTGCTTTTGTATCGCTAAGAGATGGCGTAGATGGACTTTTACATATCTCAAAGATCAAATCTCCTATCAAAGAAGGGGAGTTTTTGAATGTAAAAATAAGCGAGATAAAAGCTGGTAAAATTTCACTAGATTTAGTTTAAAAGGAGTTTCTATGGATGTTAAAAAGATATTTTTCCCATTAGTTCGTAATGATGAGGTAGAAAATCACATATATGGCGGTTTGTTAATAGCTAAGAAATTTGGGGCTCACATAGATTTTTTATCGTCTCAAATAGATCTTGAGTTGCTCTCAAATTTGGATATGACAATCAGTAGAAGCAATATGTTTGAATCCTTAAAAGGTGCTTTTGCTACTGAATTAAATGATCAAAAAAACAAAAATTACCAAATTTTTGAAAAAATTTGCGGTGAATTAGACATCAGTATCGGCGATATCGCAGGCACAGCAAGTGCGAAATTTGAGACACAAAATGGCATTAGAAGTCGCCTTTATGAGTATGAGGCGAAATTTTGCGATTTAGTTGTGGCAGCGACTCCATTAAAGGGTGAGGCGACATCTACATTTGATGCAACTGTGATAAATAGTGGTAAAAATGCGATCATAATTCCAAATTCAATGAAAAAATTTAATATGGATAATATATTAATTGGTTGGAATGGAACAACAAGTATCTCAAGAAGCCTTACAAACTCAATTAATATTTTAAAACAAGCCAAAAATATCCACATAATAGTTACCAAAAAATATGACGATACAGCCTTAGATATCAAATCCAGACTTTTTAATTACTTAAAATATCACGATATAAAGGCTACATTTGAGATTGTAACTACTACAAATATCCCGGGCGAGGCTTTATTAGAAAATACCTTAAAAGGCAATTTTGATATGGTTATAGCTAGTAGCTATGGAGAACATGGGGTAAAAGAGATATTTTTAGGTGGTAGCACGAAGTATTTCTTAGAAAATACTCCAGTGCCGGTATTTATGTAGTTTAGAAGCTACTTTTTGGGTCGTGTTGGTGATTGTCAGTCCATTTAAGCATAGTGCCACCTAGCATATGAAAATGTAGATGCATCACCTCTTGACCGCTATTTTCACCACAATTAGTAACTAAGCGATATCCGGTTTTATCCACACCTATAGCGATTGCGACTTCTTGGATGAATTTTGTCATTTCACCCATTAAAGTTGGATCCATCTCTTGAAAATTTTCATAATGTTTTTTAGGGATTATTAAGATATGAACAGGCGCTTTAGGATTTATATCATGAAATGCTAAAAATTTATCATCTTCTAAAACCTTATTTGAAGGGATTTGACCAGCTACAATCTTATCAAAAATACAAGACATTACTAAACTCCTAATATTAAAATTCGTGTTATTATATCAGATATTTTATATAATTTTTTATAAATTTAAATAATTTTTTATATTTTATTAAAGTTATTAAAATATCTTAAATCACTCACTTTTGGTATATAAATAATCATAAATTTAACTTATAGATATCAATTATTTTTAATTAAATTTTAGATACAATAAAGCTAAATTTAGTTAAGGACATAGTTTGCAAGATATTATTAACAAGATCGACTCTGCTCTAAATTTAGATGAATTGGAGCAAATTCGGCTTGAGCTATTTGGTAAAAAGGGTAGCATTACGGCTGAATTTAATAGATTAAAAGATGTTGAGCCTGAAAATAAAAAGGCTTATGCCCAAAGTTTAAATATCAAAAGAGACACTCTGACAGCTAAGCTAAATGAGAAAAAACTTAGCCTAGAAAGTGAATATATTAAATCTAAGATGAAGAGTGAAGCTATCGATATATCACTATTTAATGAGCCTTTATCTACTGGTGCTTTACACCCTGTTATGGAGACTATGGATAGGATCATTGAGTATTTTGTAGCACAAAATTTTAGTATTGAAACTGGGCCGCTTATTGAAGATGATTTTCATAATTTCGAAGCTTTAAACTTACCCAAATACCACCCAGCAAGGGATATGCAAGATACATTTTATTTAAAAGATTTTAGACTACTTAGAACTCACACTAGCCCAGTTCAAGTCCGCACCATGCTAAATCAAAAGCCACCGATCCGTATGATTGCGCCGGGGTCAGTTTTTCGTAGGGATTTAGACCTTACTCACACTCCGATGTTTCATCAAGTAGAGGGCTTAGTCGTTGAAGAAGATACGAAAGTTAGCTTTGCGAATTTAAAATATATTTTAGAAGATTTTTTGAGATATATGTTTGGTGATGTTAAGGTTAGATTTCGCCCTAGCTTTTTCCCATTTACAGAGCCTAGCACCGAAGTGGATATTAGCTGTATTTTTTGTAGTGGGTGCGGATGTAGAGTCTGTAAGCAAACAGGTTGGCTAGAAGTCCTTGGTAGTGGGGTAGTTGATCCAAATGTATTTGAAGCTGTAGGGTATAAAAATGTAAGCGGATATGCTTTTGGGCTTGGAGTGGAGCGTTTTGCGATGTTGCTTCATAGAATTCCTGATCTTAGAAGCTTATTTGAAGGGGATATTAGACTATTGGAGCAGTTTAAATGATAATAAGCAAAAAGTGGTTAAATGAGATTATAGATCTTTCAAATTTTAGCACCGAGCAGATCTGTGCTAAGCTAAATTCAATCGGATTAGAAGTAGATAGTGTTACTAATATCAAAATTCCAGATAATATAGTTGTCGGCTATGTAAAAAGCTGTCTAAAGCATGAAAATAGCGACCATCTACATGTCTGTGAAGTTGATGTAGGAGATAGAGTTTTACAGATAGTTTGTGGTGCGAAAAATGCAAGAGCTGATATATATGTTGTTGTGGCTTTAGTAGGCGCTGTGATGCCAAATGGGTTAGAGATAAAAGATGCAAAATTACGAGGCGTCCAAAGTAGCGGAATGCTATGCTCATCAACTGAATTAGGCCTACCTAAGATCAATGATGGGATTATGATCTTAGATGATAGCATTGGAGAGCTAGAACTTGGCAAAGCTCTTAATGAATATGATATTTTAAATGATGATATTATAGAGCTTGAGCTAACACCAAATCGTGGAGATTGTCTAAGCATTTATGGTGTTGCTAGGGATCTATCTGCGGCCTTTGATATCACAATGAGAGATGAAAAACCTCTTAGCGAAGATGATAGGCAGCTTGGAATCGGTCGTTTGCTTAGCATACATTGCGAAGATAAGATAGATGGAGCCTTTGCTTATAGAGCCATTGGTATCTCACAAGGCTTTAATCAAAGGCTTAAACTTGCTCTTAGAGTTGCGATGATAGGCTCAAACAAAACTACAAATTTAGAGCGAGTATTGGAGTATATCACCCACTATACAGGGGTTATATTTAGAGCTTATGACCATGGCAAATTAGCAAGCAGTAGCGATGAAAAAATCGCTATAAATATCAAAAAATCAGGTAATAAATTATATGAAATTAGCTCTTCTGATAAGATACTTAGTATAGCAGGAATCTCTCAAAGTAGTGAAGCTAGAGTGGATGAAAATACCAAAATTGCGATAATAGAAGCTAGTTATATAGACCCAAATTTAGTATCGGAGTTACTAGGCGATAACAAAAATATATCAAAAGATGAATTCACCCACAGAACAGCTCGTGGATCAGAGCCAAATTTAAATTATGCTATGAATATCTTATTTAATCTTTTTGCCAAAGATAGCAATATATCGCCATATTCTGGCACCCAACAAGTCCAATTAGATAAAGAGCAGCTAACGATCAGCTTTAGCGCATCTGAGATTAGCTCAATGATCGGAATGCAAATAAGTAGCAGCGATATCGCTAAAATTCTTAAAAAGCTTGGATTTGATATTAATGCCAATGTCGAACAAGAGCAGATATATGCCAAAGTCCCATTATATCGTCATGATATCTTAAATTCACATGATATTTGCGAAGAGATTGTAAGAATAATCGGGATTGATAATATCCCGTCAAAAGCCTTAGAATATAGTGAAAAAAACCGCACAAATCAAGCATATAATAGATATAAATTATCTCGTGATATTAGACAAAAAGCTGCGAATTTAGGATTTTTTGAAAGTGTGCATTATCTATTTGATAATCCAGTCGAGCTAAAAGAATTAGGCGTGGCTTGCTCATCTGAAGCGTTGCTAAATCCGATAAATAGCGAACTTAGTATCTTAAAGCCAACTCTTATAAATCATCTATTAAACGCAACAAGCTTTAATATCAAAAATTCAAAAAGATCAATTAAGTTATTTGAATTTGGCGATGTTATTAGCAAAGATGGGATTCAAAGAGCTAAATTTGGTTTTGTTTTTAGCGGACTTATAGGTGAGCCAACACTTCTAAATGGGGCTAAACCAGCGACGATTGATTTTATATATTTTGCTAATTTAATCCAAAATATTTTAGGTAAAATTGAGCTAAGAAAATCAAATGATATTGAATTCCTAAGCGAATTTGAACAAGCAAAAGTCTATCAAAATGGTGATTATATCGGCTATATCGGTAGAGTAAATGCTACAATAGAACAAAGCAGAGATCTATTTAAAACCTATGTTTGTGAGATAGATTTTGACAATTTAAAACCTATAAAAAAACTAGCAAATCCATACTCCAAATTCCAAAGCTTAAGTAGAGATTTAAGCATCATAATGCCAAAAGATATGCCTTATATCCGCATTAAAGAGACAATTGAGAAGCTAGAAATTAAGAGCTTAAAAGAGTTTTTGCCAGTTGATATCTATAGTGATGAGAGCTTAGGCAATAGCAGCGTGAGTTTGAGTATTAAATTTACATTTCAAGATGATAGCAAAACACTTGAAGATGAAGAGATTGTAGCTATTATGGATAGTATTTTAAGAGCATTAAAAGAGAATTTGGGTATTGGATTAAGATGAGAGTAGAACCTTTAAAATCAAAATTTGATGTAGAGTTTGACCTAGTATCAACAGATAAATCCATTAGTCATAGGTGTGCGATATTTTCGCTTTTGAGTGATGGAGTGAGTGTAATTAGCGATTATCTTGAGGCTGAAGATACTTTAAATTCATTAGAAATTGCTAAAAAACTTGGCGCCAAAATCGAAAAAATTGATAATAAATACTATATCACTCCACCAACCAAAATTAGCTCGGCTAAATCAGTTTTAGAGTGCGGCAACTCTGGAACTGCGATGAGAATATATATGGGGCTTTTAGCAGGTTGTGATGGATTTTATGTATTAAGTGGCGATGAGTATCTAAATGAACGCCCAATGAGGCGAATCGCTGAACCACTTATGAAAGTTGGTGCTACTATCGATGGTAGAGATAGTGCTAATAAAGCACCGATCGCTATTAGAGGTAGAAGCTTAGACTATTTTAGCTACGATTCTAAGATATCTTCAGCACAGGTCAAAAGCGCCTTAATCTTAGCTGGACTTTGTGCGAAGGGTTGCGAATTTAGCGAACCAGAATTGAGCCGAGATCATAGTGAGAGAATGCTAAAAGGAATGGGTGCTGATATCAGCTATAAAAATGGTAAAATCATAGTCCAACCGCTAAAATCAAAAAAGCTAAAACCACTTATAATGAGTGTGCCAAATGACCCTAGCTCGTGCTTTTTTTATGCTGTAGCAGCAGCTATAACGCCTGGTGCTAGGGTGAAATTTAAAAATATCTTACTTAATAAAACTAGAATTGAAGCCTATAAAGTGTTAGAAAAAATGGGAGCAAAAATCAACTATACTCTTACTAGCTCCCAGTATGAAGATATCGGTGATATTGAGATTATCGGTGATGAATTAAATGCTATTATCGTGGATAAAAATATCTCATGGCTCATTGATGAAGCCCCAGCTCTTGCTATCGCTTTTGCTTGTGCTAAGGGGAAAAGTGAGCTTAGAAACGCAGCTGAGCTTAGAGTAAAAGAGTGCGATAGAATTAGCGTAACTATCAACGCCCTAAAAGCTTGCGGTATAGAGGCCGGAGAGTATGAAGATGGATTTTGGGTTGTCGGTACTAAGCCAAATAGGGCATTAGTCGATAGCCACGGAGATCATAGGATCGCTATGAGTTTTGCAGTGCTTGGGCTAAAATGTGGTATGGATATATCAAAGAGCGAATTTATCGCTACATCTTTTCCTAAATTTAGCCATTTCTTACGAATGTTGGGAGCTAGAGTTGAAGATTGAACTTGCTAAAAATTATGGATTTTGCTTTGGTGTTAAAAGGGCGATTAAGATTGCTGAAAATTCAGCTGGATCACAAGAATCCACATCTGCTACAATCGGTGAGCTTATCCATAATAGCTTAGAGATTAATAGATTAAAGGATAATTTCAGGGTTAAAACCTTAAAAAATATAAGCGAATTAACCGATGAAAAAAGAGCAATTATCCGCACTCACGGCATAACAAAAGGGGATTTAGAAAAGCTCAAAACTACAGGGATTGAGATAGTAGATGCGACCTGCCCTTTTGTCACTAAACCTCAAAATATCGTTGAAAAGATGAGTAATGAAGGCTATGAAATAGTGATTTTTGGGGATATTAACCATCCTGAGGTTAGAGGTGTTATGAGCTACTCAAGCAAACCTGTCCATGTAGTCTTATCAATCGATGAGCTAAAAAGTACAAAACTACCACAAAAAGTAGCCGTCATCTCTCAAACAACCAAAAAAATTGAAGAATTTATCTCAATTGTCACCTATCTAATGCAAAGGGTAAAAGAGGTTAGAGTCTTTAATACTATATGTAATGCAACATTAGAAAATCAAGAAGCCGTAAGAGAGTTAGCCTCCAAAGCCGATGTAATGGTAATCGTAGGTGGCAAAAACTCATCAAATACCAAGCAGCTATATCTAATAGCTAAAAATTTATGTAGTGATAGCTATTTGATTGAGAGCGAAAGTGAGTTAAATTCAGCTTGGTTTAATGGTAAAAAGCATTGTGGGGTAAGTGCTGGGGCTAGCACACCTGAATGGGTTATCCAAAATGTTATAAAAGAGCTTGAAAAGATAGATAAAATTTCTAATAGTTAATATAATATAAAGCTAAAAAAAGGTAAAATTGAGCACTTAAATGCTGTAAAGCAGAAAGAAAATCTATAGATAAAAAGGATCAAGATGGCTGAGGCGAATAAATTCGTTAATAATGAAATTGACAAAATCGACCTAGATGAAGATTTTGCTACTATGTTTGAAGAGTCTTTAAAGAGTGAAGAAGCTACAGTATGCGATGGTGTAATCGTAAATATCAAAGATGATGAAGTATATGTAGATATACGCAAAAAATCCGAAGGTGTTATGAACATATCTGAAATCACTGATGAAAGTGGTAAGCTACTATTTAATATTGGTGATACTATTAAAGTAGCAGTAACTGGCTCTAGAAATGGTAGGCCTAGTGTATCGCATAAAAAAGCTCTTAGAAAAGAGAAGGTAAAAGCGTTCATAGATAACTTCAATGAAGATGCTGAAAATATATTTGATGTAAAGATTATATCAAAAAATAAAGGTGGTTTTGTCGCTGTTAATGATGAGGGTATAGAGTTTTTTATGCCTAGATCTCAAAGTGGCTTTAAAGATCCAAATCAAGCTATAAACAAAAATTTCAAAGTAAAAGTAATCAAAATTGACAAAGATAATCAAAGTATCATTGTATCACGCAAAAAACTAGTCGATGAAGATAGAAAAAAACGCAAAGAGATAGTATCAACAATCTTAGAAAATAAAGATGTAATTGAAGGCACTATCAAAAAAATCACTACATATGGTATGTTTGTAGATGTAGGTGGCATAGATGGCTTAGTTCATTATAGTGAAATCAGCTATAAAGGCCCAGTAAATCCAAATACTCTATATAAAGAGGGTGATAAAGTAGATGTCAAAATCATAAAATATGATAATGATAAAAAACATCTATCTCTATCGATAAAAGCTGCTACCCCAGATCCATGGGATGAGATTAAAGATGGATTAGAAGTAGGTGATACTATCAAAGTAACTGTAAGCAATATCGAACCTTATGGCGCTTTTGTTGATTTGGGTAATGATATTGAAGGATTTTTACATATTAGTGAGATATCTTGGGATAAAAACATTAAAAACCCAAAAGATTTTATCAAAGAAAATGAAGAGCTAGATGTAGAAGTTATAGAGATAAATCCTGCTAATCGTCGTTTAAGAGTGAGTCTGAAAAACCTTTTACCTAAACCTTTTGATGAATTTAGCTCTAAATTTAAAGAGGGCGATATAGTAAAAGGCGTGATAACTACACTTACTAACTTCGGTGCTTTTGTAAGAGTTGGTGGATTAGAAGGTTTGTTACACAATGAAGACTCATCTTGGGATAGAAATGATAAGTGTAAAGATATATTTAAAGCTGGTGATGAAGTAGAAGTTAAAATTATCAAAATAGATCCAAAAGAGCAGAAAATATCTCTAAGCCAAAAAGATCTTAAAGCTAGTCCAGCTATGGAGTACGCAAAGTCTCACTCTGTTGGTGATATCGTTAGCGGAACTATAAGAGATATTAAGGATTTTGGCATATTTGTAAGCTTAGATGGCAATGTAGATGCCCTAATCCGTAAAGAAGATATCGGCTCTGTGGATATAGATTCTTTAAAAATCGGGGATAAAATCGAGGCTGCTATAGCTTTTATAGATGAGAAAAAAAATAGAATTCGCCTAAGTGTAAAAAGATTAGCCAAACAAAAAGAGCGTGAAGTCTTAAGCGAGATCAATGATGATGATAAAATGACGCTTGGCGATATCATTAAAGAGCAATTAGCATAATTAAGCTATGAAGATTAACAGCCTTTATCTGATTTTAGCTGTTATATTTGTAGTTGTTTTTGGTGGATTGATAGCTATTCTTGCTTATGCAAATTCCGGGCTATCTTCACCTTTTGTATCTACTACAAGTAGTAATATAAATTTAGAATATAACTATCAAAAATCAGGTAATTGGCTTGAAAAGATTGCGGAGTTTAAAAATAACGATTCTGTTTTACCTACAAATTTAATGATAATTAAGATAGATGATAAGATGGCTAAAGAAGCCAAAGCCACTAAACAATATATCTTGGTTATCAATAGATGTGATTTTTATTCTATGTTTTGTATAAATAGAGTTTTTAAAGATTTTAATCTAAATTTCACAATTGTAAAAGATGGTGATATGGCCAATATTTATATACAAACAGATGATAAAGATATGGTTTTAAATGCAGTTAATGGACTCAAAAAATACAATATTCATACAACTTTAAAGGAAATTAACCTATGAAAACAGTTATAGTATGCGATGCTATTCATCCAGTTGGTTTTGAAATTTTAAATGCTCAAAAAGATATCAAAGTTATAGATGCTGTAGATACACCAAAAGATAAGCTTTTAGATATTTTAGGCGAAGCTGATGTGGCGATTACTCGTAGCTCTACTGATTGTGGTGAGAAATTTATAAATGCAGCTACAAAATTAAAAGCCTTAGTTCGTGCTGGTGTAGGTGTGGATAATGTGGATATAGATGGCTTCTCTAAAAAGGGAATTATAGTTATGAATGTGCCGACAGCCAATACAATCGCAGCTGTTGAGATGACTATGTGCCATCTATTAAATAGTGCTAGAAATTATATTAATTCTGTAAATGACTTACAACAAAATCGTGTTTGGAAGCGTGAAAAATGGTATGGAAATGAGCTTTATGGCAAGACTTTAGGCGTTATAGGTTTTGGAAATATCGGCTCAAGAGTAGCATATAGAAGTCTAGCTTTTGGTATGAAGGTTATAGCATATGATCCATATATCGACCCAAGTAAAGCCACAGATATGGGCGCTACATATACTACAAATTTTGATGATATTTTAGGCTGTGATTTTATCACGATTCACACACCTAAAAATAAAGAGACAACCAATATGATCGATGAAGAACAGATCGCTAAAATGAAAGATGGCGTTAGGCTTATCAATTGTGCTCGTGGTGGATTATATAATGAAGATGCGCTTTATAAGAATTTACAAAATGGCAAGATTGCTTATGCTGGTATAGATGTCTTTGTCAAAGAGCCAGGCAACGATCATAAATTATTAGATCTTAATAATGTAAGTGCAACTCCGCACCTAGGCGCCAATACTTATGAATCACAAAAAAATATCGCCATAGATGCTGCTGAACAAGCTATTAGCGCTGCAAGGGGGATTTGTTATCCAAATGCTCTGAATTTACCTGTGAAAGTAGAGGATTTACCGCCATTTGTAGCGCCTTATACAGAGCTTTTACCTAAGATGGCGTATTTTGCTTCTCAACTTAGCGGTAAAAAGCAGATTAAAGCTATTAGATTAGAGCTTGAAGGCGAAGTATCAGATTACGCTGAAGCTATGCTATCTTTTGGCATTGTGGGTGCTTTAAAAGATGTTTTAGGTGATACTATAAATTACGAAAATGCTACATTAAAGGCAGCTGAAAAAGGGATTGAAGTATCTACAACTATAGTCCCAGCAAGCGGGTATAAAAGCAAATTAACAATCAAGCTAATCACAGATGAAGACTCTGTAAGCGTTGGCGGAACGGTCTTTAGTGAGACAGAGCAGAGAATTGTAAGCGTAAATGGATTTAAAACAGATTTTAAACCAAAAGGCAGAATGATAGTATTTAAAAATCGTGATATACCAGGCGTTATAAGTGATATTAGCGGAATTTTAGCTAAATCTAAGATTAATATTGCTGATTTTAGATTAGGTAGAGATAATGATGGTTTTGCTTTGGCTGTTATATTAGTTGATGAAGATATCAAAAAAGATATTTTAGACCAGTTAAATGCACTTGATGCGTGTGTTTGGGCTAGATACGCAGTATTAATTTAAAAGGAGAAAATATGGCTACATACTCTATGGGCGATTTAAAAAAGGGCTTAAAAATTGAAATTGATGGTAAGCCTTATAAGATTGTTGAGTATCAACATGTCAAACCAGGTAAGGGTGCGGCATTTGTTCGTGTAAAGATCAAATCATTTCTTGATGGTAAAGTATTAGAAAAGACTTTCCACGCTGGTGATAAATGTGAAGCTCCAAATCTAGTAGAAAAAGAGATGCAATATCTCTATGATGATGGTGAATATTCTCAATTTATGGATGTTGAATCATATGAGCAAGTGGCTATCGCTGATGATGATGTTGGTGAAGCTAAAAAGTGGATGATAGATGGTATGATGGTTCAAATTCTATTCCATAATGGCAAAGCAATTGGCGTAGAAGTACCACAAGTAGTGGAGTTAAAAATAGTTGAAACTCAACCAAATTTCAAAGGTGATACTCAAGGTAGCAATAAAAAACCAGCAACCTTAGAGAGTGGTGCTGTGGTACAGATACCATTTCATGTGCTTGAAGGTGAAGTTATCCGTGTCGATACTGTCCGTGGCGAGTATATCGAAAGAGCAAATAAATAGCCACTCTTCTCCTTGTAAATTTATCTTACAAGGAGTTTATTATAATTATTACATAATCTCTGCTTGATTTCGGGGTGATTTATGAAAAGATTAATTTATGCTATTTTATTGATTATTTTAGCTTTTGGTGTTTATAATTTGGTTGATAATAGGCTTAAGATATCTAAATATGATTTTGATGCTAATAGTACGCTTGGAAATGTCAATATAACAAGCTTTAAAGATGAGTATAAAATATTATATTTTGGATATACATTTTGTCCTGATATCTGTCCATCGACTCTTACTATTTTATCATCTGTGATCGATGAAATGAAGCTTAATAATGATATTAAAATACTATTTGTTACGCTTGATTTACAAAGAGATAGCGAAAAAGAGTGCGATGAGTTTGCTAAGTATTTTTACTCAAATTCAGTATGCTTAAAGATGAAAGAAGATGAGTTAAAAAAAGTTGTAAAAAACTACAACGCCAAATACGCAATTGTAAATTTACAAAATTCAGCGATGGATTATAGTGTAGCTCATAGCTCTTCAATCTATCTATTTGATAAAAGTGGGAAATTTTATAAAGAGATTTCAAATTTAACCAAAGATGAGATCAAAAAAGAGATATCGCAATTAATAGGTAGTTAAAAGTTAATTTTAACAAATCTATTTGTTTTATCAAATCTAAAAGTTAATAGATTTTGTAAAATTCCAAATAGACACATAAAGGTGATAAAGCTACTTCCGCCATAGCTATAAAATGGCAGCGGAATCCCAACAACAGGTGCAAAACCTATAGTCATAAAGATATTGATACTCACATATATAAAGACCAAAAACGCCACAGCGCTAACGGCTACTTTGATAAAATATTCATCTTTAAGCTTATAATTTAAGCTTAAAAGGTGAATTATCAAAAATCCATATAACATTATAAGCCCAGCACCACCGATAAATCCATATCTCTCAACCGTATAAGCAAAGATAAAATCGCTAGTGGCGATCGGTAGGAATTTAAATTTAGTTTGCGTGGCCTCATCGATGCTTTTGCCAGTGATACCGCCATTTCCGATTGCGATAATGCTTTGTTTGACTTGATAGCTTGGCTTTTCGCTTATGAAATCGGCTATTCTTTTCTTTTGATAGTCGTGTAAATTTTCGTATAAAATAGGTGAGCAAATTCCAATTAATAAAGCAATACTAATCCAAATTTTGCGATTTACTCCGATTATAAATAGCACCCCATAGCCAGTAATTAATAACATAAGTGCCGTGCCTAGATCTGGCTCTTTTAAGATTAAAAAAAATGGTAGAAGGATATAAAAGCTAATTTTTAAAAATTGTTTAAAGTTATATCCATTTTCATCGGGGGGAGTTTTTTTGATGATATAAGCTAGCATCAAGACAAAAGCAGGCTTCATAATCTCGCTAGGTTGGATGGTGAAATTTATAAATGGTATCTCGATCCACCTTTGCGCTCCAAGCTTGCTAACACCGACAAATTCGACACTCAAAAGCAAAATTATATTAATCCAATATATACTAGGAATCAACCATTCAAGCTTACGAATCGGTAATAAAAAAAATAACATAAACGCCCCAAAGCCAATTATAAAATAGGCTATCATCTTAGCTGAGAGCATATCGCTAGCTTCGTTTATTAGGCTATATGAGAGAAATATAATCGGAAGCATAAGTGCTGGCTGAACATAATCAAAATGTGTTAAAATTCTCTTATCTAATAGTATCAAAATTCAAACCTAAGCAAAAATTGGGTAAAATTCTAGCTAAAAAAGGGTTAAGATTGACTGAATTTATCTCTTCTAAGAGCGTTAGATTGGATCAAGAGTTGGCATCTAAGCTTAATATCGCAAGAAATCAAGTAATAAATTTAATCAAAAATGGCAATGTAAGTGTAAATAATAAAATAATAAATAAAGCCGGATTTAATCTAAATTTAGGAGATAAAATCACCATTTCAACGCCACAAATTTCTGAAATTCAAAGTGAATTTAAAGCTGATTTTGATATTGAGATTATATATGAAGATGATGATATTTTGGTGATTAATAAGCCGATTAATCTCACAATCCACCCAGCCCCAAGCGTCAAAGAAGCCACGCTTGTAGAGTGGCTAAAACAAAATGGCTACACCTTATCAAATTTAGCAGGCCAGGAGCGTGCCGGCATTGTCCATCGCTTGGATAAAGGAACTAGCGGAGTGATGGTAGTGGCTAAAAATAACGAATCTCACGCAAATTTAAGCAAACAATTAAGCACACGAGATATGGGGCGAATCTATCTACTACTTTGCGATTTAGCGCTTAAAGAAAATTGCGTGATAGATAGACCCATTGGCAGACATCCACAAAATAGATTAAAAAACGCTATAATAAGCAACGCAAAGCCCTCTAAATCAGCATTTGCCAATATCTTAACAGGCCAAAATAAGATGATAAATTTAGTCGCTGCTAAGCTATTTAGTGGGCGAACTCATCAGATTAGAGTCCATTTGGCTAGTATAAATCGCCATATTTTGGGGGATGATTTATATGGTTTTAAGAGCAATAGTGCTAAAATAGGCAGAATTTTTTTGCATGCTTATATTTTGAGATTAATTCACCCTAGAAGTAGCCAAATTATGGAATTTAAAGCCACTTTACCTAGTGAGTTTTATGGGCTAATTGGCAAGGAATTTGATAAGGAGATAGTAGATGAGAGCATTAAGGCTAATATTTTGTGTGATATCTTTAATGATATTTCTAACTGGATGTATTACAACTAAGACAACGCAGATTGACCCGAGTCTGCCTACTATTAGTGAATTAAAGACTATTAGCGATATGACAGAGATCGCTTTTGAGTGGCCGTTAATGTCGGATTATAATATTAGTGGATATCAGCTATACCGCTCTAATCCTAATGATAATAATCAATTGAATTTAATCGCTAAATTAAATGATAAATTTGCTACTCACTATGTCGATACCAATCTAGCCCCAGCGACAGAGTATCTATATGAGCTTAGAACTTATAATGAACTAGGTAATATCTCGGCTGAAGGCCAAAAAGTTAGCGCTATGACCCAACCTCTCATTGAGTCAGTTACATTTATACAAGCTCTTTATGGCTTGCCAAATAAGATAAAAGTTTTATGGCGCCCACATCCAGATCTTAGAGTGGCTTCATATATCTTAGAAAAAAGCTCACTATCAAATGATAGTTGGCATGAAGTAGCTCGCATAAATGGTAGATTAAATGTCGAATATATAGATAATGATGTTGAGCCAGGGCAGAATTATAGATATCGAATTTCAGTTAAAACATATAACGGCATAATATCAGCACCAAGCAAGGTAGTAGATGCACAGACAAAAGCATTACCAAATATGGTTATAAATTTAAGCGCTAGTGTGAATTTGCCTAAAAAAATTATCCTAACTTGGGAGCCAAATTCAAATGACGATTTTGATCATTACGCTATTTACCGAGCTACAAATGATATATTTCCTATGGCAAAGATCGCTACTACGCTAGATACAGCTTATGAAGATTTAATTAATGATAATGGGGTAAATTATTACTATAAAGTTACAGCAGTAGATAAAGATGGCCTAGAAAGCCCACGCCAAAACAACGCAGTAGTAGGCTCTACCTTAACAACTCCTAAAGAGCCGATATTTAGCTCTGCTAAATTCAATGGCTCATCAGTAGAGCTAAACTGGGATCAAGGTAGTGATTTAAGAGCTATAAAGTATAAAATCACAAAATCAAGTAGTGAAGGGGAATTTATAATATATGATATAAATTCTCAAAATTACAGCGATTTTGATGTTAGAAAAGGCTTAGAATATACATATAAAATTCAAGCAATAGATGAGTTTGGTCTAGAGTCTAAATATAGCCAAAAAGCCGTAGTGATAACGAAATAATGCCAAATTTCTTAGCTAAAAATTTAAAAGATATTAAGCTTCCTGTATCATTTGATGGAGTGGAGTTTCTTTGGGAGGCTAAAAATGGTGATGAGAAGCTGATCTACACTAAGGCTTTAAATTGCGAGTTTTGCCTTGTTGCTAAGCGTAGTGGCGACAAATTCGTAATCAAATGTGATAAGCTCTCAAGACCAGCTAGATTAGATGCTATACAAATAGCCTTAGAGGCTTATAAGCAGGTATTTGCCACTGATATTATCAGTCAAGCCACAGCAGTCAAAAAGCCTAAAAATATTAATTCTAGCGAATATATTATAAGTAGCGATGAGTTAATAGATAAAATAGATGGTTATGATAATATATTTGTAGAGATTGGATTTGGTAGTGGTAGACATCTACTCTATCAAGCTAAATCCAATCCAAAGACGCTAATTATCGGTATAGAAGTCTATAAGCCAGCGTGTATGCAAGTGGATAATCTAGCTAGGCTTAATGGGTTAAAAAATATTTTATTATTAAATTTAGATGCTAGACTTGTGATGAGTCTTCTAAGATCAAATAGCATTGATAGGCTATTTTTACACTTTCCAGTGCCGTGGCAAAAGAGCAAGATGAGAAGAGTAGTGAGCGATCAGTTTGCTATGGAGTGTAAGAGAATTTTAAAAGATGGTGGCAAATTTGAGCTAAGAAGTGATGATAGAGAGTATGCTGATTATACTATTGGCTGCTTTATGGATCTTAAAAAGGCCAATATAGAGATATATAAAAATAGATTTTTAGAAGTTTCAAGCAAATATGAAGATAGATGGATAAGGCAAAATAAAGATATTTATGATGTAATTTGCTCATTTTATGGTAATAGCGATGAGCTAAGCTTGGAGTGTGAATTTGAGTTTGCCAAGCCAAATTTGGAGCTGATAAAATCAAATTTTACCAATCAAACAATCAAAAATAGCGATCATTTTATACATTTGGAGCGAATTTATCATCTTTTAGATGGTGGAATTTTATTGCGGGTGGCATTTGGGTCATTTTATAGGCCTGAGCATAGATATCTGCTAATTACTAATGATAGTATCTTATATCTATTTAAAAAACCGCTATTAACTATAGAAAATGTCAAAGCTCATAAGAATTTAGAAGGTATGTTAAATGCGTCACATTGTAGAAGCTAGGGATTTAGTCTTAGAGTATGATAGGAGTTTTAAAGTTATAAATGGGGCTAGTTTTAATATAAATGTAAATGATTTTGTCTTTATAACCGGCAAAAGTGGTAGTGGCAAATCCACTTTAATCCGCTCAATGTATGGAGATATGGATATTAGCAGTGGTAGCTTAAATGTCTGTTTGAGTGAATTAAAGGGTATTAGCAGATCTACTTTAGCACTTTTAAGGCAAAGAGTTGGGATAATTTTTCAAGATTTTAGACTTATAAATGAGTGGAATGTAGAGCGAAATGTGATGCTACCACTTATCATTAAAGGTTATAATCAAAGCGTATGTAAAAAACAGGCTGCAAAGCTATTAAATCATGTAAATTTACTTCATAAATCTGATAAATTCCCATTAGAATTAAGCGGTGGCGAACAGCAAAGAGTAGCGATGGCAAGGGCATTAGCACACAATCCGCAATTATTATTATGCGATGAGCCAACTGGTAGCTTGGATGACTATTCTAGTGATGTTATCTGGTCACTTCTTCGCTCGGCAAAGGAGGGTTTAGGCACTTGCGTGGTGGTTGTTACACATAAAATTCCTTCAGGTCTAAGGATGGATTATCGCCACTTTGAGTTATCAAATGGAGAGATAAATGAGATCATTTAAGAGCCATATTAGTGTTATTTTTCCGCTTGTGATCTTGCTTTTTGCTATTGAGTTTAGCTTGATGCTTGGTAAGTTTGTGAGTGATTATGAGTTTAAGATGACTAGTGATTATAATATTATAATTGTCTCAGAAATCGAGCTAAATGACAATATGCTAATTCCGATTATACCAACCTTTGCTTCGCTTACTACTTTGGATGCGAATTTGATTTTAAATCGTCTTAAAAATGATATCTCGGCTAAAAATATCTCTGTATTAAAGAGTATTTTGCCTAAATTTTACTCTCTTAAATTGACTAATTTCCCATCTAAAGATGTTATGGTAAATATTAAAGCAAATTTATCTAAAATCCAAGGCGTAAAGCGAGTTGAAACCTTCTCTAAAACGCATGATCAAGTCTATAATATGCTGATATTATCTAAAAATATAGCCGATTATTTTGCGATTTTAGTTGGGCTTTTGGGGCTTGTTTTGGTATTTAAACAGATGAGAATTTGGCTTTATGAGCATAAAAGAAGAGTTGAGATTATGACGCTTTTTGGTGCGCCGTATTGGCTAAAATCAGCTATGCTTTATAAATTATCAATTATAGATAGTATTATCGCAACGACTCTTGTAGTGATATTTTATGCGATTTTTCCGGCTTTGCCAAGCTTTAAAAGTGCGATTTTTGCCGTTGGATTTGATCAGCCAAATTTAAATTTATTAAGCGATGCTACTATATTATTTGGTGTTTCAATCGGGGTTTCTATCATAGCTGTTAGCTTAGTTATGCTACTTTCAAGGCGTAGATGATGAGAATTTTACTCCTTTTTACCATATCTATTTATATGCTCTTTTCAGCAAATGTATCAGAGAAGATAAAAGATCAAAAAGATAGCATAAGCTCAGCTAAAAAGCTCGAAAATCAGATTAATAAAAAGCTTGAAGAGCTAGCTATCGATATAATCGCTGGCAATAAAGCTGTAGAGAATACCGCTAAGCAAATTGAAGAGCTATCAGAGCAGGTAGAAGCTCTAGAAGATAGCGCTCGCAACGCAAATATAGAGCTTGATAAATTAACTAGCCAAAATGGTGAATTGATTAAGAGTCAAAAAGATATGGAGCTTAGGATGATTAAGATTATAAGCGAGGATTTTGCTTATGATTTGGTTGCTCCAAATGATTATAGCGAGAGTCAAGATAGCATAATCGCAACTGAAATTTTATCAAATTTAAATAGAGTGATGAGTAGTGAGTTTAAAAAATTAGCCAAAGATTATGAAGAGACTACAAATTTGATAAAATCGCAATCAAAAAAGATTGAATCTATCAAATTTGACCTTAAAGAATTTCGCCAAAAGCAGACTGCCCTTAAATCCTTACAAAGCAAACAAAAACGAAATTTAGATATCTTAAATCAAGATAAAAATATCTATTCTAAGAAGTTAGCCGATATCAAAAAACAGCAAGATGAGATGAGAAAAACTCTTGAAAATTTACAAATTCTAGCTGCCAAACCACAAGTTCCAGCCAAAAAACAGACCCCAACTAAAGAGCAAAATAGAGCTAAAACTGATGATGTAAGAATGATTGGATCAAGCTATCAAGCAGGTAATGTAAAGCGATATAGTGGCTCTAAAACCATTGCACCTTTGGATAAATTTAGCGTAAAGCAAAAATTTGGCGATTATGTAGATCCTGTTTATAATATCAAAATTTTTAATGAATCTGTTGTGCTTCGCTCAGCCACTACAGATGCTATGGTGAAAAATGTTTTAGCTGGGACAATTGTATTTGCCAAAGAGACTCCTGTATTAGATAAGGTAGTAATAGTAGAAAATGGCAATGGAATTCACACAATTTATGCTCATTTAGATAAGATTGCTCCTACTATCAAAGTAGGCCAAAAGGTGAAAAAAGGCTATGTTATAGGGCGAGTGAAACAAGATTTGACCTTTGAGGTTACGCAAAAAAACTATCATATAAATCCACTTGAATTGATCGCTATGAATTGATTGGTTTGAATTTAATATTGATTAATGCGTTTTTTAATTTGTTTTAGATATAATTGCCAAATTTTATGGAGATGGTTATGAGTAAAAAAAAGCGAATTTTAGTTAAATTTTCTGGTGAAGCACTTGCTGGTAGTAATGGATTTGGGATTGATTCTCATATTTTAAAGTATATTGCTGGTGAGATTAAGTCTTTGGTAAATAGCGATATTGAAGTAGGCATTGTAATTGGCGGTGGTAATATAATCCGTGGTGTAAGCGCAGCCCAAGGTGGCATTATTAAAAGGACAAGTGGCGATCATATGGGGATGCTAGCTACTGTTATCAATGCTATTGCTATGCGTGAGGCGTTGGAGTATGCTGGATTAGGTGTAAGAGTCCAAAGTGCTATTAAGATGGAGGCTATATGTGAGACATTTATCACAGGTAGAGCCCAAAGACATTTAGAGAAAAAAAGAGTTGTGATATTTGCTGCTGGGACTGGAAATCCATTCTTTACTACCGATACGGCTGCTACTTTAAGGGCTGTTGAGATAAATGCTGATATGATTATCAAAGCTACAAAGGTAAATGGCGTCTATGATAAAGATCCTATGAAATTTAACGACGCAAAGCTATTAAATGAGCTAAGCTATGAAAGAGCTATGGAAGATAATATAAAAGTTATGGATGATACTGCTATAGCTTTGGCTAAGGATAATGCTCTTCCGATTGTAGTTTGTAATATGTTTGAAGATGGGAATTTATTAAAAATCGCAAATGGTGATTATACTAACTGCTCAATAGTTAAAAATTTATAAGAAGGGAATATAATGAGAATAGAAGAGATAGCCGCTAAGGCTTTAGAAGCTGTGGGTGATGATAGATATAAATTAGCGCTTTTGGTGGCTAAAAGGGCTGAAGCTATAGCAAATGGCGCACAAATTTTAGTAGATGCAAATGCTCAAAAGATGAAATATACAGATATAGCACTTTTAGAGATAGCTCAAGGTAAAGTAGCTTTAGAGGGAATAATTGAATCAAATAGATAGCGAGCAGCTCTTAGAGCAGCTTATAGATGAAGTTGTCTGTGCTAAAAGCATAGAGTCGGCAAAGGATGTTTTATACTCTGTAGCTAAGCCAACGGGGATGCTTTTAAAGGCTGTTGATTATTGTATTAGATTACATGATGGGCAGTTTAGAAAGAGTGGTGAGCCATACTCTATTCATCCGATTTTGGTTTGTTCATTTGTAGCGCATATGGGTGGCGATGAGAGTATGCTTATTGCTGCTTTGCTCCATGATGTAGTAGAAGATACAGAATGCAGTGAAGAGGAGCTACAATTTGAATTTGGCGAAGAGGTAGCGGTATTAGTGCGTGGGCTTACAAAGATTGTGGCTATTAGAGAAAATGAGCTTATAAGCTCTAGTTCTAATGAGAAATTGGCAGCTTCGGCCTTGACATTTAGAAAGATGCTTTTGGTATCTATAGAAGATGTTAGGGTTTTGATTATCAAGCTTTGTGATAGATTACACAATATGCTAACTTTGGATGTATTAAGACCAGAGAAACAAAAGCGAATTTCAGAAGAGACCTTGGTAGTGTATGCGCCAATCGCTCATAGACTCGGTATATCATCTATTAAGAATATATTAGAGGATTTAAGCTTTAAATATGTTATGCCTAAAGAGTATGCTGGGATAGATTCATATATAAATGAGCATAAGCAACAACTTCAATTAAAGATAAATTCATTTAGTCAAAAGGTTAGCGAAAAGCTTTTGGCAAATGGCTTTTCTGAAGATAGCTTTGTTATGCAAAAGAGAATTAAACACTACTACTCAATATATCTTAAAATGCAACGAAAAGGGATAAGCTTAGAAGAGGTTTTGGATCTTTTGGCTGTTAGAATTTTAGTCCATAATCCAAAAGATTGCTATTTGGCACTTGGGATTATACATATGAATTTTAACCCATTAATATCAAGATTTAAAGATTATATCGCCTTGCCAAAGCAAAATGGATATCAAACTATCCATACAACGATCTTTGATGATAAAACTATTATAGAAGCTCAAATTCGCTCATTTGACATGCATAAAACCGCAGAGTATGGGGTGGCGGCTCATTGGAAGTATAAAAGCGGCGGCTTGGTATCACCTAAGCTTGATTGGCTAAGTGATATTAAAGCTCAAGAGAGCGATGATAAGAGCATTGAGGATCTATATGAGTATGCTAAGGATAGCTTATATGTAGAAGATATCGCTGTCTATTCTCCAAAAGGTGGGATTTTCACACTTCCTAGGGGTGCTACGGCTTTGGATTATGCGTATGAAATTCACTCCGAAGTTGGCCTACACGCTAAAGAAGCTTATATAAATAGGATAAAGGTTCCTTTATTAACTGAGTTAAAAAATGGAGATATAGTCCGTATTATCACAGGAGATGAGGCCAAATATCGTTGTAGTTGGCTTGATAGTGTTAAGACTGGGAAGGCTAGGGCGACTATTAGAAGTTTTTGTCGCCAAAAGTTGCGTGATATAAACTATCAAGTATCGATTGATATTTTGTCGGCTATATTTAATGTCAATGAAGCTAAAATTTTGGAGTGGTTAGAAGAAGAGGGATTAAGCAAAAAGATCTCAAAAATAGCCACAGACTCTGTCTATCTACAAGAGGTAGTCCAAATTTTAGATACTCACTCTAAAAAAGATAAGCTATTTTCGCTTAAATTTAGCGATAAACACGAGGTTAAAAAGCAGAAATTTGACAATATAGTTGTATATTCAAATTTCACTATTAAGAGTGTGGATTTTGACTATTGTTGTAACCCAAAACGGGGCGATGATATCATAGGATTTAGAAATAATAGCAATGTTACAGTCCATCACAAACTATGTGAGAGAGCCGCAAAATTGATGAGCGATAAAGAGGAGATGATCTTTGTCAAATGGACTAGAAATGCTCCGCATAGATATAAGGTTATTGTAAGTATCGAAAACAAAAGAGGAAGTTTGGCTGAATTTTTAACATATTTAGCTAAACTCAATATTGATTTAGTTACTATCACGCTTAGCGAGAGTGATGATTTGATAGCGGCTGATTATTTCGATGTTGTAATAGAGCTTAGCGATAATCTAGATAGCTCTGTGATTAGAGATAGATTAAAGGATCGTTATAAGATAGCTGAATTTAGCTCTCTAAGTGACGCATATAAAAATTAAGGAAGATTATGATAGCTAAAATTATGAGTGAGATCAAGCGTGGAACCGCTGAGATAATTGATTATGAGAGAATTGAAAAATTGATTAAAGATTACTATGAAAATGGTAAAAATTTCTATATCAAGGCGGGATTTGATCCGACTGCCCCTGATCTTCATCTAGGTCATACAGTGGTGTTAAATAAGATGAGATTACTTCAAGATCACGGCGGTATCGTTCAATTTTTGATAGGTGATTTCACTGCTAAAATCGGTGATCCAACTGGTAAAAGCGTTACTAGAAAGATTTTGAGTGATGATGTTATAGCACAAAATGCCAAAACCTATAAAGAGCAGGTTTTTAAAATATTAGACGAAAGTAAAACTGAAGTAATGTTTAATTCTGCTTGGCTAAATAGCCTTGGTGCTGATGGATTAATAGCCCTTGCTAGCACATTTAATGTAGCTAGAATGCTTGAGCGTGATGACTTTACTAAGCGATATAAGGCTGAAACTCCTATAGCTATAAGTGAGTTTTTGTATCCACTTTTACAAGGCTATGATAGCGTTGCGATGAAGTGCGATATAGAGATGGGTGGAACGGATCAGAAATTTAATCTTTTAATGGGTAGAACTCTTGGTCGCACATATAATATAGGAAAAGAACAAGCTATCATTATGATGCCACTTCTAGTTGGTCTTGATGGTGTCAATAAAATGAGTAAAAGCCTTGGTAACTATATCGGTGTTACTGAATCTGCTAAGGATATCTTCGCTAAAACTTTGAGTATTAGTGATGAGCTTATGTGGGTTTGGTATGAGCTATTAAGTAGTTTAAGTGGTGATGAGATTGAGAAGCTTAAAAATGATGTCAAAAGTGGAGCTTTGCATCCTAAGGTTGCTAAGGAGAATTTGGCTTTAGAGTTGGCTGCTAGATTTAATAGCATTAAAGAAGCTCAAGCTGCTAGAGATGAGTTTAATAGAGTCCATGCTAAGGGTGAATTGCCAAGCGATATGGCTAAATTTGAGATTAATGCTGATGATATTTGGATAGTTGAAGCGCTTAGTTTGTGTAAGTTAGTTGGGTCAAATTCAGATGCTCGTCGCCACATTAAGGCAAATGCTGTTAGTGTAAATCAGGCCAAAATTAGTGATGAGCAGCTTAGACTTTCTAAGGGTGAGTATGTATTACAAGTTGGTAAAAAAGCTTATGCTAGATTAGAGGTAAAATAATGGAATTAAAAAGTTTAAAAATCGGAAAATATGCGATCAAATACCCTATTATCCAAGGTGGTATGGGGCTTGGCATAAGCTGGAATAAATTAGCTGGTAATGTCAGTTTAAATGGTGGTTTGGGTGTTATCAGCTCTGTTGGTACTGGATATTATGAGCATAGAGCTCACATCACTAAAGAGCTAAACTCAAAACCATATGATAGTGTGAATTTCTACTCTAGAGAGGGATTTAAGGCTATAATCGATAATGCGCGTAAAATTTGCGGAGATAAACCGCTAGCTGCTAATATAATGTGTGCTAGTAATGATTATGCTAGAATAGTCAAAGATGCTTGCGAACATGGCATTAATATCATAATTTCAGGTGCTGGACTTCCTACGAATTTGCCTGAGCTTACTAAGGGATTTGCCGATGTGGCTTTGGTGCCGATCATTAGCTCGGCTAAGGCTTTAAAGATAATTTGTAAAAGATGGTATGATAGATATAATAGACTACCAGATGCTGTGGTGCTAGAAGGGCCACTTAGTGGCGGACATCAGGGATTTACATATGAGCAGTGCTTAGATCCAAACTATCAGCTTGAGAATTTGATTAAACCTGTTGTAGATGAGGCATCTAAATGGGCTGATATAGGCGGAAATCCTATCCCTGTGGTGGCAGCTGGTGGGATATGGGATCATGATGATATAGCTAAGTTTATAAATCTTGGAGCGAGTGGCGTTCAGATGGGGACTAGATTTATCGGGACTTATGAGTGCGATGCTGCTGATGGGTTTAAAGAGGTCTTACTAGCGGCTAAAAAAGAGGATATTAGACTTATTAAAAGCCCTGTTGGATATCCGGCTCGTGGGATTCAGACAAATTTACTTGATCTAGTAGATAAAAAGGCTGGGCCAAAAATTCAGTGTATTAGCAACTGCGTCTCTCCATGCCAAAGGGGCAAAGAGGCTAAGCAAGTTGGGTATTGTATCGCTGATAGGCTCTATGATGCTGTAAGTGGCAATAAAGAAACGGGACTATTTTTCAGTGGTGCTAATGGATATAGGCTAAATGAGATAATTAGCGTTAAAGAGCTTATTAAAAAGTTGGTTTATGGGGAAAATAGTTAAGCTTTTATTGCCGTTTTTTTTTGCTATTTTTGCTTTTGGTGGTGGTGTTTTTGATGATTTTGATAATAAATTTACCAAGGCAAATAAGCAAGATAGAATTCAAATCTATCATGAGTTAAAAGGAGTATATCTAAACTCGATATTAAATGATAATGAGAAGTTAAAATTAGAGAGCTTAAAAAGATTAGTTAGCGGTGCTAAGATACTTGGGATTGATGATAGCGTATATGCCAAAGAGCTAAAAAGTATAGAGAATAAAAAAGATGAAAAGCCTAAAGCCACCGCAGAAAATAAAACCCAAACCCAAAATAAAACTGAAACAAAAAATCAAGCAAAAACCCAAAATAAAGCTCAAGCCACAAAGCAAGAAAAAGCTCAAGCTAAAGCGGATGAGAAAAGTCAAAATAAAACAGATAATAAAACACCGGCAAAAGCTGAAGCAAAAGCCGCAACAAAAACGGCAGTAAAAACCACGGCGAAAAGTGAAAACAAAAGCAATCAAATAGCCAAAATTCTATCGCTATCAAGCTCCAAAAATGCTTTTGTCGTGAATTTAAATACCAATAGCAATAAGATTGATATCAAGACTTCTGAGCTAAATCAGAGTAAATCATATCGCAAGATATTTGAATTTGATGGGGTATTAACTACCAAATATGAGAATAAAAAATCTCAAATTTCAGATCATATAAGAGTAGCGCAATTTAATAAAGAGCGAGTTAGAATTGTTTTTACCGATGATAAAGAGCAGGATATAGAGTATAAATTTGATGGCAATAGCATAGTTTTCACACTCAAAAATAGCAAAAACACAACCCAAAAAGCCACCACAAAAGCAGTATTAAAAACAGATAAAAAGCCAACAACACAAAAAAATAGCCAAAAAACACCTACTAAGGTAGCAAATCAAGCCAAAGGAAAGATTGTAGTATTAGATGCTGGCCATGGCGGTAAGGACGCTGGGGCTGTGGGCAAAAATAAATTATATGAAAAAAATATTGTATTAAATATAGCGCTAGAAGCTGGCAAAATACTAAAAAATCGTGGATATAAAGTCTATTATACAAGGAGCAATGATAAATTTATCAATCTTAGAGATCGCACAAGCTTTGCTAATGAAAAAAAGGCCGATATCTTCATCTCCATTCACGCAAACGCCGCTCCAAATGAGAAAAAAGCCAAAGAGATGCAAGGTATCGAGACATATTTTCTAAGCCCTACTAGAAGCGAGCGAAGTATGCAAGCTGCGAATTTGGAAAATAAAGCTGATACTGATGAGATGAATTATTTCACTAAAATTAGCTATCTAAATTTCTTAAATAGAGAAAAGATCATCGCATCTAATAAACTTGCTATTGATGTCCAATCAAATCTTTTAAGTGCGGTTAAATCTAAATTTAAAGTCGTAGATGGTGGCGTTAGAGAGGCTCCATTTTGGGTTTTGGTGGGGGCTTTGATGCCTGCTGTTTTGATAGAGGCTGGATATATAACTCATACAAATGATCATAAACTACTATCAAACAAAAGCTACACAGATAAAATCGCTCTTGGTATAGCAGATGGAATTGATGATTATTTTGCGAAAAATCAATGATAAATTACCAAAATAACACACTTTATAACTCTAAATTTGATGATATATATTTTAATACTTATGAGCCTTTAAAAGAGTGCGAATATACCTATAGTAGTGCCTTAGATGAGGTAGATAAAGATGAAATTGTGGTGGCTGAGGCTGGATTTGGTGCGGGGCTAAATCTCTATTGTACTCTTAAAAAGTTTAAAACTCTAAATAAAAAGAGCCTACACTATATCGCAGTTGAAAAGTATCCATTTACTAAAGATGAGTTAAATACTATCTATAATGACCTTGGGCTTGATGGTGTTATATATGGGGAGTTTTTGGATAGTTATTATATTATCCCAAATTCGCTTTTAAGGATAAATCTAGGCTCAAATATCACTATTGATATATATTTTGGTGATATTTTGGAGTTTTTAGATGAGTGTGATTTTAGGGCTGATATATGGTATTTAGATGGTTTTGCCCCTAGCAAAAATCCGCAAATGTGGAGCGAAGAGTTCATATCAAATTTAGCCGCTTATTCTAATAAAAATGCGATTATTAGGAGTTTTAGCACTGCTAGAGTTGTGCGTGATAGGCTTAGTCAAAATGGATTTGAGATATATAAATTAAAGGGCTATCATAAAAAGCGAGAGATGTTAAAAGCGATCTGTATAACTCCAAAATCTAAGATAAAAAAGCAAATTTGGTTTGAGCCGCCAACTATCACAAAGCCTAATAGAGTTTTGGTAGTTGGTGCTGGTATAGCTGGATTATCGATAGCTACTATGCTTCAAAATGCTGGATTTGAAGTGATCGTAGCTGAGAGCAATAATCAAGCCGCCACCGGTGCTAGCTCAAATTTAGCCGGTGTTTGCGCACCGCTCATTACGCAACCTGGGGTGATTTTGGGTGATATGCATATTAGCTCATTTTTATTAGCTAGGCAATTTTATAGCCGTTTTGGTGGTGAGTTTGTGGATTTTTGTGGATGTGATGAGTATTTGATAAATGATAAAATGCTTAGTAAATTCAACCACAAAAGCGAATTTTTTACAATTAGTAGCGATAAATATCCTAAGGCAAATATAAGCTTAGCTATGCAAATTATGCCTAAAAATCTTTGTCAAAGCCTAGCTAAAGAGCTTGATATACTCTATAATCATGAAGTAAAATCTCTCAAACACCTTGGTAGTGGCTATGAGATTGGCTTTGATGGACTAAATGGGATTAAGGCGGATTTGGTGATTTTTGCTAATGGAAATAGGGCTAGGGAACTTTTTATAAGTGAGTTTAATGATCCATATATGCAACTTAGCAGCGTTCGTGGGCAGACTACGATGGTAAGTGAGTTTATAAATCTCAATAGACCACTTAGCGCTAGGGGATATATCACAAAGGCGATTGATAAAATTCAGCTAATAGGTGCTAGTTACGCTAGGGGCGATGAGTATGCCTTGCCTAGGGATAGTGATGATGAGTCAAATTTGGCTTTGGTAAGTGAGTTTATAGATGGTAAAAATATAGATATAATTGGCTCAAATGTTGGATTTAGGGGTTATAGCGGGGATAGATTTCCTGTAATTGGTGGGATACATAACGCTAGTGAGTATATGCGAATTTATAGTTCGCTCTTATGGACAAAGGCTAAATCAACTCACCAAAATCCGATATACCATCCAAATATTTTGATATCAGCAGCTCACGGATCAAGGGGGCTTAGCACTGGAATTTTGGGGGCTAATATGCTATTAGATATGGTTTTGGGGCGTCAAATTTGCGTTAAAAAGAGCGTAATTAATGCTCTAAATCCATCAAGATTTCTAATTAGAAAACTAAAAAAAGGCTTAGTAAAATCAAGTAGCTAAAATAATAAGCTAAGTCAATTATAAATTTAGTTAAAATTACCAAAAGCTTATAAAAGGATTAAAATGTATTGGCAAGATACGCAAATAGCAGTTGTGGAGTGCGATGGTAGGTTTTTTGCTTTAAATGGCTGGAATGATGAGTGCTTTGATAGATGTTGGGAGTGTTCTAGCAAGGATGGCAAGAGATTTGATAATATTGTAGGCGATGAGACATATCGAATTTGGTGCGATGAAAATGGCGTTAGGTTGGAGCAAAACTGCTTTGGTGCTAAGGATAGTATAGAGTATATGTATAAGGTTTTGGTGCCGTATTCTGGGGCGGCAAATAGCGTAAATGGCGAGATTTTACGAGCTGTTTTAGCTATAGAAAATGGCGAGTCATATAGAAGTGGAGCTATAAAATTTATAAATTCACATATAGATAATAGTGAGATTTTAACTCTTTTAGGCTCTTTAAAAGATGGCGATATGAGTAAATTTAGCGAGTTTAAAAGTATTGTCGAGAGCTATATCTATACTAAGTTTTTGGCAAATGAATTTATAGATAATTTTGTTGATTTTGAAGATTTGGCAGATTGACTCTGCCATCAAGACCAGCTAAAACTGCTAAGCTCATCAAGATCGCCTTTATATTTGGCTTTTAATGAGTTTATGTAGGTTTGGTTTTTATCCATTAATTGCTCTGTTTGGGCTTGGAGTGAGTTTATGAATTTGGTGATAAATGTGGAGTTACCAGTAAATTCACTCTCAAATTCATAGTAGCTTAACTCATTTAAGATTCTCTCATTTATCTCACTAAGTCTAGGATAATAGAGGCTAAAGGCAAGTGGGTCAGATTCATAGTCTTTGCTACTTTTTTCACATTTTTGGGCGATGAAATTTACACTTAATCTAATTGCGTTTTGATAGTTAGCACTAACTTTGATAAATACCCTTTCAAAAAATAGCTCTAAATTTGAAAATTTAGCCAAAAATAGAGTTTCAATATCGCTTAAAAATAGAGAATAAACCTCACTTGAAAATTTACGAATATCAGCAAATAGTAGATCTGAGTGGAGTGGGTCAGATTTTCTAAGGCTTTCATATTTGGCTTTATAGCGAAGTGTTAGCTCTTTTAACTCATCAAAAATAGCTTGTAAATCAGCTAGGATTTCGCTTTGAAATTCGCTTAAATCTCGCTTAAATTTCTTAAATATTTTGGTAAATTTCTCATCATTATAGATTAGTTTAGCCAAAATTTCATCTATATCTAAGCTAACTCTTTCATACTCTATTTTCTCAAAGCTATTTTTATTTAAAAAGCCGGTTTTTTCTTTATAATAGGCGGATTTTTGGTTTTTTAAAGCGGAGTTGATCTCATTTGCGATTAGGGCGGCATTTTGTTTGATAGCTTCAAAAAATATCTCAAATTTAGAGTTATAGATATCTTTTAGTTCGCTGAATTTGAGATTAGTTTTGTTTTGAAATTTAGTGAAAATATCTGAAATTTCATCTAAGATATTGATGAAATTTAAATTTTGATTTTGTGATGATAGGAGTATCTCTTGCGAAGTTGCTTTGATAAAATCCTCTTTTGTGTTTGCTATTTTATCTAGGAATTTAAAGACCGCTTCAAATCCGCTATCGCCGCTATTTTCTCTTTGGAGTTTGGCTGAGATAGCCTCAACAGAGCTAAAATAATTGCTATATGTGAGATTGGCGTGGGCTAAAACTCTAGTTATCTCATCGCTACTTAATTTATCTTTTTGGTTTAATAGGGCAATTGCGTTTTGTTTTAGGCTATTTGGGATGAGAGTTAGCTCATCTAGCTCACTTTTTCTAGCGGCATTATCGATTAAGCTAATCCAAATTAAAGCTACGGCTTCTTTTAATATCATTTTAGTCTCATTGGTATCAGCGTCGCTTCTTGAATTTAGCCCAGGAGTATCGATGAAGCTTATCTTTTTAAGTAGTTCATTTGGGGCGTAGATTGTGAGATTTTTGACATCTTTTAGGGCGTGGCGTTGATCTACAAAGGCACTTAGCTCATCTATATTTTTATACTCATCTCTACCATCATTGTGTAGAATTTTAAGCATATAATTTGGTGCGTACTTGATAAATGTAGGCTTAGCAGTTACTGGCACAACCCCAGTTGGTAATATATCAGCACCTAAAAGTGCGTTTAAAAAGCTTGATTTCCCGCTACTAAACTGCCCGACAATCGCTACAAGCGGTGGTTCGTGGCTTAGTAGGCTAAGGAAGTTTAATCTCTCGATTAGCTCCTTACTAGGGTGAAATTTCGGCTCACAAATAAAAGCACAAAATCTCTCAAATTCACCTAAAAATCCATCATCAAAGCTGATTTGATATACTCTTTTATACTCTTTTATAAACTCTTTTAGCATAGCTCTATCCTATTTTTGATCTCTTGGCATTGCGATATTTTGGTATCTATATCGGTTATTAATTGCTCTTTGTCTTTGATATTTTCAAAGGCTGATTTGGCTAGTTTGTTTATCTGTTCTTCTTTGGTTTGTAGATGCTCTCTCATAGCGTTTAACTCAAATTTAATACCATTTATATACTCGTTTGTACAAGCACTAGCTAGTTTGCTAAGTTGGTTTGGCAGATTTAAACTCACTATAAAATCATCAAAAATTTTGGTTAAATTAGCTCCTATAATCTCAATATTTTTATCACTTTTAATAGCTTTATTTACATCGCTATTTAAAATTTCGTAGTTGATTTTAGGTAGATTTTGGTCTATATAGCCCCTAATATCTGGCAGATTCAAATTCGCATTTTTCGCCCCAAGTTTTAGCTCTAAAATTTTATTAGCAGAGTCAATATCCTTGCTGATTTGTTGCTTAAAATCTCTGAAAAAATCTATAAAAGAGTCATTAAAACCACTCTCTATAATCACCCCAAGTCTAGCGGTATCTAGCTTGATTTTTTTATTTGTGGCGTATTTGACATCGCTGATTACTCTATCTTTGATTTTAGCGCTTATGGCTTTTAGCGTTGCGTTGCTATTTTCGTTATCATAATTTAATCTTTTAAGTAGATTTTCAAGTTCGCTATTTATGCTATTTGTGGCACTGCTTATCTCATCTATCTCATTTTGGAGTGATTTGACAAGCTCTTTGGCTGTGGAGGTATCTGATGTTAGGGCTGTTTTTTGTGCTTTTAGATCATCTTCTATTAAATTTGCGATATTTAAAAGCTCTTTTTTGTAGTTATCGATAATTAGGGTTGCCTTTTTGGAATTTGAGCCAAAAAAGCTCTCATAAAGATAGCTTTTTAGCTCATCTATTCCGATATTTTTAATCGCTGAAATGGTAAAAAACTTCGTCTCATCAGCCAAGCTTTCATCAAACCCACACTCACTAAGCTCGGTTTTTATACTATTTTTGGTGTAGTTTAAAACCTCTTTTATATCATTTGGACTAAGCTTATCAATGTGAGTAAGAGCGATGATTAGACCTGCGCTTTTACCATTTTTTAGAGTATTTACTATAAATGCCATATCTTTTTTTGTTGCGCTTTGACTAGCGTTCATTAGATGAAGTGTAAAATCGCTTTGACTCATATAATTAGCTGTTAAAATCTCACGCAATACCACCGCATCATCAAGGCCAGGGGTATCAACTATATCAATTCCATCTTTTAAAATATCTAATTTAATCCCCAAAATCACCTCTTTAACCATCTTGCTAATCTCATTAGAAGCCGTTGTGTAGGATTTTAGCTCATCTATTGAGATGATTTTGTCTTCTAGGATTTTTGGTTCTAAATCCATTGATTTTAGCTCTTCAGGCGACCAGAAGCAGACTTTGGCAAATTCATCTTCGCTATATGTTAAGACACTTAAATTCGCCGTTTCAGGGATATTTGATGCGCCTAGAATTTTTTTATTCATTAAAGCGTTTAAAGTGCTACTTTTACCAGCGTTGATAACTCCAGTAACTGCTATTTTAAATTTAGAGTTATTGGCGCTATCATAGGCGTTTTTTAACCTTTGGCTAAGATCTTTAAGATTAAATTCGCTTAGAATTTTATGGATCTCATTTAGTGTGTGAAGATTCTTGTGAAAGGGTTGAGTTGTAGCCTCGCTGATATCTTTAAAATCAAGCTCAAGAGAGTTTATAAACTCACTTATCAAAGTGTAGCCATTAAAATCTATAATATCATTTTTAGCTAACTCATTAAGCCCGGCTAAAACTTTGTTAATATCTATTTTTAGGGCTTTTATAGCATTTAATATACCTACTTGGCTAAGCTCTACGCTATACTCATTTAGATTTAAATTTGCTCTATCAAAGATGGATTTTAAGCTATCTAATTTAATCAACCTGTCATAATTTCGTGGATTTATACAAAGTATTATCGCCGCTTCATCGCTATTAAATTCACTTAGATGATTCTCATCTACATATAGGGTTTTAACTCCCCAAATTTGCTCTAATATCTTAATCATTTTTTACCTTTTAATCTTAATATAAATAAAATCAAGCCCAAAATCAAAGCTACACTAAAAATAATAATTGAAATTTGCGCCATATTTAATAGTTTTAAACTTGGGATTAGATACCAACCATCTTGGTAAAGTGCGACGAAATAGCCTTGAATGGCATCAAGCTTAATATCAGTTGGCACCATTGGCATATCTAATCCACATTGCCCAGTTGCTTTAAATAGCGATGGCAAAATCTCATCCCAAGCGATATTTAATTCAAATTTTGGTCTATCCAAACAGCCCTTTACGCCAAATGGATTAGAATCTAATATAGCTTGATGGATCCTATCTAGCTTAAAGCCTTCTAAAATACCGCAAATTACGCCATATATAAAGATCAAAAATCCAGCCATATATATCCAAATTGACTTGTAAAACAGCGCTATCAAAATCGCTCCAAAGCTAGCAATCACCATATAATAGCGTATATAAACGCATTGAACGCAAGGACGCATATAAAAGTAATTTTGTAAAACAAAGTGCGCCACAGCCACACAAAAAAGCATAAAAATGCCACTAAATAGCCATAAATTTCTACTCATTAAGATACCATTTGTTTGAATTTTGATTATTATAACCAAATCTTGCTATAATTTTGTAAATTTAAAAGGCTAGGATGAGTTGAAAACCATAAAATATCTACAATTTTATTTTGTTTTTGATAGGGTTATGAGTGGTTATGATGATATTTTTGTGGCGATTGAGTCTGAAATTTTGAATAAATTTGATAATTTTATGGATGAGTTTAGCTTTGATTATGATGAGACAAAAAGATTTTTAATGCGTCTAGCAAAGGGCGATAGAAAGAGATTTGCCACTAGTAAATATCTACCAAGACCATTAAGTAGCGCTATAATAAGCGAGCTATTGGATAAAAAATTTATTAAAATTGAGCAATCTAAGGAGATAAAACCTATTAAAAATCGCCACCAAAAGTTAAAAAAAGAGCTTAGAAGATATCAAATTCAAGATAAAATTCACTTTACAAAGAGATTTTATAGATTTTGGTTTAGATTTATAGAGCCAAATTTGGATCTCTTAAAAAACAATCAAAAAGATATAGTGATAAATGAGATAAAAAATGAGTTTGATCACTATTGCTCGCTTGAGTTTGAGCTAGCTTGTATCGAGCTTTTATCTAAGAGTTTAAATATCCCAAAAGGGCAAATCTCAAGCTATTGGGATAGAGAAAATGAGATTGATATCTATGCCAATTATGATGGTTTTACCATAGTAGCAGAGGCAAAATATAAAGAGAGAAAAATATGTAAAAATATCTTAAATTTACTAATCCAAAAGTGCGAAAAATCCAAAATAAATTGGGATAAAATAGCGTTATTTTCAAAATCAGGCTTTAGCAATGAGCTTTTAGGGCTTAGGGATGATAGAGTGATTTTGTTTGATATTGATGATTTTAAGGATTTATATGAGTGATAAAACTAAAAGCATAGAAGATGGGCTAAAAAGCCTAATAGAACAGACATATCTAATAGAAAAAGAGTATAAAATTCTAGGCGAATCATATGCGAATTTGCAGAAATTCACCCAAGGGATCGTAGAGAGCTTAGGTGCTTCATTGTGGGCTATTAGCACAGATGGCGAAGTGGTGTTAAGCAATGATAAGGCCAAGCAGATTATGGGAATTTTAGATAAAATTAATATGCAAAAAAGCACACAAGAGATTGAATTTGATAATAGAGTTTATGCTATCAAAATAACTCATAGTATGAAAAATCAAATAATCCTAGCCACCGATATAACAGATGAAAAAAGAGCCGCTAGGCTCGTTTCTATGGGGGCAGTAGCGGCGCATTTATCACATGAAATCAGGAACCCTATAGGCTCGATTTCTTTGCTGACTAGCACGCTTTTAAAGCGTATTGATGAGAAAAATCGCCCATTGATATTAGAGATTCAAAAGGCCATTTATAGAGTTGAAAGAATCATCAAAGCCACTCTTTTATTTACCAAAGGCGTCCATATAAAAGCAGTTGAGTTTAAGCTAGAAAATCTAGAAATTCTATGCCGTGAAGCTATCAATCAATATGCTTTTAGCAAGGAGATTGAGTTTAAATTTAGTGGATTTGATGGAGTTATATGCGGTGATATAGATCTGCTTGATTTGGTGTTTAGTAACTTTATATTTAATGCTATTGATGCGATTGAAGAGAGTGATGATGAGAGTGGGAGTGTGAGTTTGGAGCATAAATTTGAGAATGGATCGCACCATTTTTATATCAGTGATAGTGGGGTGAAATTGCCTAGTGATGCGATATTTGAGCCTTTTAAGACAACAAAATTAAAAGGTAATGGCCTTGGCCTAGCTCTAAGTTTGGAGATTATCAATGCTCACAAAGGCTCTGTATCAGTCCAAAGTGAGCCTAAAATTTTTACAATAACTATCCCTTGAAATTATATTTTAAGTAAATTTAGTGTAAATTTGTCAAATTTAATTTATTATAAGGATTATTTAATGATACAAACCTGCCTTTTCCCGGCTGCTGGATATGGAACTAGATTTTTACCAGCGACTAAAAGTCTGCCAAAAGAGATGTTACCGATCCTTACAAAGCCCTTAATCCACTATGGTGTAGATGAGGCTAGAGAGGCTGGTATGAGTAATATGGCATTTGTTACAGGGCGTGGAAAGAGAGCTTTGGAGGATTATTTTGATATAAGTTATGAGCTTGAACATCAGATATCAGGGAGTAGCAAAGAGTATCTACTAAATGATATTAGAGAGCTTATGGATCAATGTACCTTTACCTTCACTCGCCAAATGCATATGAGAGGCCTTGGGGACGCTATTTATAGCGGTAAGGGGCTTGTGGGAGATGAGGCTTTTGGGGTGATTTTGGCTGATGATTTGTGTGTAAATGAAGATGGTGAAAATGTGCTTTCTCAAATGGTAAAAATCTATGAAAAGTATCGTTGTAGCATAGTTGCGGTCATGGAAGTACCTAAAGAAAATGTAAGTAGCTATGGCGTTGTAGATGGTAGATTTATAGAAGATGATTTGATAATGGTAAATGATATGATAGAAAAGCCAGACCCAAAGGATGCCCCTACAAATTTAGCTATCATCGGTAGATATATATTAACTCCTGATATTTTTGACATTATAGAAAATACAAATCCAGGCAAAAATGGCGAAATACAGATCACAGATGCACTCTTAAAACAGGCTCAAAATAATATGGTTTTGGCCTATAAATTTAAGGGGCGAAGATTTGATTGTGGTAGTGTGAGTGGATTTGTAGAGGCTACAAATTTCTTTTTTGAGAGTGAAAATGGTAGAAAATAGACTTCAATTTCATAAGCAAAATATAAGTAGCATTAATAGCTACACAAGACGCATTAATGATGAGATGAATGATGGAGAGATTGGTTATTATCATCTACCAAAGCTTGAGATAAATGAGCTAGTAAGCTCTATTTCTAATATTAAAAATACTGATTTTGATAGTGTGGTTTTGATCGGCGTTGGTGGTAGCTCTCTTGGTGTTAAGGCTCTTTATGATATGTTAAATTTAAAAAAAGAGCTTATATTTTTAGATAATCTCGACCCATTTAGCATAGAGCAAAAATCAGCCAAAATCAACCCACAAAAATCGATTTTTATAGTATCTAGCAAATCAGGCACAACTATAGAAACTATATCTATATATAAATATTTATTGGATAAATTTAAGATTAAAGAGCATAATAATTTTATATTTATAACCGACCCAGATAGCCCTTTGGAAAACTACGCTAAGAGCATAAATGCTATGGTGTTTAATATACCTAAAAATGTAGGCGGTAGATTTAGTGTGCTCTCTGCTATTGGCTTGGTTCCGCTTGGGCTTTGTGGCGCTGATATCAAAGCCTTGCTAGATGGTGCTAGTAGCGTAAAAGAGCAGTATTTACATAACAGAGATGATACAATCATACAAAAGGCCTATCACTACGCAACACACAAAAATGCTAAAATTAATGTTTTGTTTAGTTATAGTGATAGATTGACTAGCTTTAATGAGTGGTATATTCAGCTATGGGCTGAGAGCCTTGGTAAAAAGCGTGGCTATAAAAGAGTTGGCCTAACGCCTGTTGGATTAGTAGGTAGCAAGGATCAGCACTCATTTTTACAACTTATAATGGAGGGTATAAAAGACAAAACCGTTACATTCATAACTATAAAAGATCATAAAAGCGATATCATGGTGCCAAATTTGAGTTTAGAGTATTTAAATAGCTGTGATTTTGCTAATTCTAAATCAATTAGTGATATATTTAACGCTCAAGCTCACTCAACCATACAAGCCCTAGCTAGTGAGTTAATAAGCATTGATGAAATCGCCTTAGATAGGATAGATGAGTGGCATTGTGGGTGGCTTATATATTATTATGAGTTGCTTACTAGTGCGGTGGGAGTTATGCTTGGTATTAATACCTATGACCAACCAGGTGTTGAGACAGGCAAGAGAATACTTAAAAAGCTGTTAGAAAATAATAATAAATTCTAATTAATAAATTTTATTATTTAATTTATCAGATTTTAAGCTATTTATCTGTATAATTATGCGACTTAAAAATAAAGGATCAACAATGAAAAATGTAGTAACACAACTAAACCAACTTCAAGCTGATGCTCATAGCCTATTTGTAGCATTTCATGATTATCACTGGAATGTCAAAGGGCTACAATTTTTCTCAATTCACGAATACACAGAAAAAGAGTATGATGAGTTAGCAGAGCTTTATGATGAGATGGCAGAGCGTGCTATCCAAATAGGCGGTAAAGCTATCACCAAAGCTGATGAACTTCTAAAAATTGCTAAAGCACCAAAAATTAGCAAAGATAACTACACAGCTATAGAAGTTATAGATGCTTTGAAAGTTGCGTTTGAATACTTAGTAGCTGAGTTTAAAAAGCTAGAAGAGATAGCCCAAAAAGCTGATGATAATACAACAGTAGCAATAGCTCAAGAAAACTACGCTAAATTAGAAAAGAAAATTTGGATGCTTAAAGCAACCTTGGCGTAATCTTAGGTGTAAAGCGGCTTAAAACCGCTTTACTAATTAATTATTTTTTAACAGCTTCAATCTCGATATTTAGTTTAATCTCATCACCAAGTGCCACTGTGCTAGAATCTGGCGCAAAGTTAAAATCACTTCTTTTGATCTTGCCTTCTAGGCTAAATCCTACTATTTCGGTGCCTTGTTTGTTTTTACTTACGCCACCAAATTCATAGTTTAGCACTACTGGTTTAGTAACATCTCTAATTGTTAAATCGCCTTTGATTTTGCCTTCACCATCTCCGCTTTTTTCATAGCTTTTCATTGCGAATTTGATTTGTGGGAATTTCGCAGTATCGAAAAAATCAGCCTTTTTAAGGTGCGCATCACGACCTTGATTATTTGTATCTATAGAATCTACTTCTATTGTAGCTGTTAGATTAGATGGGATTTTGTCTGTGATATCTAGCTCACCACTAAATTTGCTAAATGTCCCTGTGACATTGCTAACTTGAAGGTGTTTGATCTTAAAAGCTGTACTAGAATGAACCGCATCAACGCTATAAATTGTCGCATTTGCCGCACCAAAAAGCAAGCCTAAAGCCGCAACTGAAGTTAAAATTTGTTTTTTCATATTTTCTCCTTTTGAGTTTGTAAAATGATTATATTTAGCTAAAAATAATATATATTAAATAGTTTAAATTTTATTAAAAACTCTTTGTAATCTACTATTTAAAAATTTGCTAAATTCATCAATTTTGATATCTCTTATCACGCTATCTCGCTGTTTTTTGCCCCATAATGACTCAGGGAAGAACTCATCATCTCTAAATCTAGCTTGTATATGTATATGAACTCTAGGCAGATAATTAGCAAAACTCGCCCAATTAATCTTATCAGGATTATAGAACTCTATCATCGCTTTTTCACACTCTAAGGCTGCTTCAAATAGCCTTTTTCTAGTATCATCATCGCAGTGGCTAATCTCTTTAAATTCGCCCTTTGTGAAGATTTTGACCCATGGCAAGGTATTTGGCTCAACTTCAATATAGATAAACTCATCGCTATAAATCATAATTTAACCTTTATAAAATTTGCTAAATTATACCAAATTTATCACTATTTTATAGGAGTTTTGATAAGATGACGCAAAATATTAAGGTATGAGATGAAAAGTTGTATAATAGTTTATGATGGTGTAAATATCCTTGATTTTGCTAGAATTTATGATATTTTTGTTAAGTGTGGGATTGAGTTTGTTGTGATTGGTTTTAGAGATGATGCTACTGATGAGATAGGGCTTAGACTTCCTATGCATATAAGCTCTGAGAGCTTATATGGTTATGATATTGTGGCTATTCCTGGTGGGAGCGGCGCTGAGATTTGGGCTGATGATGGTATATTTTTAAGCTGGATGAGAAGCAGTGAAGAGTCAAAAGATATAATATCATTAAATAATGGTAGCAAAATTTTAGATGGAGCTAAGCTTAACGGGGTTAAATTTAGATCATCAAAGGCGATTTTAGAGTGGATAAAGAGCAGATCGTAATATCGTATTTTGCTAACAATCTAAATGGCGATGATGGTGCCGTAATCGGCGATATGGTTTATAGCAAGGATATGTTTGTTGAGGATATCCATTTTAAATCGCATTGGCTTAGCCCAAAGCAGATTGGCTCAAAAGCAATGATAGTAAATTTAAGCGACGCAATAGCGATGAATGCTACACCAAAGTATGCTCTATTAGGGCTTGGATTGCCTAGAAATTTAAGTAACAAATATATCAAAGAGTTAAGCAACGGTCTTAAAGAGACTGCGGCGAAATTTAACACTCAAATAATCGGCGGTGATACGATTTCAAGCGATAAACTGATAATTAGCCTAACGATAATATCTCATTTAAATGCTAAAAAACCATTAAGCAGATATGGGGCCAAAGTAGGGGATATAGTCTGTTATACTGGTAGATTGGGCGAGTCATTAAAGGGGCTTAAAACGCTTTTAAATGGTGGTAAAATAGGCTCAAATTCACGCTTTGTAAAGCCAAATTTGAGATTTGAGTTTATCAAAAATAGTGCTAAGTGGCTTAGATCTGGTATGGATATCAGCGATGGATTAGCAAGCGATCTAGCCAAAATCACAGGCAATAAAGCGGTGAAATTTGCTAAAAAGCTATCTAAAATTGAGTTTATCAGTGGCGAAGAGTATGAGATGCTAATCGTCGTCCCACCTAGAAATCTCAAAAGGGTATTAAACCAAGCCAAAATATCTAGAATCAAGCTAAATATCTTAGGTAAAATTATAAACGAAAGGGCAAAATTCCATGGAAAATTCAGCCATTTTTAAGCCATTGCTTACCACTACTCACGCACCGATTAATGCCTATTTTAGTAAAAATTCAAGCGATTTTGTCGTGCGTGAAATTCCATTATATGAATTTAGCGGAAGTGGCGAACATCTAATGATAGAGATTCAAAAAAAGGGCTTAAGCACCTTTGAAGCATTAAGTATATTCTCATCTGCTACTGGGGCAAAAATCAGAGATTTTGGCTATGCTGGATTAAAGGATAAAGATGGGATGACTACGCAATTTATATCGATACCATCAAAATTTGAAAGCCAAATCAATAATTTTACTCACCCAAATATCAAAATAATAAAGACAATTTATCACAATAATAAGCTAAGAATCGGCCATCTAAAGGGCAATCACTTCTTTATCCGCCTTAAAAAGGTCTTGCCAAGCGAGGCAAAAAAGCTAGAAAATGCGATAAATTTGATTGATAGTCGTGGCTTTGCTAACTACTTTGGCTATCAAAGATTTGGTAAATTCGCTGATAACTATCTAAAAGCCAAAGAGCTATTAATCGCAATTTCAAAAGGTGATAAAAAAGCCTTAAAAAGATATAATCCAAAGCTTAGAGATTTTTTGATTAGTGCGTATCAAAGTGAGATTTTTAACCGCATTTTAAGCAAGCGTGTGGAGATAAGTCGTTTTTGCGATAGTTTTAGCGTTAGGGAGTTGAGTGAGATTTATAAATTTGACCTTGACACTATCAAAAATTTAAAACGCCAAAAGCAGTTTTTTAAGCTAATTTGCGGTGAAGTAATGGGGCATTATCCATTTGGTAAGCTTTTTTTGTGTGAAAATTTGGATTTAGAAGTTGAAAAATTTATCCAAAGAGATCGCACTAGTTGTGGGTTGCTTATGGGATTTAAGGCTTATGAGTCAAGTGGGGTAGCACAAGAGATAGAAAGGGAGATTATAGCTCAAAATATGGAATTTGCTAATCTTATGAGTGGTTCAAGGCGATTTAACTGGGTTTGGGCTGATGATATGAAGTATAGTTATAATGAAGAAGATGCTCAATTTAGCCTTAGTTTTACACTACAAAAGGGTTGTTATGCTACAATTTTGTTGCGTGAGATTTTAGGTAGAGAGATATTTGATGGTGGGGATTTGTGATTTAAATTGCAAATTTGGAATTTTTGATTTATGAAATTTGGAATTTTAAAATAACTTAAATTTGTAAATCTTGAATTACAAAATCTTAAATTCCAAATTCACAAATCCAAAGTGAAAATTCAAAACCAGAAATTTAAATTTTAAAACCAAAAATTTAATCCCAAAATCCACAAATTTAAAATTTCAAATCCAAATCATTAAAATTAAAAATTCCAAAACCATAAATTCCGAAATACTAAATTTTAAAATAAGTTAAACGTATAAATCTCAAATTTCAAAGTATAATTTTAAATCCAAAATTCGCAAATTAAAAATATAAAGTATAAATTCAAAATAAAATTAGATTAAATCACAAAGGTAAATTTAGCAGATTTCTCTGCTAAATTCTATTTAAAGCTTGATAGTTTGTTGTTAAGTTTGGTAGCACTATCTAAGATTTCATCTGATGAAGACTCTATTTGAGTGGCTAATTCTGTGAGTTGAGTAGCTGCGGTGCTGACTTTATCTATATTGTTATTTAGCATCGCCATTCTATCTTTAGCGTCGTTGGATTTTTCTTCTACTGTTTTGGTAGATTTGATACCAGAGTCTAGTTTGTTGATTGAATGGACTATCTCATTTTTGAGATCTGCGGCCTTGGATGATGTATTGCCCATTGATAGATGGATATCATCCATTAGCGATTTATTGTTATTTACTTGTTGGACTATGGTTTGGACTATGATATTGATATCACCTAGTGATTTGCTAGTTTTTTCAGCTAAGGCACGGACTTCATCAGCTACCACGGCAAAGCCTCTACCATGCTCACCAGCACGAGCAGCTTCTATAGCTGCATTTAGTGCTAGAAGGTTGGTTTGGTCTGCGATATCTTTAATAGAGTTAGTCACGCTATAGATTGTATCTGCGCTTTGGACGAGTTGATCCATATTTGTTACCACTTCGTTCTCTTGTTGGCTACTTACTTCTATTAATTTTATAAGCTCTAAAAGCGTGTTTTCTACGGTATTCATAAGATTTTTTAGATCTTGCATATTGGCCGTAGCGTCATTGGCAAGCTGTTTATTTAAATTTATAGTGTCGTTTAGTAAGATTGTCAATTTTTGTACGCTTGCTACTTGTTCGTGTTGGTGAAGTGAGTTCTCTTTTAATTTATGTGCGTTTTGTTGTAAAGAGATTGAGTTTTTATGACTGCTATTTGCACTATCGATCGCTTCTAGAACGGAGTTTTGGACTATTTGAATAAATTTGTTTATATATCCAGCACTAGTGGCTAATTCGCTTTTTGGGTCTATTTTTAAGCGAGAGTTAAGATTTGCTCTGTTGCTTGCTAAATTTGAGCTAAGCGATTCTAGATTTTTAGTTGGGATAACTACTTTGACAAGTGTCAAATATATCAATAACGCAAATATAAGCAAGGTTACACCAAATACTATAATTGAGATATATAGTTGGTTTTTGTTGTTTTCTTCTATTTGATTTGCGATTATGGTTTCAAATTTGGTTAATTTTTTGTTTAGCTCTTGATTTAGGTATAGGGTAGAGTTATCTAGCATTACGCTGATTTGGCTTAACATCATAGAGTAGTGCTTTTTAAATAAATTTAATAGCTCACTATCATCTAATCTAGCTTGATCTACCTTTTTAACAAGCTCATTAAGCGTATCTAAAACATCTTTAGCCAATATATTTTGAGTTGATACAATGGCTAAGATTTGATCCATCGCCTCTAATAGAGCTAGGTTTTCTGGAGTTGGGTTTGCCACTACTAATTTATCTATATCGTGGCTTAGAGTGAATAGATATGCTTTTGAGTTTATAGCGATTGAATTTGCTGATTTAAATCTCTCTAATTGTATCTGCTTATCCTCAAATGATTTAGATATTGAGCTTAGCATATTAGCATCTACATCCAAAGTGGCTAAATATTTTAAAGTTTCTCTAAATTTATTGCTATTGATTACGCTTTGGTCGTAGTTTATGAAATTAAATCTAGTTTTGAATACATGATCGATTTGTAGATCATAAATTTGTAGATGTTGCGTAGCCATTGTTATCTTTTCATTTTTTAGAGCGGATCTATAATTATTAAAAATAAATACCAAAAGAATAAAAATAAATACCAACACAAGCACAGTAAGTGCGATAAACTGCTTTAAAAAAGTGATTTTTCTAGAATTGTTCATTATATTCCCCTGTTAAACTCTCTAAAAATGCGACTATATCTTCTACTGTTTGCTGATCTAGGAATTTGCCTAATTGATAATAAGCCATAAATTGCACGCACGCATCAAGTGTAGGAATGCTACCATCGTGATAGTATGGGGCTGTTTTGGCTATGTTTCTTAGGCTTGGGACCTTAAAGACCATTTTATCAGATTCTACCTTTGTAATCTCATAGCGACCCAAATTCTCTTGATTTGGATATGGCTCGAAAATTCCGATCTTTTGATACATTGTCCCACCGATATTTTGACCTTGATGACAAGCTACGCAACCATTAGTTTTAAAGGCATTCCAGCCTCTTTTTGCTGCTTCACTAATGGCATTTTCATCGCCTTTTTGGTATCTATCAAATGGAGCATTTGGGGTGATTAATGTCTTTTCAAACTCAGCTATGGCATCGGTGATATTATCCATATTTATTTCACCATAAATTTCATTAAATTTAGCTTTATAATCAGGATTTTGCTCTATTATCTTTATAACTTCAGCTTCATCATTTAGTCCCATCTCTTGCGGATTAGTAAAAGGCGCTCTAGCTTGATCAGCTAAATCTTTAGCTCTGCCATTCCAAAATTGAACGAAATTAAATGCCGCATTGAATGTAGTTGGCGAGTTAAAAGGAGTATCCATAACTCCATTTATACCAGTTGAAAATACTTGATTATCCACACCAAAGGTCTTTGTATCGTGGCAGGTATTACACGAAACTTTCCCATCTGCTGATAGTGTAGTATCCATATATAGCTGCTTTCCTAGCATTGCTTTTTCTTTGTTATATGGGATACTATCAGGAATAGGCGTAATCATCTGATTTTGATTTATCTCAGTTTGAGCATTACATATTGTCAAGGCTGATAAAGCTATGATTATCGCTCTTTTCATCTTATCTCCTTATACAGTGAAACTAAATTTAAAAATTTAAATTTAAAAGTTAAAATTATGCCTTAAATTGAATTAAAATCTTATAAAATTTATTAAAACAAATAAAAAAACTAATAGTAAATTTAAGTTATTTTTAGGTAAAATTACAAATCGGTGCGATGGATGGTCGCAAGGCTTATAGTCTTGAGGAAAGTCCGAGCTGCAATAAGACAGAGTTCCACCTAACGGGTGGCTGAGGCAACTCAAGGGATAGTGCAACAGAAAGCAAACTACCACGCAAGTGGTGATGGTGAAACGGCGGAGTAAGAGCCCACCAGTGCTAATAGAGATATTAGCAGCTATGTAAACCCAACTCGCAGCAAGAAGGGGTGGTTTGGAGTCTTATATTCAACCCTTCGCTTGAATTTGATCCAAAATCAAATCTAGATAAATGATCATCATAACAGAACTCGGCTTATAATCGCACCGCATTAAAAATCATATTTTTTAGCTTTTTTAACCTTATTTAGCTCTACTTCAAGCTCTTTTTGCTTTTTTTTAAATAACTCGATCGCACCCTTTAAAAGCGATGCGGTACATTCTAATTCTTCTGGGCTTAGCTTTGGTGGATAGTTGTTTATAAGGTATTCTATCCTATCTAAATTCTCACTTACTAAAGCAGATTTAAAATCATTGAGCCAATTCATTTATCATCCTTTGTTGCATCTCTCCACGCTTCTAAAAGCTCTCTTGTTACATGGACGACTTCGTCTAATTTGCTTTGGTCATTTGTGATATTGGCTTCAGAGATTAGCTGAATTTGTCTGCCGTATAACCCTTGGAGATACTCACTGATTTGGCCTTGACTCATATCTAGCGAATTCATTAGCTCAAAAAATATCGCATTTGTTTTGTTTAAAAATAGCACCTTACTCTCTATATCACCAGAATCCATCGCTTTTTTGGCTCTATATATAAAGCGTAAAATTCCCTCATATAGCATAGTTACTAACTTTTGTGGGGAGTCAATCCCCATGTTATTTTGGCTATAAGCCGCATAAGCGGCGTTAGATGATGGCATTGGTATTCCTTTATTTGTTAGCATTAGCTGCCGCCTCGATCATACGAGTTACGGTACTCATTTGAGTTTCTAGTTTAGATATAAGGACATCATATTGCGACCATTTTTCAGCCATTGTGGTGTATTTGGTATCTAGCTCTTGTTGTCTTTTCTCTTTGCTTTCGGTTAGAGATTTGTGTGAGCTTGTTAAGCTCTCTCCATATTTTGTTAGGGTGCCATTGGTGCCGATTAGACCATTTAGCGTATCATTTAAACCTTTGAAAAATCCACCCACAACTTCTGTTTTGCCCTCTAATTTCTGTTCTTTTAAGCCTAAACTCTCTAAAAATGTTGAATCACCTTTAATCTCGATATTTGTGCCACCTGAGCCTTTTAAGACTAGTTTTCCATCTTTGTCAAATGAGGCTGATATATTGCTTAGGCCAGATGCGTTGGTGATGGCTTTTAATAGGGCGTTTTTCTTATCTTTTTCATCTCCTGTGCCACCAGTGCTACCACCAGTGCTACCGGCGGTATAATCTTTTGGGATATTGATATCTATTTCTACGCCATTTATAGTTAATTTGCCTTTTATCTCATCGCCCCATTCTACTTTTTTATCCCCTCTTGCGGTGACATTGGTAAATTTAGTTTCAGAGCTAAAGAAATTTTTAAACTCATCAAAATTTGTAGTTATCATATCATTTAATTTAGTTGAGTCTATGGTTAAAAGCCCATCTTCGGTAATTGTGATACCAAAACTAGCTAAGGATTTACCATCGCTACTTACGCCATTTATAATCTTATTTAGATCGCTTGATATAGAAGTTATCTCTCTTACACCTTGAAATGTCCCAGCTAGGCCAGTTTCGCTATCATATTTGGTAGCTTCATTTATATTATTCATTAATGAGTTGAAAGAATCCACCATCGCTTTGATATCTTCTAGTATCCCTTCGGTGCTTTGCTTGATAGATGAATTTGTGCTTTCACCAGCTTTATCTACTTTATTTAGAGTTAAGCTAACACCTAAGATTAGATCTTCAACTTTATTTGAGCTTCTAGTGATATCTATGCCGTTATATTTGAATTTAGCATCTTGTGCTGTGGCGATTTGAGAGCCGGCGTTTTTCTTCTGATCATCACTTAAGCTATTAGGATCTTTTAGAGTTAATCTATTAATCTCATTGCCGTAGCTATCTTTTTCTCCGCTTCCACTAGATTTATCAAAATAAAATCCTAAAGCTTCTAGAGTACTATCAGAGCTTGTATTGCTGCTACTTGAATTTGTAATACTATAAAAGCCAATTTTATTTGCCTCTCCAGTTTCGGCTGATTGGATAATCAATCTAAATGGCTCATCTCCGCCGACATTTAAAATTTTAGCTTGGACTTTGCCATCTGTGGCTTCATTGATCTTTTCAGCCAATTGCTCTAGCGTAGTAGTAGAATCTGCGTCAATCACATAATCCTTACCACCGATACTAATCCCAAAGCTAACATCTTGAGTAAATACACTATCAGTTCTTGAGCTAAATTTTTTAGATTGAAATGAGTCTTGACTAGCTAACTGCTCTACACTTAGATTTAACTCTTGCTCCGCTACACCAGAGCTTACTGATACTGAGACGCTACCGCTACCACTTGTGCTAGCTTCACGCTTTAGATATGTGCTATCACCAGTTAGATTAGATACATTTGATTTAAATGTGCTTAGTAGCGTGGTGATAGCGGTTAGATCCTTTTGTTTGGTTAGATTGCTTTGTATCTCTGTTTCTAATGGCGTGATTAGAGCCTTTGTATCTGCTTCTTTGAGTTTATCTATAGTATCCCAGCTTAGGATATTGCCACTACCGACGCCTAATTGTGATTTTTCAGTATTGATTGCCATTTTTATTCCTTTTTATCAAATATCATACCGATTATATCTCTAAAATGCTCTGTGAGCTTCATTGCTTGTTCTGTTGGGATTTTGCGGATGATATTTCCGGTATCTTTTTCAGTAACATTTATAAACATACTATCAATCTTGTCATTATAACCAAATCTAATATTTGTATTTAGCAAGCTAAGATTCTCATTAGCCTTGGCTAAAATATCTTGAATTTGCTCATTTGTTAGACTCTCATTAGCTCGATTTTGTGTAGCAGAGTCTTGCTGTAGATTTAAATTTTCCACCTCTCTTGTTTGGGTATTAAACTGTGATTGCGTATTTTGAGTGCTGTAAGTATCCATTTGCTGTTGGGCTGCTACTTTTAAAATTTCCATTTTACATCCTTTTGGTAAATTTAATCAGATGATAAATCGGCTGAAATTTACCAAAATTTATAGTATATTTATAGATTTATCTGTTTTAAAAGCAAATTTTATACCAAATTTAGAGATATTTTGATAATATTTTAGCCTTATTAAGGAGTAGGGTGATGAGAGTTTGTATTGATTGTGAATGTCTTTTGTTGGCTGAGAGTTTAAGGCTATTTTTAGGTTCAAGTGTAACAACTAGAAAAGATTGTGATTTTATCGTTAGTGATAGACCATCTAAGGGCAATAAACCAGTCTTTGTAATAGAAGATAACTCCCCATATCTTCGTGTGCCTTTCAATAAAGAAACGCTATTAAACACCTTAGGTGAGTTCTATTCAGCGATGCAAATAAGTGGCAAAATCCAGCCAAGTGAGCTTACTAGCTTAGAGCGTAGAATTAGCGATTTGGTGGATAAATTTAAATCTGATCTAATAAAAATAATAAAAGATGAATATGAAAAATAGTCTATTTACTACTATCTCAAGCGGTAAATATAAGGGCAAAAAGTTAAATTTACCAAGCCTATCCACTACTAGAAGCACCAAATCTATAGTAAAAGAGTCAGTATTTAATAGCTTACAAAATGATATTTATAACTCTGTATTTATCGAATTATTTGGCGGTAGCGGATTGATGGCAGCAACCGCAGTGAGTAATCACGCCCAAAAAGCCTATGCCATTGAGCTTGATAGGGCGGCATTTAATATCCTAAAATCAAATTTCGCCACTTTAAATGATGAAGCTTTGATCGCTATCAATGGCGATACATTTGAGCTAACCCCAAAGATAATTAGCGAAAATATAGAGCAAAATACTATACTTTATATCGATCCGCCATTTGATATTAGAGATGGATTTGATGGAATTTATACTAAAATTTATAAAATGCTATCTAAAATAGATGTAAATATCGCTATAATCGAGCATATATCAGCCCATACTACCCCACAAACAATAGGCAAATTAAATTTATATAAAAGCCGTAAATTTGGCAATACAACCCTAAGTTACTACTCAAAATGTATATAGTCAAAGAGTGCTATTGCCACGAGCAATATATCAAAAAATCAAATTTTGCTAGTTATATCTGCCCATTTAGCGAATTTGAGAGTTTAAGAGCAAGATTAAAAGAGCAAAACCCAAAAGCCGCACATATCGTATGGGCATATCGCTACTATAATAAATATTTTCAAATCGTAGAAAACTCTAGCGATGATGGTGAGCCAAAAGGTAGCTCTGGGCCTGCGTGTTTGGATGCTTTGCGTGGGGCAAATTTGATCGATACTGCTGTGCTGGTGGTGCGGTATTTTGGCGGGATAAAGCTTGGTGTCGGTGGGCTTGTTAGGGCGTATGGAAGTAGTGCAAATTTGGTTATCAATGAAGCAAAATTGATTAAATATGAGATACGCAGTATAGTTATACTTTTTGTGCCGTTTGCGCTACTAGCTAGATTTGATCACTATATAGATAAATTTCAGTTAAACCCAAATAGAAATTATAACGATTCTGGATGTGTGTATGAATTTAGCCTAAGTAGCGATGAATTTGCTAATTTATATGAATTTGCCTTTGAATATGAGATATCTGGCGTTGTCTATTACGCATTACCCCTTATAGCAAAAAATTTCTACAATAATCAAATATCTTAAATAATTTTGTGGTGAAAATTGTAAAAATTAACAAATTTATTTATTTTGATTTTATTTATTATTTTGAATTTTAGGGAATTTGAAATATCTATAAGTTAATTTTTTATTATTAGATGTTTATTATTCCGAATTTCTTTTAAAAAGGACATTATGTTACTATCATTCGTAGTATAGCTAAACGATAATTTCTATCGTTTATTTCTCACGCTACTCAGCTGCCAAAAATCGCTTTTATCTTTACCTACTTTTAACGCACGAACAAAGTCCGTGCTAAAGTAGCAAACTATTTTAACTCCGCACGGCAACAAGTCGCCGTTTGCGGCAAGCCCCATCGGCTTGACCCCGCACTAAAGCCCCACTTGCGTGGGGTACCTCCAATTATCCACCCCAAATCTTTTTTAGTAAATTTAAAATTTATTAAAAACTCAAAAGAGTTTTTAATAAAATTAGTTAAATCTGTGTTTAGCACAGCACCTTGAAAGGCTTTTACAAAATTTTCGCAATAGGCGTTTTATCTTGCAGATGAAACGACGGCGAAAATTTGGAATGTTAAGAGGGAAGCCAAGATGCTACTATCCTTCGTAGTGTCGCAAACGATAATTTATATCGTTTAACTATGCTACTCATCTGCCAAAAAAGCGCTCCCCTTCCCGCTTAAAAAAGAAATATTTTTAATATTTTAACTTTGGTCGCAAAGTGGAGCTTTGCTCCACTGCGAAGTATAAAATTTAAATTATTGTAACAATCTTAAAATATTTTGTTGGACGGCGTTGGCTTGGCTCATAGCGTAGCTACCGCTTTGAGCTAGGATATTGAATTTAGAGAAATTCGCACTCTCACTAGCAAAATCCACATCTCTTATCTGACTTTCAGCTGATTTGACATTGACTTGGGTAACTGTTATGTTATTGATAGTTGCTACTAATTGGTTTTGGACTGAACCTAGATCTGCTCTTAGTTTATCTAAAGTTTTTCTAGCTGATTCTGCTACATCCACCATAGCTTGAGCGCCACCATAGGTATTTACCCCACCAGCTTGATCACCATATCCAATACCGGCTACTGAAGCACCACCATCAAAGTAACCCATAGCTTTAGCTAGAGTTGAACTAATTGTACCAGAATTCATATATTTAAGATTAACTGAAGTTTGATTATAAGCTTGAGATGCTATAGATGCATTTGTGATCATTGCAGCGCTAAAATTCGTTACAGTAGCAGATAAACCTTGAATACCTATTTTAATATCTCTAGCATCTTGGCGGACAAAAGTTAACTGACCTAAATAAGCTGATCCTTCTGTGCTTGTACCTTGAGATGCTCCACTTACACCTATAATAGATGCCGTTGTAGATAATTTAGTAGTAATTCTTATAGCTCTACCATCTTTAGCTGCTAATACTAAATGGCCATTATTCAAGCTAGCTTCTACGCCAGTTTCATCTTTTTTAGAGTTAATTGCGGCAATTAAAGCGTTATCGCTATCGTTAGCTTTTACGGTAATATTACCAATTGCTACGCCATTAATTGTTAAATCTTGCAATGTACCAGCTTCTACGGCGTTAGACATAACTTGAGTGTTATTTACGGTCGCTTTTACACCGGTTTTATCACTTACACCATTCATCATTTCAGCAATTGCTTTGTAGCCGTCTACTAGAAAAGTCGCTTTATCAATTGTTTGAAATTCATAACCATTAGGGTAGCCATCTATACCACTGAGTTTTATTTGTACTGAAGCCATATCTGAAATCACGGAAGTTACAGCATTACACACAGTCTCAAACCTAGTATGCCCAATTGTATTTGAGTTAGTAGCACCTATGCTTACTTTGGCTGTTTCATTACTATAAGCACCTATTTGGAAGTTTTTATTAGAGAAGTTACCATTTAAGAGTTGTTGGCCATTAAAGCTTGTAGTAGTAGCTATCATATCTAGCTCTTCAAGAAGTCTGCTAATATCATTTTGAAGAGCTCTTCTAGAATCACTATTTTGACCATCTTGAGCTGCTTGGATAGCTTTGGTTTTAATAGTATCTAGTATTTTAATCTGTTCATCCATAGCTTTATCAGCT
>NZ_LIWF01000010.1:0-79528 GCF_012978615.1 Campylobacter sp. RM9328 | reverse complement strand
TCGAGGATGTAAGGAAGAGGAAGTTTTAATGCCTGTGGTGTTTGGGCCGGTTAGTTCGCGTAGATTTGGCATGAGTTTGGGGATCGACCTTTCGCCGCATGCTAAGTCGTGTAACTTTGATTGTGTTTATTGCGAACTAAAGATAGCCAAAAAGGTGGATAAAATTTCAAATCCACCAAGCGTAGACGAGATCATAAACGATGTCTCGTCCGCGCTTAAAGTGCATCCAAACATCGACGTTATAACACTTACGGCAAATGGCGAACCCACTCTTTATCCATACTTAAAAGAGCTTATCGCCAAACTAAATTTAATAAAAAATAGTGCAAAATTACTAATCCTATCAAACGCGACAGGCGTCGTAAAACCTGAAATTTACGACGCTCTCTTAGGACTTGATATAGTAAAATTTAGCCTTGATAGCGCAATAGAAAAGACTTTTCGCAAGATAGACCGAGGACATAAAGAGCTAAATGTAGCGGATATCATAGAAAAAATGACTGAGTTTAAAAGGGATTTCAAAGGCGAACTCGTCCTTGAAATTTTAGTCGTAAAGGGACTAAATGATACTGCACAAGAATTTAACGCACTAAACAAAGCCATAAATCAAATTTCGCCAAATCGCGTAGACATAAGCACGATAGACCGACCACCTGCCTATCCTGTCAAAGGCGTAAGCACAGACATGTTGCGCGAACTATCGGCTCATATCGAAAATATACCTTACGTTATCGCTAGCGCAAAATACAGCGGTAAAAATTTAGACTTTAGTAAAGACGAACTAATAGCACTACTTTCTCGTCGCCCACAAAGCGAGATAGATGTAAAAAATAGCTTTTCAAGTATATCAAAGCAGAATTTACAAGAACTCCTAGCCGATAATAAAATCTATGAAATCAGCGTTAGTGGAGTTAAATTTTATAGGACAAATGAGCAATAAACGCCATATAACGCTGTTTTTATATCGCTTATTAAGCTTGTTTTGCTTTAAAGAATACAAAATTTGAATATTTTTTAAAATTTAAGCTAAATTTTATTGACAAACGCTTTCAATTTGTCTATAATACGGTTTCTTTTAAATTGTTCCGGATTAGCTCAGCGGTAGAGTAGGTGACTGTTAATCACTTGGTCGCTGGTTCGAACCCAGCATCCGGAGCCATTTCTTTTAATATCCCTTTAAAATTCAAAAACTTTATTATCTAAATTTGCCGCCTTGCTTTTAAAAATACTTTATACAGCAATTATTTAATAATTAACACAAAAAATATCTACATATGCCAGCAAAGATAGGATAAAATATATTTTATACACGCAAAAAGATATACAAATTTAACAAGTTGTAACCCCAAGCGGATTATGTTATTTCCGCTTGGTTGGTAGAAGTTTATTTTATAAAGCCGCTAGCGATGACTTTATCTCCGTCATACATCACACAAAGCTGGCCTTGGGCGACACCAAGAGCGTTTTGGTTAAGCATTAAAACTGCCGTTTTATCCTCTTTGTTTATCTTGACCGAAGCTTCGAGTTTCGGACTTCGGTAGCGAATTTTTACTTCACTATCAAATTCATCCTTATCAATAAACAAATTTACATTTTCAAGCTCGACCATCTTTTGAGCCAAATCATCTTTTGAGCCAACTACGATCTCGTTCTTATCGGCGTTGATCTTTAAGACAAAGTGTGGCTCATGCGCACCGTAAATTTCAAACCCGCGACGCTTTCCGATAGTGTAGTGCATGTAGCCTTGATGACGACCCACGATATTGCCGTTTTTATCCACAACATTGCCTGGTAAATTTGTATTGTAATGTTTCTCAAGAACCTGGATATATGTATCTTCCACAAAGCAAATTTCACTACTTTCAGTCTGTGTGCCAAACTCGCTTAGCACATCTATGCTTTTGGCAAGCTCTTTTATATCAGACTTAAATTTATCACCCAAAGGGAAAACAACATCCTTTAAAACCTCTTTTGGAACTTGAGCCAAAAAGTAGCTTTGATCCTTGCTCGGATCCTTGGCTTGCGTAATAAGACCGTCCACAACTTGCACATAGTGTCCTGTGGCAAGCTTTTCACAGCCCTGCTCTTTAGCAAAATCCAAAAGCGCTCCAAGCTTGATAAAGCGATTGCATAAGGCACACGGATTTGGCGTTTTACCCTCTTTATAAAGTTTTACAAATGGATCGTAGACAAATTCGTTAAATTTATCTTGCAAGTCTAAGATGTGAACTTGTATACCAAGATACTCTCCGACCTTTTTTACTTTTCTTATATTTTCTTCATGATAGCCTGGCTTTGTGTGCAACTTCATATAGCAGCCTTGCACTTCATGTCCCTGCTCTTGTAAAATCTTGGCGGTCATCGTGCTGTCCACGCCTCCGCTCATCGCAACCATTATCTTCATAAAAACCTTTGTAAAAATATTGTAAATCAGACATTATATATCTGAATTTTAAATATTTAAAATTTCACTTACGATATAGTCGATATCATCACTTATATGATATAAATTTACATCTTGAGGATTGATAGTTTTTTCATTTACAAGAGTGGTTTTTATGAAATTATCTAGACCGCTCCAAAACTCAGACCCAAAAAGGAAAATTTTAACCTTTTTAGTTCCTACTTGAGCTAAAACCAATATCTCAAAAAGCTCATCAAGTGTGCCATATCCACCAGGAAACACAACAAAGGCGACAGAGCTATCAGTAAGCGCAAATTTACGTGGGCTAAGGCTTGAAAAAAGATAATCAGCGGTCGTGTAAGGATTGGTTCGTTGCTCAAACGGCAAGCGCACATTTAACGCCACACTTGGGCTTTTGCCACTTTCGTAAGCACCCTTATTTGCCGCACACATTATGCCATCTCCTCCGCCAGTAAGCACGGCAAAACCAAGCTCGCCAAGCTTATAAGCAAGCTCTCTTGCACTCTTATAATACAAATTTTCTTCGTCAAATCTAGCAGAGCCAAAAAATGTTACATTTTTATTATTATGAGCCAAAACACCTTGAAATTTAACAAAATCCTCGATCAAATCACTACTCAAATACCACTCCTATTTTAGCTGTTGTAAGCGCTCGCGTTTTGAGCCTATTTGAGTTATTTGTATGCCGAAATTTCCGTCTATTATCACAACTTCACCCACGGCTATAACCTTATCTCCGATTAAAATTTCAAGCGGGTCGTTTGCAAGTTGATTAAGCTCTATAACAGAGCCGATATCCATGGTTAAAACATCTTTTAATAACATTCTTTTTGAGCCGATACGAACGCGAATAGGCAAACGCACATCCATGATAAGCCCGATATTTCTCATCTCTTCAGCACTAAATTCGCTCTTTAAGGAAGCTTTTGACGGTGCTTCTGCTTGCGCCAAGCCTTGCTCTTGCGATCTTGGATCAAGTATATTCATTAAAGATTGATCACAAGCGATCCCTATGCCTTCGCTTATCTCGTCTATGTTTACATTAAATAAAAACAGCTTCTCATAGCCGCTTAGGTCCAAATTTGAATTTTCATCCAGAAAACTAACGCTTGATATATCAAAACCAAGCTTTGGCAACTCTTTTTGAGCGCTTAGTGAGGTGCTAAACGCTCCTAGTAAATTTGAAAAAATTTCCTTTGCCGCATCAAGCTCATCTACGCCTAAATTTTCATTACGAGAAATTTCCTCCTCACCCATCATCCATTCGCCAACGGCACTTATTAAAACAGGAGTGCAAACTATGGCGATCTTGGCACTTATGTCGCCTTTTGTCATGATGTTTGCAATGGCGACCGGAGGTTTTATGCCGTTTTGACTAAGTGCGTCAAAATCGTTTCTCTCACCAACTTCAAGCATGCGTCCTGTAAGCCCCTCAATGGTCGCTTTTAGCTCATTTGTAAATAAATTAAAAAAATTATTCATCATCTTCGTAGTTCTCTTCTTCTTCTAAATTTTCTGCGTGGTCATACTCCATAAGCTTAGCCTTACGCTCCTCTTCGTAGTGTTCGAGGATAGACTTGATCTCATCCTTATCGGAGCGTATAAGTTTTTCGATCTTGATAGATTTTCTAAACCTATGAAGTCCTATTTCAGCTAAAAATACCTCTTTTTTATCTATGCAAACGATAGCCTTATCGTCCGCACCCCTATCAAGACGCAAGATGTCACCCTCTTTTAAATTTAAAAATTCATTTACACTAACTACGGTTTGACCAAGGATCGCTTCATAAAGCACCTCGGCACGCCCGATCAATGTTTTTAGCTCTTTATTTCTACTTTTTTTAGCGCTCGTTTCTCCAAGCATTATATCACGGTTTGCTAGACGTCCAAGGATCGGCTCAAGGTAGATAACCGGATAGCATAAATTTATCATGCCACTTGAGTTGCCGACTATTATCTCCATAACAACCATGATAACGATCTCATTTTGGCTTACTATCTGAACGACGTTTGGGCTACTCTCTTTTGCCTCGACGTTTGGATACATATCAGTTATCATCGCCCAGCTCTCTTTTAGGCGTTGCATTATCATCCTAAGCACAGCATCAAGTAAATTTATCTCTATATCAGTTAGCTCTCTACTGGTTTCGAAATTCTCACCGTTACCGCCCAATAAACGGTCTATCATAGGAAAAGCTATGCTTGGATTTATCTCCAAAACGCAGTTGCCATCAAGCGGCTTTATCGAAAAGACGTTAAAGCTTGTTGGACTTGGAAGACTCATTAAAAATTCACCGTAAGTCATCTGATCTACACTGTGCAAGCGAATTTCTACTATACTTCTCATCACGCTTGAAATTTGACTAGCCAAGTTACGTGCTAGTTTATCATGTATGCCTTTTATCGCACGAAGTTGCTCTTTACTGACACGGTTAGGGCGCTTAAAATCGTATATAATTATCTGTTTTTGTTCGGTTTGGCTGACTTCTTGCTCGCCTATACTGCTAGTATCGCCATCCTCGTCAACGACTTCAAGTAGTGCGTCTATCTCTTCTTGACTTAAAATATCAGCCATTAAGCCCCCAAACTACTGCGAATTTTGCCTAAAAGGCGTTTATGAATTTGTGAAATTCTACTCTCGCTTATTTGCATTATCTCGCTTATCTCTTTTAAATTTAACTCTTCGTAATAATAAAGCTGAACTATCAGCTGATCGCGCTTATCAAAACCTTTAAGCACCTCTTCGATCTTTTCTATCAAGTCCTCTTTTTCGACATTATACTCAACATCGCTCTCGCCGTAAAGTTCTATTTGCTCGTCGATAGGAAGTATCGTAATGATAGAACTAACACCTCTTGCTTCACGTATCTTTTCTACATCTTCGCCAAGTTTTTGAGCTAGATACTCATCGCTTGGCTCTTCTTCATGCTCGTTAAAATATATATCAATCTCTAAATTTATACTCTTTACCAGTTTTCTATCAGCCCTACTTATCACGTCAAGCTCACGCAAAAAGTCAAGCATAGCACCATAAATTCGTTTTCTTCCATATCCCCAGAATGAATCATTCTGATCCTTGTCGTATCTTCTGCTAAGTTTTATCATCTCTTCGACGCCGATACCTATAAGGTCGTTCACATCTATACTTGGCGGAAGCCTCTCTTTTAGTTTGTAAGCCATCGCACGAAGAGCCGGCATATACTGCAAAACTATCTCATCTTGCTCTTTTTTGATTGTATTTTGATATGCGTTAAGCTGCTTTTGCTTTAATTCTTGCATTCTGCTTGCCTGAAATTTTATCCGAATTTGTAAGCTTTGACATCACATTATCCATACGCTTTTCCCTAATGGCAAGCTCGGAAATGAGATAATCAGCCACCTCTTCATGTCTATCTCTATCAAAAAATCTCTTAACCGTTCGCCCTACATCAATGTAGTTCATGATAATAATATGGATCACAAGATAGAAGAAAAATGTAATAAGCATAGTATAAACTAGCATTTCAACAGGATCGTTTAGCTTTATCAACGTAAAAACCATGCCGATAAAAAACCCACACACCGTAAAAAATGCTATAAAATTTTCAGCCTTCACGCTCACTCCCCGTCAAAATTGTTCTATCAGGCGTTTAAAAAAAGCACCAAAACTTCTGCTTGTGTCGTCTGTAAGCACTTTTCGTTCCAACCTATAAAGCAAATTTGAAACTATCTGTTTTATCTGCATACTTGACAAACCATAAGAAGTATCGTCCGTAAATAGCGTGCGTTGCTTTATACTTCTTGAAACTTCTTTGTCGGCCTCAAGATGACCGATAAGCTCAAGTTTCAGCTCAGGTCCTATGTTTGCCGCGGCAACTCGCTTGATATTTTCAAAAATTCTAACAGCTTCATTTTCGTTTTTCACCATATTCATAAGTAAAAGCTGGTTGTTTTTAAACCTTGAAACTATCTTTATAACAGCATACGCATCGGTTATAGCTGCAGGATCAGGCACGGTAACGACGATTATCTCATCTGCGGCCTCTAAAAATTGCTGAGTATTACCGCCTATGCCGGCTCCCGTGTCTATGATCATAAAATCAAGCTCGTCAAGCTCGCTAGCCTCGTTTAAAAATCGCTCGTATAAAAATTGGTTATTAAATTTTAAGATCTCATCTCCGCTTTCACCTGGGATGAGAGTTAAATTTTTATTAATAGGTATTAAAATTTCTTTTAAAGAGCATTCGCCTTTTAGGACATGAAGCAAATTTTTACCCATCTTTACATTTAGGATGACATCTAAATTTGCAAGTCCGATGTCAGCGTCTAGCAGCCCTACTTTGTATCCGTTTTTAGATAGCACATTTGCCAAATTTGCACTTATCGTGCTTTTGCCAACACCACCCTTGCCGCTTGTTATAGCAATAAAGTGTGTGTTTTTTTTGTTTGTTTTAGAAGAGACGAGAGTTTGAAGCTTTTGAGCTTGATTTATCATTTTTCGTCCTTATCTTCTGAATTTTTAGAGTAGCCTTCAAGCACGCATTCAACTAAAAATTCGCTTTTTGCCTCAAGTAAATCATCAGGCACCTCTTGCCCGACGCAAAAATAACTAACAGGGGTATTTGTCTCATAAATGAGCGAAAAAACATTGCCGAAAATTTTGGTTTCGTCAAATTTTGTTATGATCAAGGTGTCGATATCTAAAAAGCTAAAACCGTTATAAATTTCTATCAAGTCTTCTACTTTAGAGCCGGCAGACAAGACCAAATTTACGTCTATTTGCACATCGCTGTGTTTTAAAAATTTATCAAGCTTGTCAAGTTTTTCTTTATCATACTGCGAATTTCCAGTAGTATCTATCAGTATGATATCGCAGTAATTTAGCGTTTTTAACGCGTTTTTAAAGTCCTCAACCTCTATCACATCAAGGATAGGAAGCTTCATCATCTTAGCATACTGAAAGAGCTGCTCGACCGCACCTATACGATAAGTATCAAGCGTGATAATGCCCGTTTTATAGCGCTTTTCACTTCCGTAAGCAAACCTTGCCGCAAGCTTGGCTAGAGTCGTAGTTTTACCAACTCCAGTTGGGCCTACAAGCATCATTATGCGCTGTTTTCTGTCGTTTATCTCTTTTCTACAAGGAAGCATGTTGCGCAAAAGAGAGTAAAAATACCGCTTAACTGCGGTTGGATTTGCCTTCATTGATGTTGGCATGTTTTCTATCGTAGCGTTTATTATCGCTTCTAAGTGCTCTTGTTTCATCCCGCTTTGTTTTGCGGCTTTGTAGATACTTGCAAACTCCGGTGGTATGGCTAGATTATTACGACTTGGGGCACGCTCGTCCCATATCATGTCAGTTATCAGACCAAGTTTTTCGTTTAAGACGCTTACTTGTTTTGCTACGTCGTCGATTTTTTTATTAACACCGTGAGCTTGCTCATCTACCGCTTTTATCTTGCTCATATCGACATTTGCGATCTGACTTATCTCTTTTGCAGCTTCAGATATATTTAAAAGCACGCTTTCATCGACATCATAAGGACATGCCGGAGTTGTTTTTATCTGAGGTTTTTCTTTTGCGGGCTCTTCTGTGATATTAAATTTAGGCTTTATTGGCTCATAACTAGAGTTAAATTTAGAGTATGCATTCTCGTAATTAACAGCTTTTGGGTTTGGTTTTGGCTTTTGAGGCACATCCTCTTCTTCAACGCTAACTAAAATTTCATAAAGAGGCTTTTTGTTTATGGTCTTAGCCTGAATTTGTTTTGTGGTAACAAGTATCGCTCTCTCACCACATGTTTCTTGCGCTTTTTTTAACGCTTCTATGCTGCTTTCGCCTGTAAATGTATAAAATTTAGTTGCCATATATTTCCCTCTTTAGCTTCTCATCAAACCCATCGGCACTATCACGCTCATCCTAGTTGTTACTCCGGGATGTGGTATGGTTAGTTTAGGACTTCTAAGCACTTTTGCTCCAAAGTATAAAATATCCAGATCAAGCGTTCTAGGCGCATTTTTAAAGCTTCTAGTTCGTTTAAATTTCAGTTCGTATCTTTGTAAAATTTTAAGTAAAGCATACGCAGATACACTTGTTTGTAAATTTATAACAGCATTGCTAAAATCAGCCTGATCTTCATATCCAAACGCCGCATTTACAAGTATCGGCGAAACCTCAACAACATGAAATCTCCTGTCATCAAGCAAAACTCTTATAAATTTATCAAACCTTTTATCGCTTCTACCGATATTGCCGCCAAGACCAACAACAGCGACATACCTAAAGCCATCTTTAAAACCAAAATAACACGGGCAAAATCGGCTACGAACAAGCCCCCTAGCCCCGAGTATTTTCATAAAATTCTTGCTCCGTCCTTGGTTGCCACAACAACATCTTCTATACGAACTCCAAATTCGTTTTCAAGATATATCCCCGGCTCTATGCTAAAAACCATGCCTTCTTTTATAACCGCTTCGCTTCTTGCACCGATGACAGGCAGTTCATGTATATCAACTCCAACCCCGTGTCCCGTTGAGTGGAAAAACGCCTTTTCATATCCGGCTTTTACTATCACATCTCTTGCGGCTTTATCTATCTGGCCAGCTTTTATACCAACCTTTACGGTATCTAACGCGACTTTTTGAGCCTCTTTAACGATCTCATAAATTTCTTGGTGTTTTGGATTTTTAAATTTTTGCTCTTTGCTAAAATTAAAATTCTCATCAAAACACGCCGTTCTTGTCCTGTCCGAGCAGTATCTGTTAAATTTTACTCCCGCGTCAAGCAAGAGCAAATCCCCGTAACGCAAAATTTTATCACCTGGTAAGGCATGGGCTTTAGCTGCATTTTCATTTATAGCAACGATAGGGTCAAAACTTAGCCCAAGTTCGTTTTTACGTTTAAAAATACTTTGAGCGTTAAAGTGAAGTTCTCGTTCGCTCATTCCCTCGCCATTTTTCCTTACAAACTCGGCAAATTCATCAAAACATTCAGCGCCAAATTTCGCCGCACGAGATAAAATTTCTATCTCTTCTTCGCTTTTTATCATGCGCTTTATCTGAGAGAAATTTGCCTTTGGCTTGAAATTTATACCAAGCCCTTTTGACAAAACGGTAAAAGTACTTACGCTAAGTTCGTCGGGATTATAAACCAAGCTTTTTGGTTTTAATTTTCTAAGAAGCATCCTTGCTTCTTGTATTAAATTTCTTTGTGCTAAAACAACGACAACGCCGTGATTTACGAGTTTTTTTGCTTCAAAATAATACCTCGCGTCACTTAAAAAATACTTCACTCCATCAATGCAAAGTAAAATTTCATTATCACAACTGTATCCGCACTCAAAAAATACGGCGTTTTCGTCTTTTAGTATGTAGTTCATTGTTGTTGCTGATTTGCCGCTCTTATGGCTTTTACTTGTTCGAAAATTTGAAGCATGCCTATCATAGCAAGATGGTATCCAACAGGTCCAAAACCTACGATCTGACCCGCACTTACCGGAGCGATAAGGCTTTTATGACGGAAGTCTTCACGTCTGTGGATATTGCTGATATGCACTTCGATAACAGGCAAACTAACTGCACTTAACGCATCTCTAATCGCTATAGAAGTATGAGTGTATGCGGCTGGATTTATGATGATACCGTCAGCATCACCTAGGCACTCTTGAATTTTATCTACGATCTCGCCCTCTAGGTTACTTTGAAAAAATTCAATATCAATATCATTTTGATCGGCTACGATTTTCATTTGCCCATGGATGTCTTCCATCTTCATAGCACCGTAAATTCCAGGCTCTCTAGCTCCTAGCATATTGATATTTGGTCCTTGGATAACCATGATTTTTAGTTTTTTGTCCATATTTTTGCCTTTTGTTAAAATGTCATCTGATTATACATTTTTGTTCCTAAATTTTTGCTACAAGAAGCCCTAAAATGCCCTTTGCGTTGATTAAATTTCAAAATTTAAAGCCTTTTATATCTTTTTTGATACAATTATAAAAATTTTAAAGGTTAAAGATGCAAATTTTAAAAGCAAAATACATCGTAACAAGCGATGAAAATTTCACTATTTTGCAAGATAAAGCTATAGCTTTTGATGATAAAATTTTAGCCATAGCCGATGCTAATGAGCTGATAAAAAGATATAAAAATGCAAATTTTATCGACTTAAAGGAGGCGCTTATCGCTCCTGCTTTTGTTAATGCTCACGTTCATTTGGAATTTAGCTCAAATAAATCCGAGCTAATTTACGGAGATTTCATCACTTGGCTTGGATCGATCATACAAAACGGAGCAAATTTGGCTCAAAAATGCACAAAGCAAATCATACAAGAGGCGCTAAATTCGGCACTAAAAAGCGGAACGGCCACATTTGGGGCGATATCAAGCTTTGGCAAAGATCTTGAAATTTTATCATCAAGCCAGGCAAGAGTTGTATTTTTTAATGAAATTTTAGGCTCAAACCCTGAGTTTATAGAGCAAAATCGTCAAAATTTCATCACTCGTTTTAATGAAAGTAAAAAGTATGCGAATGATCGTTTTAGCCCTGGTATTTCGCTTCATTCGCCATACTCTATACATCCAAAATTAGCAGAATTTGCAATAAATTTTGCAAAAGAAAATAATCTTGTCGTCTCCACCCACTTTTTAGAAAGCAAGGCTGAGATGACTTGGCTAAAAAACGGCACTGGTAAATTTAAAAATCACCTAAAAAGATTTGTTAAAGAGCCAAAACCGATGTATGATAAAGACAGCTATTTTGCCATGTTTAAGGGCATAAAAACGCTCTTTACTCACTGCGTTTATGAAGATGATTTTACTAAATTTGACCAGAAACTTCACAGTGTTACGCATTGTGCGGTTTCAAATAGATTACTTGGTAAAAAAGCTTTAAATTTAAACAAAATTTTAAGCTCAAGCACAGGGCTTAATATCGGCACAGACGGGCTTAGCTCAAACATTAGCCTAAATTTATGGCACGAGTTAAGAGCTGCTCTTTTTACTCATGCAAATCACGAGTTAAACACCATTGCGAAAATACTATTTACCGCAGCAACGAGAGGCGGGGGGTTAGCCCTTGGAACAAATAACGGCATAATAGCACCAAACAAACTGGCCGATATAGCCGTATATGATGTGCCAAACTGTGACAAAGACGCACTTATAACACAACTAATCTTACACACAAACGAAGCAAAACAACTATATATAGGAGGAAAAATTTGCAACTTTTAAAGATGATTTTTGCACCCATAGGTGCTATTTTTAAATTTATAAATACCAACTTCAAAGCGTTTGTATTTTTACTGATATTAGCCATGATATTTATGCCAGACGGCGAGATGAAAAAGCCTAATCTAGCGCAAGTTGATATAAAAAATACACTTCTTCAAACCGAAGATATCTTAGAAAAACTACAAGCCCTTAACGACGATGACAGCATAAAAGGTGTCTTGCTTTATATAGATAGTCCGGGTGGTGCGCTAAGCCCTAGCGTGGAGCTTGCCATGCAAGTAAAAAAACTGGCTAAAAACAAAAAAGTCGTAGCATATGCCGCCGGCTCAATGACAAGTGGCAGCTACTATGCCGGAGTAAACGCCCATAAAATAGTGGCAAATCCGGGCTCGTTTATCGGCTCTATCGGTGTTATCATGCAGGTGCCAAACCTCGAAGCTCTAGCCGATAAAATCGGCATAAGCGAACAGGTTGTAAAGGCTGGAGAGTTTAAAGAAGCTGGGACATTTACCAGAAAATGGAGCCAAAGCGAGCGTGATAGTCTGCAAAAGTTAGTTGATGCTTCATACGAGCTATTTACAAGTGATGTCGCGCAAGCAAGAGGTCTTGAAACAAGCAAAAAAGATGAGTGGGCAAATGCCAAGATCTTTTTAGCCGGCGAAGCAAAACAAGTAGGACTTATCGATGAGATCGGCGGATACTTTGAGGCCAAAGCGCAGCTAGAAGAGTTAAGCGGTGTTAGCGAAGCAGTTTGGGAGAAAAAACCTCAAATAGAAAAATTTATGGAAAAATTTACAAGCCAAGGCGTAAATTCGATGGCAAATTTACTTTTTAATACACAAATGAGATAGTTAGACTATCTCATACCAACCGTAGCTATCATCTGCAAAATTTGACCTAAAAACGGACTTTAAATAAATTTGTGAAAGCAAATTCGGCTCGTTTTTGAAATTTGAACTTTGGTATAAAAGAAGCCATTTTACGTTTGGTAATGCACCGTTTTTGGCTAAATTTAAAAATTCCTGCGCCCCTTCATACATAACAAGGGGTGATTTTTTGGCTCTTAAGAGAGAATTTGAAATTTCAACTTCGCGTCCTTTGACATGAAAAAGAGGTAAGCTCTCGTCAAATTTTTGCTCTCTAGAAAAGATTAGCACATTTGGACTTTTGCCATTTTTTACAAGTCTTGCATCAAGTTTTGGACGATCTATTCTTACGGTATTTCCACCAATAACTAGCAGATCTACAATACTTCTTATGCTGTGCATGTGAGCGCGACTGGTCTCGTTTGAGATCACTCCGCCAGTTGCCGCGCCATTTACCGATAAAGCAACCTTAAGAAAGCTAAAATTCCCCTCTTGCCAACTTAAAAACGGCTTTAAAAGCATGCTTCCGTCTTGTTTTAGAACGCCTACTTTCACTTTTATCCCGGCATTTTGCAAGATAGAAATTCCACCACTTGCGATTTTGTTTTTATCTTCGCAAGATATCACAACCTCGGCAAATTTTAACTGCACAAACAAATTCGCACAAGGAGGGGTTTTGCCATAATGTGAGCAGGGCTCAAGCGTAACATAAGCCTTTGCACCGTCTAATAAATCACCGTGATTTTGCATTATAAAATCATAAGTAAAAACCACGTTTAAATACACTTCTTTAAGCTTTTCAAGAAGCTCATGTTTGTCTGAAATATCCAAAAAATTTGTGTTAAATTTTTGATCGTAGTTTAGTATAAATTTATGTAAAAAATCATCACTTATCTCACAAAGTGCAAGCAAGATCGCACTTGGCTCTGCGTGTAAAAAACCAGCCTTTTTGTGAGCACCTATGCTCAAAATTTTACCGCTTTTATCAAGCACGACACAACCGACTGCAGGGTTTGGATAGGTTAGGATCTGATACTTCCAAGCCTCATTTAAGGCTAAATTCATATAAAATTCATCACTCATCTACGCCCTTTAAATTTTAATAACTCTGAATTTCAAAACGATGTTTTTAAATTTAAAAGCGAGTATAAATGCCAAACGTCTATACTCGCTATAACCAAAAAGAAAGGATTATTATTAAGCTAATATCACGCAAGTCCGCTTATAACGCCGTTTTCATCTATGCGCATATCCATAGCGCTTGGTTTTTTTGAAAGCCCCGGCATCAACATTATCTTGCCGCACACTGCCACGATAAAACCGGCTCCGGTGCGAATTTCAAGATCTTTTACGCTAAATTTAAAGCCCTTTGCTCGTCCCAAAAGCTTAGCATCGTCACTAAAGCTATACTGCGTTTTTGCTATACAAACAGGCAAATTATCAAGCCCTAAAGAGCTTATCTTATCAAGCTTATTAAGTGCCATGTCTTCAAAAATAACATCATCTGCGCCGTAAATTTGTGTAGCTACTTTTGTTATTTTGGTTTTTATGTCGTCACTTGCTTTATATATAAAATTTACATGACTTGGCTTTTTAAGCTCTTTTAAAACAAAATTTGCAAGCTCTACTCCACCCTCACCACCTTTGGCAAAATTTTCGCAAACTGCCATTTTAACGCCCATTTTAGCGCAGTATTCGCGAACAAAATTTATCTCATCGTCAACATCAAATCCAAATTTATTTAACGCCACAACCAAATTTAAACCAAATTTGTCTTTTAAATTTTCTATATGACCACCAAGATTTGCGATACCCTCTTTAAGCGCTCTCATGTTTGGCACACTTATCTCGCTCTTATCTGCATTTCCATTGTATTTAAGCGATCTGATTGTTGTCACCAAAACGACCGCGTCAAGCTTTAATCCGGCTTTTGCACATTTTATATCTATAAATTTTTCAGCTCCCAACTCTGAGCCAAAACCGGCTTCAGTCACAACATATTCAGCTAAATTTAACGCGGTTTTAGTTGCGATTATAGAGTTGCAACCGTGAGCTATATTAGCAAACGGTCCACCGTGAACCAAGGTTGGCGTATGTTCGATCGTTTGAAATAAATTTGGCTTGATCGCATCTTTTAAAAGTATACAAACTGCGTCCGCACAACCTAGGTCGCGCACATAAATCGGCTTGCCGTCAATGTCGTAAGCAACCATTATGTTTGAAATTTTCTCTTTTAAATCAGTAAGGCTTGTAGCAAGACAAAGTATCGCCATTATCTCACTTGCCGCTGTTATATTAAACCCATCTTCGCGTTCAACACCATCGGCTTTTCCGCCTTGTCCAACCGTTATAAATCTAAGCGCGCGGTCATTCATGTCCATGCAACGCTTCCATAAGATTTTATCTATTTTAAGAGGATTTTCTTGATGCAGGCTATTATCGATCATAGCCGAAATAAGGTTGTTTGCAGATGTTATAGCGTGAAAATCACCCGTAAAATGCAAATTTAGATCTTCCATTGGTGCAAGTTGAGAGTAACCGCCTCCTGCCGCACCGCCTTTTATACCAAAAACAGGTCCAAGACTAGGCTCTCTAAGAGCTAAGCAGACTTTTTTGCCAAGCAAATTTAACGCATCGGCTAATCCTATAGAAGTGGTAGTCTTACCCTCGCCAAAAGGTGTTGGGTTGGTAGCTGTTACCAGGATAAGTTTTGAGTTAGACTCTTTTAAGTGTGGAGTGATTTTGGCTTTGTATTTGCCATAAAGTTCGATATCGTCCTCTTTTAGCCCCAGCTTTTCACCAATCTTTGAAATATGCTCTAATTTAGCCTGATGTGTGATCTCGATATCACTTAACATTTACCACTCCAAATATGTTTTTGCTTTTTTAATATCTAAAATTTTGATCTCAAAAATTCCTTCGTCATTTTCAATGCAGATGTTTTCTTCGTCGGCTTTTACAAGTCTTCCTAAAATTTTTAGCTCAGCAGCTTGGACTTTTACAAGCTCGCCGATACTTGCTTTAAAGTGCTTTGGTAAGCTTAGTTTGCGCTCAAGTCCAGGACTGCTTACTTCAAGGGTGTATTCTCCAGAAACAGGAGGCGTAACGTCAAATATCGGGGAAAGCAGCCTGCTCACGCTCTCGCACTCATCAAGACTTACTCCGCCCTCTTTTGTGATATAAACTCTATAGATAACCTTGCTGTTTTCATTTGCTATTTCGGTGTCGTAAAGCTCGACACCGCACTGCTTAACAAGCTCTTGTAACTCATTCATCTTTATTTAAATCCTTTGAAATTTTGTCAAAAAGTTTATCCATGTGGTTTTGATACTCTAACCTGTCATCAAATTTAAAATGAAAATTCGGCGCCCTATACCAACCCTCAGCCGCCATACAATGGTTTTGCAAGAGTTTTGAAACACGCTTTAGATGTCCTAGGATGTAATTTTGTTCACGTTCGTCAAAACCCGTTTTATCAAGATATACAAATGCATCGTATCTGCCTTTTTTACACTCGACATCCGTTACACAAAGTCCTTTTAAAAATTCATCATCAAGCGTAGCAAGAGCTTCTGGTATAAGCTCTTTTAGTATGCTTTCAGTACGTAGGCGCTTTATCTCGTTTGCATTCATAAAGTAGCTTGCTCCTGTGTCTCTTTAAAGCTTTCGATATAGTCATTTTCTCGTATGTCGTTATAGCCCTCTATACCGACACCGCACTCATAACCTCTGGCAACCTCTCTAACATCATCTTTAAAGCGTTTAAGCGAGCTAACCGTGCCTTCATAAACAACAACACCGTCTCTAATAAGACGAATTTTAGCTCCGCGGTTTATAGTGCCCTCAGTTACCATACAACCTGCTATCATACCTACTTTAGGGACATTTATAACCTGGCGAACTTGAGCCTGACCAAGCTGCTCTTCGCGGATAATCGGAGACATTAAACCACCCAAGATAGCCTTAACGTCATCGATTAGATTATAGATAACATTGTATGTTTTTATCTCAACACCACTCTCTTTGGCCTTTTCTTTTATCTCGCCTGTCGGACGTATGTTAAAACCGAGTATAACGCAGTTTGCGCTTGCGCTTGCTAAAGATACGTCACTTTGAGTTATGCCGCCAACGCCTGAATGTATAACATTTACTTTTACCTCATCGTTGGCTAATTTCTCCAAGCTAGCCTTGAGTGCCTCTAACGAGCCTTGAACGTCTGCTTTTATGATAACAGGTAGAGTTTTTAGTTCACCCTCGGCGATCTTAGCGCTAAGCTCATCAAGGCTGACTTTTGTTGATTTGCTAAGTTCTTTTTGACGTAGGTATTCAGCCTTTTTCTGGGCATATTCGCGTGCTTCTTTGTCTGTTTTAACACCTATAAGCGTCTCGCCCGCTTCAGCTACCTCGCTAAGACCTACGATAACACCACACTCTCCAGGTTTTATCTCTTTTAGGGTCTTGCCTTGATCATCAAGCAAGCTTCTTATCTTACCGTATGCCACACCCGCAACAACGGTATCCCCTACACGAAGCGTGCCGTTTTCAACGATTATAGTAGCAACTGAGCCTCTTCCTTTTTGTAACGAGCTCTCAACTACAGTAGCCTTTGCATTGGCTTTTGGATTTGCTTTTAACTCTAAAATTTCAGCTTGTAAAAGCACTATCTCAAGCAAATCATCTATACCCATACCGGTTTTAGCAGAAATCGGCACAAATTCGTGCTGACCGCCCCACTCGGTAGGCATTATATCAAGCTCGGCAAGTCCTGTTTTTACAAGATCTGGATTTGCCGCTTCTTTATCCATTTTGTTTATGGCAATGATTATAGGCACACCAGCTGCTTTTGCGTGAGCCACAGCCTCTTTTGTTTGAGGCTTTACGCCATCATCGGCAGCTACAACGATAATAACAATATCGGTAACTCCTGCGCCTCTTTGACGCATCGCAGTGAACGCCTCGTGTCCCGGGGTGTCGATAAATGTTATATTTTTGCCGTTTTTATTTACCATATATGCACCAACGTGTTGAGTGATACCCCCTGCTTCACTTGAAGCAACACGTGACTTGCGGATATAGTCTAGTAGTGAAGTTTTACCATGATCAACATGTCCCATAATGGTTATAACAGGGGCACGTAATACCAAATTCTCATCATCTTTTATCTCTTCTTCATAGGCGGAGACATAGTCAAATTCTTTTTGATCGTCGATAATGTTAACCTCAACATTAAACTCATCAGCTAAAATTTCAATCGCATCCTCATCCAAAAAGTCATTTTTAGTAGTCATCATGCCAAGCATAAATAGCTTACCGATTATCTCGCTAGGTTGTTTGTTTAATTTCTCGGCAAATTCATATACACGGATCTCTTTTGGGATATTAACAGAGGTTACAATATCGCTGTTTTGATTTTTTTCCGGCTTCTTATGTTTTTTCCTGGCGCGTCTTTGTATGCCGCCCTCAAAAGGATTTGAAGGTGCGTTTTGTGAGTTTTTAAGAACGGGTGGCTGTTTTGTTTTTTGTGTTGGCTGAGGAGTTGGGGTTTTAAATGTAAAATCAGGTAAAACAACTACATTATCATCTTCAAGAACGATATCACCAAAGTCGCTTCCTCCAAGAAGTTCAACTCTTTCACTGCTATCTTTTTTTGAATTTACAGGTTGTTTTTTAACATCCTTTTTTTTCTTGCGAGATAAACTTTCATCACTACTTGAAAACATGCTTTTTAAAGAATTGACCTGCTCGGCCTGTGCACTTTGAACTTTGCTTTGCGCTTTTAAAGGAGTTGGTTCAACCTCTTTGCGCTTTTTAACTATTACAAGTCCGCGACGTTTTTGACTAACATCAGCAAGAGTTTCTTTTGGTTTTTGCTCCTCTTTTTTCTGCTCAGCTTGTGCCTGCTCAGTGGTTTTTACCTCTACTCGAGCGCTCTCTTTTGTAGCTATTTTTGGCTCTTGTGCCTTAGTTTGAGCGTCTTCTTTTTTTGTCTCTTTTGGCTGCCTTACTTCAACTGTTTCAACTTTTTTAGAGCTTTGAGTTGGTTTTTTAGAAGGCTTATCGTCTTTGCTTACATCTATCTTAGACTCTTTTTTAGGCTTACTTTCGCCCTTCTTTTTCTTAAATTTATCAGGCACGATACCTGTTTGAACGTATTCATATATAGCCTCGGCTTCCTCAAAACTAACTGAATTTGAGTGCGTTTTTACATTAAGTCCTAGCTCTTGAGCCTTTTCGACTATTTCTTTATTTGGATAGCCAAGTTCATTTGCTATCTCTGAAATTCTAACACTGCTCATTTAAGAGTTTCTCCTTTAAATTTGACGCTTCTAAGCCGATAACGCTTTTTATATATCTGTCAAGTATTTTTTTTAAAATTTTTTCGTCTTTTTGTAAACATTTGTCGCACAAATAAAAACTGCGACCGTCGCCTTTTCCGGTTTGTATCACACCGCTTATAACTCTATATCTTTTTAATATTATTTGAGGCATTTTGCTTTTGCATGAAACACACGTTCTTATAGGGCTGTTCTTATTCATTATATCTTTTTTTTGCTTTTTTTTAGCTTTGTATTATTTGAAAACCGTCGTTGTCAAATGAAAAAATTTCAACCCTAAATTTATTAAATTTACCGGCTAATTTATTTCTAAAATTTTGAGCGTCGTTTGCATAAACGATATTTAAAAAGCTAGACCCAGAACCTGATAAAGAGCTCATTAACGCACCGTTTTCATAAGCTAGCTTTCTAACTTCAAACAACTCATCAAGTGCGCTCATACGCCTTTCTTCATGCATCATATCTTTACACGCTATCTTTAAAAGATCATATCTCTTAGAGCAAAAACAAGATGTTAAAAACGCAGCATGAGATAGGTTGTTTACACACTCTTTTATCGTGTAGTTTTTAGGTAAAATGCTTCTTGATTGATTAGTATTCATGGCAACATTTGGTATAACAACCACGGCTTTTAGACTATCGTCTACTTCAAATTTACTGGCATAAACTCTGCCACTGTCAACAACCGCACTTATAAACCCGCCAAGAGTTGCGGGAGTGATATTGTCAGGGTGATTTTCATAAGTTAAAGCTCTGTTTAAAACAACTTGCCTATCTGCCTTAAATCCAGCCATCACATACGCACTCGCTATGGCCCCGACAATAACTGCAGAACTACTTCCTAGTCCTCTGGAAAATGGGATTTTATTATCAAAAACTACTCTAAAATTTTCATTTTCTCCGGTAAGTTCGGTAAAAATTTCATTAAATATGCTGATAAAAAGATTATTTCTTTTTAAATTTACATTCTCACTACCTTCGCCATTAATGGAAACGGAGCTAAATTTTGCAGGTTGTATACTAACTTCGTTATAAAGACTGACACTAAGCCCTAGTGCGTCAAAACCAGGCCCCAAATTTGCACTAGTTGCGGGAACTATGATATTCAAAAAGACTCCTAAACCGCTTGTATAATATAATCAGGTAGTGTATCTGAATTTAGTTTTAATTTATCTAAAATTTGAGGAAGTTTAAATTTTACGGGCTCTTTTTCTTCAAGCATAATTTTATTATCATACTTTACAAAGCTTAATTTTTTGTTTGCTCTTATTGGGTTGTTTTCATTTAGATCAAATCCGCTTACCGCATAAAACTCACAGCCTCTAACCTCGCAAAAGGTCTTTAAAATCACATAAGCCACCTTTAAACCCATAAAGCTTCCAGGTGTATTTGCATAGATTATTTTTTGTATATTATAGTCTTTATCTAGCTCTTCTAACATCTCTACCAGAGCTTCGCTGACATGATCTTGGGTGGAAATTTCTTTAAATTTTACGCCGTTTTCATATAGTCCCACCATAAGAGGCGAGACTAATGAAACGACAAGAATATCGATATTTTTTATGCAAAAACCCTTTGGTAGTCTTTTAGCAATTCGCCGCTTAGCGTTACCATTTCGTAGTTTTTCTCATCAGCTAAGATCGCTAACGTTAGCTTGTGGTTTAAGTCATGGCTACCTGCAAATGCGACGTAGTCGCCAAGCAAAGGTGCGCCAAGTAAGCTAAGATCGCCGATGGCATCTAAAATTTTATGCCTTACAAATTCGTTTTCAAACCTTAGCCCTTCAGGATTTAAAATTCTATTATCGTCTATGGCTACTGCATTATCAAGCGAAGCGCCAAGAGCTAAATTTTGAGACTGAAGCATTTGAAGATCTTTTAAAAATCCAAACGTTCTTGCCCTTGCTATCTCTTTGATGAAATTTGTCTTACTAAATTCAAAAACATATCTTTGTTCGCCGATAACCGGGTGGTTAAATTTAATAGTGTAGTCAAATTTTGGGTTTAAAGAAGGCAGTGTTCTAACAAATTTAGACCCCTCAGCAACCTCTACTTCACGACGCACCAAGATAACCTTTTTGCCCTCGTCAAGTTGAACTACGCCAGCTTCGTCAAGTAGCATGCAAAAACTTATCGCGCTACCGTCCATGACTGGAATTTCATTTGCATCAAGCAAAATTCTAATATTATCTATGCCGTATCCGTTTATCGCGCTTAACAAATGTTCTATCGTGCTTACAAAACCTTTTTCATTTCCGACAACCGTTGCCATTTGAGTGTTTACTACATTTGACGGCTCGGCTTTAAAACTTATACCCAGGTCGGTTCTATGAAAAATTATACCCATATTTGCATCAAGAGGCTCAAGCGCTAAATGTATCGGCTCACCCTTGTGAAGCCCGATACCTACGGTCTCGACCCTTCTTGCAATAGTAGTTTGTTTCAACTATTTTCCTTTATAAATTTTAATCGTGAAATAATAGCATTTTAAAGTTATTTTTGCAAATTATTTCTTGTCTATCATTTTTTTAGCAGCATCAAGAACATCGGTAACATTATCCTTTATCCACTTTTTATCCATCCATTGTTGCGGCCTTACTTCTTCGCCTTGCACCAAAATTCCAAAGTGCAAATGATCTCCAAGCGCAAGTCCGCTTATCCCGGTTGTTCCGATCTGCTCTCCTGGAGCAACACTATCTCCCTCTTTTACATTAGAGCTTGAACAGTGTGCATATAAAGAGTAGATACCAAAACCGTGATCTATTATGATATTTAAACCATAAATTCCATTATCTCCCGCAAAAACCACCCGGCCTGCGTTACTTGAAACGATAGGAGCTTGTGCTACGCTAGCAAAATCTATTCCCATGTGCCAAGACTCACTAACAGGTTGTCCGTTGTATGTATAATACCTATGATCCGCAAAGTCAGCCACTTTTTTACCGTTTCTTAACGGATAAAAAGTATTAACCGCAAAGTCGCTAATTAAATTTGCATCAACATTAGATGTTATCTCGGAGATTTTTTTATTATTTTCATTTCGCAAAGTTTCGTTTATAAATTTCATCTTCTCAAGACGTGATAAATTTAACGCATCTTTTGCGTATTGGTCTGTAAGATCTGAAATTTTACCATCCAAGAAATTATCTTTTAACGCGATTGTAGATGTTTTGTATTTTACATTTTGATAAAAATATCTAACGTGAGCCTTGCTTTCGTTGCCCGCAAAATCCCTCGCTATCACATCCGCACTAAAATTCTCGACATTAACCGGCCATGCAAGCACAGCCATATAATAATTTTCTTGATAAAAAGGTATTGCTTTAAACTGCTTCCCATAGCTAGTTTGGACAAAAACCTCTTTCATTTCGTTATCAGTTGCTTTAAATACAACAACCGCACTACCGCCTTTTGATATAGAATACGACTGAGAAAGCACGTAAAGCTCGGGTTTTGTAGTATCGAGTATAACTTGAACTTTTTTTTCTGATTTATTACCTGAAAAGAAATTCCACCTGCTTGTATCAACAGCTTCTATCGTCATCTCATAGGTCTCTTTTGCGCTAAAAAAACCGGTCTTAGGAAATGTTAAATTTATGTCAAGCTGCTGCGTTGGATTGTCGATTACTTGATTTAGTACAGTTAGGTCGTTTTGTCCGTCATTCATGCTTATACGAACAAATTTGACTCCGCTGTCATCTTGAAATTTAATATTCATTGGTGATCTTAAATTCCAATAAACCTTATCTTTTATACCGATAATAGGCTTGTTTCTTTCAAAATTATTAGAACCTAAAAGATAAAAAATACCTCCGCCTATAACCATGATCAATAAAATCAAAACTACAAAAAACCCGCTAAAACCCTGTCTTCTCATTCAAATCACCCTTAAATTTTTCGTGAATTTTACAAAAAAGCGAATAAATTTTAAGTTAATCATAAAATTTCGCGTATCTTTCTAGCCTGACTCATCCAGTCGTAAAGTTCGTTCCACTGCTCGTTTTGAACTAGTTTTTCGCATTCGCTAAGTTCGTTTTTAAATATTTTAATCGCCTCTAAAATATTGTCTTTATTTTGCTTAAAAATATCACTCCACATTATAGGAGAACTTTTTGCAACACGGATCATACCACGAAATGTAGGGCCTCCAAGCGCCATAATATGCCTTGTGTCCTCTTCTTTTAAAACGCCACTTGCCAAAGAAAATGCGATAGCGTGAGGCAGATGCGAGATTATACCGACATGATGATCGTGCTCTTTTGCGCTCATGAAGACGATCTTCATACCAAGATGAGAAAACAACTCAACCGAGCGCTTAACATGCTTTTCACTACTTTCTTCAAAGTCGCAAACCACAACAACTGCATCCTTATAAAGACTTTTAAACGCGGCTTCCGGCCCAGAATATTCAGTTCCCGCCATCGGGTGAGCCGGTATAAAATTTTTACGAATTTCTTTTGGAACGGCTTGGATGATCTTTTGTTTTGTAGAACCAAAATCAATAATCGTAGTATCATCGCTGATATCGTTTAAATTTTGCATAGTTTGGATTATCGCTTCAACCGGTATAGCAAGAAAGATGATGTCGCATTTTCTTTTCATCTCGTCAAGAGTTAAAATTTCATGCACAAGTCCTAGCTCTAGCGCCTTGCTTTGATGCTCTTGTTTTATGTCATATCCACTAACACAAGATATAAGCTTTTCATCCTTTAATGCAAGCCCCAATGAGCCGCCGATTAATCCTAGTCCAACTATCCCAACTTTCATATTTAACGCCCTTTTAAATTTTGTCAATTTTTATATATTTTAAAAATAAATATGATATTATACGCCTTTATACTCAATATTTAGGTTAAATTTAATGAAAAAAAGCTTATTTTTAGTACTTTTGGCTCTAAGCGGCCTAAATGCGGAAAAAATTCAGTCTATAAATTTCAAAGGACTTATCCACCTTTCACCAGAAGTCGCAAAGGATATAATGGGTCTTAAAGTAGGAGACGAGCTTACCGGCGATGCGACAGACAGGGCGATAATGAACCTTTATAAACAAGGCTACATGCAAGACATCTGGATAGACACGGATAATAAAGGCAACATAACCGTAAACATAAAAGAAAAGCCAAGCATTGCAAGACTTGACATAAAAGGTGTAGTAACAAACGACAAAACAGCTATCGAGTCTTTAATAAGCATAAAGCCCGGCAATATGTATGACGACTTGATCATAGAAAAAACAAAAGAGAGAATTCGCCAATATTACGAATCAAAAGGCTATTTTGACACGGTTGTAGATGTGCAAAAAGAGGCTGTTGCAGGCAATGAAAGCTCACTGTTTATAACAATGAACGTAAACCGCGGCGAAAACATGATAATCAATAAAGTAAATTTAATAGGCGCACAAAAATTCGACTACAGTGACATGGAGCCGCTTGTAGCAAACAAAAGTCGTGAATTTATGGGTTGGATGTGGGGCAGGAATGACGGCAAAGTCAAGCTTCAAGAGCTTCCCAATGATCCTGCAAGAATTCAAGATAGATACTTTCAAAAAGGCTATCTTGACGCAACCGTATCTTCGCCTTATCTAAACTCATCTTTTGATAACTACACAGCCGATCTTACTTACTATATCCACGAAGGTAAACCTTATGACGTGGCAAAAGTCGGCATAAATGCACCAAGTGAACTTGAGCTTGATACGGATGAAATTTTAAAAGACTTTAAGCTCGAGCCTGGCGACCGCATGAATTCGGCTCGTCTTCGTCAAGACATGAAAAAGCTTGATGACTTAGTAGCCGATAAAGGTTATGCGTTTGTTAAGGTCTATCCAAAAACTCAAAAATACGAAAACAACCAAACGGTTGATATCGAATACGAAGTAGATCCCGGCGAACAAGTATATATAAGAAATGTTCAAATTTCAGGCAACGACCGCACTGTTGACCGCGTTGTTAGACGAGAACTATATCTAACCGAGGGAAATTTATATAGCAGAACCGATCTTCAAGACTCAAAAGATGCACTAAAAAGAACGAGCTACTTTGATGATGTTGATATCAAAGAAGAGCGAGTAGATAAAAACACAGTAGATCTAACAGTTGAAGTTAAAGAGGCGTCTACAGGAACCATTAGTGGTGGTATCGGCTATGGTAGCTCTGACGGTCTACTTTTAAACGCTTCACTTTCTGATACAAATATATTTGGCTCTGGCATGCAAGGAACCATCAGTATAGACAAAAGCGACGATGAACTTTCAGGACAAATCAGCCTTACAAACCCGCGTGTATTTGACTCAGAATACAGCTGGGGCGGAAGCATCTATGCAAACGATTACGACTGGGATAGTTATGATGAAAAATCATACGGCTTTAGTACCACAGTCGGTAGAAAACTTACAAGAAATTTAAATGCCTCTCTAACATATGTCATAGAACAAAGTGATATACAAGGACTAAAAGATGTCTTAAAAGAGGTAGGATATAAAGAGGGCAGAAACATAAAAAGCTCTATAATACCAGCTATCTCATACAACAGCACAGACGACTACTATCTGCCTCGTCGCGGTATTATCGCAGGCACTTCTCTTGAAGCTGCCGGTCTTGGCGGAGATGAGGAATTCTTTAAAAATAGAACAAATTTCAACTATTATCTAGGTCTTAGAGAATATATCGACTATGACCTAATCATCAGATATAAGTCAAATTTTGGCAAGATATGGGATAATGGATATGTGCCTATCAACGAAAAATTATACCTTGGCGGCATTAGAAATTTACGTGGATATGAAAGTAGAAGCGTCTCTCCAAAAGTGCTAGCCAAAGATGGACAATGGTATGAAACAGGTGGTCAAATAGCCTTTAATAACTCTGTTGAGTTAAGTATTCCATTAATAGAGCGCGTTAAAATGCGTGGCGTATTGTTTTATGACTACGGTATGATCGGAGAGAAAAACCTAAACGAGATAAAACGTTCATCCGTCGGTGCTGGTATAGAGTGGGTTACACCTATTGGACCACTACAACTTATCTTTGCAAGAGCTCTTGATAAAAAACATAACGACGAAACAAACACATTTGAATTTACTATCGGAAGAAGATTTTAATCTCTTTGACGCGGAAATTTCCGCGTCGCCCCTCCTTATATACCAAAAACATAAAGACAATATTTTTATAAATTTAAATCACCTATAAGAAAAAAAAAGGCAATTTTAGATATAATCCGAACAATTTTGTAATTAAGTAGGTCAGAAAATGAATTTTACCGATATTTTTTCCAAAATACGAAAAACGCAGCCACGCCCGGAAGAGGCGCCAACTCACTGGGTAAAGTGTGACCACTGTCACTCGTTAATGTATTATAAAGAGGTTGAGGCGTGTTTTAACGTATGCCCAAAGTGCGCTCACCACATGAGATTAAAACCGGAAGAACGTATAAAACTTATATGCGATGAAGGCACATTTATTGAATTTGATGCAAATTTAAAGCCTGTTGACCCGCTAAATTTTGTTGATAAAAAATCTTACAAAAAGCGTATTAGCGAAAGTAGTGAAAAGACAGGACGAAACAGCTCAGTAATTTGCGGAGAAGCGAAATGCGAAGGTGTTGGTATCCAACTTGTGGTATTTGACTTTGGCTTTATGGGTGGGTCTCTTGCCTCGGTAGAGGGAGAAAAGATCGTTCGTGCCATCAAGCGCGCTATCACAAAGAAAGAAGCATTAGTTATCATAAGCGCTTCAGGCGGAGCAAGAATGCAAGAAAGCACATTTTCTTTAATGCAAATGTCAAAAACATCTGCAGCTCTTAAGCTTCTTGATGAGGCTAAAATTCCTTACATTTCTGTCCTAACAGACCCTACCATGGGTGGTGTAAGCGCTAGTTTTGCATGGCTTGGAGATATTATCATAGCAGAGCCCGGTGCACTTATAGGATTTGCAGGACAGCGTGTTATAAAACAAACTATCGGAGCTGATCTGCCGGACGGTTTTCAAAGGGCTGAATTTTTACTAGAACACGGACTTATCGATGCTATCGTTCCTAGAAACGAACATAAGAAATTTATAAGCGATATGATAAAATTTTTAACAAACAACGCACCGCTTAAGCACAAAAAACCAACCCTTGATGAGTTGGAAAATCAAGAATTTTTAAATTCTAACGATAAGCCGTTTGAATTAAAGTTAAAAAACAAAGGCTAAATGTTGGAAATTTCTGTTTTTAGTATACAAAAAACAAAAGCCGATAACTTTGAAAAAGAGATCAAAGAGTATATAAAAATGTCGGCTAAATTTGCAAATATTAAAGACAAAATACTTTTTAATGATAAAATCGCAAAGGCTCAAAGCATAGGAGTAAATGATGCTTTAAAGGCTTATGACGAAGTTTATGAGCCAAATTTAAAAGGCTACTGCATCATGCTTGATGAGCGCGGAAGCAGTTTAAACAGCAAAGATTTTGCAAAAATTTTTGAAAACAACAATCAAATCAACTTCTTCATCGGTGGCGCTTACGGCCTTAGTGAAAATTTAAAAAATAAAGCAGACAAGATCATTAGTCTAAGCCCGATGACATTGGCGCACAAGATAGCCAAGCTCATGCTATTTGAGCAAATTTTTAGAGGACTTTGTATAAATGCAAACCATCCCTATCATAAATAAAGGACATAGATGACACAAAAAGATTTAGAATTTTTTAAGAAACTTCTTGAAGATAGAAAAATTCAAATAAAAAAGAACATTGACGATGCTGCAAGTGAGGTAAACGGCTTAAGAGATAGTGGCGTAAGTGACGAATTTGACATAGCTTCCATCAATACCGATCAATTAATCGAACAATCAATCTCAGCTCAACAAAGAGCCGAACTTGACGAGATAGCACTCTCTTTGAGTAAAATTTTTAACAATACCTACGGAATTTGCGAAATGTGTGAAGAGGAGATAGGCATGGCTAGGCTTAAAGTAAAACCACATGCAAGATACTGCATAACATGTCGTGAAATAGTTGAAAAAACAGCCAAAAAATAAAGGATATCGGATGAAAACTAGACGATTTTTTATCTACTCTGTCATTTACGTTTGTTTGGTCGGCGCATTTATATACACGCTAGATAACTCTGAACATACATTTAACCTTTTAGATTACTCTTTAACCCTTCCTCTTGCTATATGGTTTATGCTTCCAGTTGCGCTCTTTTCGCTGCTTGCAGTGCTTCATATACTTTATCACAGTTTTAGTATGTATAGATATAAAAGAAACATCAAAAAAGACGGTGCATTATATAAAGAGATGACAAAAGAAATTTTACTTGGTCTTGAGTCAAACAAAGAATTTAAAACAGATATTTATAAAATTCCAGCTCAAATACTTCGCATACTGTCTCCTTGGAATCAAAACAAAGACACTAGTATCGAAGATGCTGAAATAAATAGCGTAATACAAAATGTAAAAAGTGTTCAAAACGGCGACGTTGTTGATATCAAAAAATTTAAACTTCCAAAAGAAAATCCTCTAAATTTAAAGAACGAAGTAAATAAAGTAGAAAAACTAAGCAACTACTACGCTGAAATTTTAAAAAATTCTTCAAATGCAGACGAGTCTTTACTTAAAGCGGTGCGCGAGAAAATGATAAAAACAACAAGCTATCAAGAGATAAAAAGAGCAAATTTTAGCCTTAGCGCTGACGAGATAATGCTTATCGTAAGTAGGTTTGTTAATGATGAGATAGCCTTAGAAAAAGACGAGATAGTTGAGCTACTTAATAATGTCAAAATAACAAAAGAACAATACGTAAAATCAGCTATTTTACTAAAAGACAAACTAAAACCGGATGCATTTATTGCGGTATTTGAACAGTTAAAAACTGATCATGCAGATGCAGAGGAAGCTTACATATATGCCCTATATGAGCTTCAAATGATAGACAAAGTAAGAGATGCAATAGAAGGTAGCGATAACGACGAGTTTAAAGAGATAAAAACTCTATTATTTTTACGAGATAACGGCAAGATAGTATCCACCTCTTTGTTTTATAAATGATCGACTTTTCTAAAAAACCTCTATTTTTAGCTCCATTGGCAGGCTTTTCCGACCTGCCTTTGCGCAGCGTTGTTAAGAAATTTGGCTGTGATGTGACAGTAAGCGAGATGATAAGCGCAAATGCATTGGTCTATGAAGGCTCCGATAAAACATTAGAAATGCTTAAGAAATCTCCAAATGAAAATCCATATATCGTGCAAATAGCAGGTAGCGATGTAGCAAACATCAAAAAAGCCGTTCAAATAATCAATAAATTTGACGATATAGACGGCATAGACCTAAACTGCGGATGTCCTGTGCCAAAGGTTGTACGCCAATGTGCAGGATCGGCGCTTTTAAACGATCTTGAACTTTTAAAACAAATAATAAAAACAATAAAAGAAACCTCCAATAAAAAACTAACAAGCGTAAAAATAAGGCTTGGTTTTAACGAAAAAAACCATGTTAGCATCGCAAAAGCATGTGAAGATGCTGGAGCTGACTACATTGCGATCCATGGACGAACAAGAGCCGGTGGCTATAGCGCGCAAGTTGATTACGACGCTATTGCACAAGTAAAATCATCCATTAAAATTCCCGTTATAGCAAATGGAGATATAAACGCACAAAATGCTGATGAAATTTTAAATACCACAAACTGCGACGCCCTCATGATAGGAAGAGCAAGTATCGGCAAGCCATGGATATTTAATGAGATAAAAAGTGGCAAAAGTGTAGATATAAATTTAAAAAGAGAGATCATCTTGGCTCATTTTGACGCAATGATAGAGCATTACGGCGAACGTGGAAGTAATATATTTCGCAAACATCTACACCAATACAGCAAAGGCATGAGCGAGGCTACAAATTTTCGCAACGAGATAAACCGTATCGAAGATACTGGCGTCATGCGAGCATTGATAGAGAGTTTTTTTGCTTAGATGCAAGGCTACATCATACATACGCAAAAGGTTAAAGACGAAGACCTTTTGGTGTATATTCTAACGGAAGAAAATGTTATAAAATCCTATCGGTTTTACGGCGCTCGTCATGCTAATATTATGACCGGATATAAAATCGACTTTGAACTTGTAGAAAATCAAAATTTCTTACCGCAACTAAGAAGCGTCTTGCATCTTGGTTTTAGATGGCTCACAAATCGTGACAAACTTATTATATGGCAACAATTAATGAGGCTTTTTTATCTGCATTTAAAAGACATAGACAGTGTAGATCAAATTTATTTTAACGAGCTTGAAATTTGCGCCAAACGCTTTGGGCTTGCCAATCCAAAACGTTTAATTATCGAAAGTTATATTAGAATTTTAGAAGCCGAGGGACGTTTACACTCCGAATTTGAGTGCTTTGTTTGCGATGAAGTTATCAAGGATAAAGTGTGCCTAACAAGAGGTTTTCTACTCTCGCATCCACATTGTTTTAAAAGAGATGAATTTGATAAGCAAGCGATAGAAATTCTTTTTAACACCAACAGCACGATAGAACTAAGCGACAATGATGTAAATAAAATTTATCAAATCATCCTAGAAGGATTTTGACATCAAATTTAATATGCCTTAAAAAATGTATCTGAGTGGATATTTTCAAAGGCTGATTTTAATGAAATGAAAAATTTTGGATTTTCACGCTCTAAATTTGATAGCATATCTTTAGTTTCAGCTCGTGCACGTGGAGACTTGCCGCCATATGTTCTAGCAGGACAGCTCTCCTCTTCGTTCATTATAGGAATTTCGTTTTTAACCGCACAATCCCTAAGCTGTCTTTCACGAACTAAGATTAACGGTCTTATAACACTTAGTCCGTTTTCTGCCGCATATTTTGGAGCTAGTGTTCTTAGAGCTCCGTTATATGTCAAATTCATAAAAAAACTCTCGGCAGCATCATCTAAATGATGTGCGATGGCTATTTTGTTAAAGCCGTTTTTTAACGCATAACTGTAAAGATATCCGCGACGCATACGACTGCAAAAGCTACAAAAAGTCGTATTTTCGCGGATCTTTTCCTTACCAAATTCAAAGATATTAGTGTCAATGACCTCGTAAGGAATTTCATGCTCTTTAAAATGCTCTTTTATAGGAACAAAATTCTCACCTATACCATAGCTAACGGTAACAGCTTGAAAATCCCAATTTAACGGGCTTACCGAGCAAAAATGCTTAAGCAAGTGTGCCAAGGTCATACTGTCTTTACCGCCGCTTAGCGCAAGTAAAATTTTGTCATTTTCCTCAAACATTTTATATTTAGCGTTCGTCTGACCGACTACGCGAAGTAGCTTTTTGCTAAGATCTATCATAGTTGCGAAACCATGTCAAGAACAAAATCCGCACTAACTTCAGCCGAAGTATGCAAAAACTCGTCAAAATCACATGTTGCATCACCGCTCGCCTCATCACTTATGGCGCGCATCATAAAAAATGGCACATCTAATTGTGTGCAAACTTGCGCTACACTAGCACCCTCCATCTCAACCGCAGAAGCATTAAATGTATTTTTTATCCAGTCTTTTTTCTCTTGGCGACAAACAAACTGATCGCCAGTTGCGATAATACCGCTTTTAAGATCTATGGCGTGTTTTTTAGCGACACTCTTTGCTATCTCATTTAAACCCTCATCGGTTTTTGTAAAAATTTCAATACCTGGCACATAGCCATAAGGATGACCAAAATCCGTAATATCCAAATCATGTTGAACAAGACTTGTTGCAAAAAGTAAATCTCCTATCTTAAGCCCATCGGCAAGAGCGCCCGCTACACCGGTAAAGAGTAGTTTTTCTGCTTTAAATTTTTGTATCAAAATACTTGCTGTAAGAGCGGCATTAACCTTGCCTATCTTTGAATAAGCAACAACTATATCTTTACCGTTGTAGTTTGATGTATAAAATTTATTACCTGCATACTCAATAACTTCGTAGCCTTGTAGTCTATTTAAAATAGGCGTTATCTCTTCGTTCATCGCACCAAGTATTGCTATCATTTATCCTCCAAAATTTTAACAGCCTCGTCAAGACTTGCCATATCGGTAATGCTGATCGTAGGTGTATCGGTGATTTTTTTATTTATGCCGCTTAGAATCTTTGCACCAAATTCAACAAATATATCAACGGGATTATTTTCTATGCTTTGTTTATAAAGAACTGGCTTGATTAGTTGCTGTTTAAGTAAATTTAAAGCCTCGTTACGACTTTTATAAGGCTTTGCCGTTACATTTGATACAACCGGAGCAAAATCATCTTTTAGATATCTTGCAAGCTCTTCGCCAAGTTTTTGTGAAGCATTTTCAAGCAAAGGACAGTGACTTGCAACCGACATATTTAAAAGCATAGCTCTTTTTGCACCGGCTTCCTTAAATTTTGCCTCAAGTTGTGCCAGATCAGAACTAAGACCGGCTACCACCACTTGACCGTTGCAGTTAAAATTTGCAGCATAGGCACAAAGCCCTTGTGTTCTTGCTTCAAGGCAGATATTATTTATAGTTTCATCAGCTAAATTTAATACAACCATCATGCCGGCACCCTTGCCGTCACAGTCTTGCTGCATAAATTTTCCTCGTAAATTTACTATCTTTAAAGCCTCTACAAACTCGAATGCACCACTAACAGCCAATGCGCTAAATTCTCCAAGTGAGTGACCTAAAGAAAATTCTGAAGAGGTACTAATGCGTTCCTTGAAAGCCAAAAATGTCATAAGCGAATTTAAAACAATAGCCGGCTGGGTAAATTCGCTTATGTTTAGTTTGTCATTCTCTTCAAATAACAAATTTTTAAAATCGATCTTTAGCTCATCTGACGCAAGTTCTAGTAGCTCACGAGAGCTACTGAAATTTTCATAAAATTCTCTTCCCATGCCGAGAGTTTGAGATCCTTGGCCAGGAAATATAAATGCTGTTTTCATGCTATATCTTAATGATGGTGTCTACCGCAGCAGCCGCCACCGTGTCCATGATCGTCATCATGATCGTGGCCATGACCACCGCAACATCCGCCTTCTCCATGATCATGTCCATGTCCGTGACCGCCACAACACTCACCATCGCCGTGCTCATGATGACCGTGTCCGCCGCAGCAGCCGCCATCGCCATGATCATGTCCGTGACCGCCACAACCACAAGTGTGAGCACCGGCAACCATGCCTGTAGCCTTTTCATCTTCTGTTGCTTCTCTAACTTCTAGAATTTCAACATTAAATAATAAGTTGCGACCCGCATAAGGATGGTTAAAATCTACTACAACTTCATCGTCTTTAATCTCTTTAACAATTACACGAACACTTGAGCCATCTTCATTTTGACCAAATAGCTCCATGCCCTCTCTTAAATCAATACCCGCGAATTGTTCTTTTGGCAAAGCTTGGATAGCTTCGGCGTTGTATTCGCCGCACGCTTGGGCAGCATTGATAGCAATTTCAGTTCTATCTCCGGATTTTAATTTACTAACTTCTTCTTCTAATTTTTCTATAATGTGGCCACGACCCGTTATAAATGAAATTTCGGCGCCACCTTGCATATTTGACTCTAAAATTTCACCGCTATCGGCATCCTTTAACTCATAAAACATAGTTATGACTTGATCTTTACTCATAAATATCTCCTTATTAAAATAAAAATAAGATTATATCTAAAAAAGTTTAATGTTAATTACGATCTGGAGAGGCTTTGGCTTCTTTACTGTCTGGGTATCCGACCTTAAGAGCCTTATAGAAGCGATTTGCGCTTTGAGTGTCACCTATTTTATCAAAGCTTATCGCCGTATGGTATAGAAGTTTTGGTGTATAGTCAGCCTTGTCGTTGGCTTCTATACTTTTTTGATAGTATTTTATTGCAGTGCTGTATGATTTTTGCTTATATGCAACTTCGCCTAGATAAAAATTTGAAGTAGATGGTTTATAGTTTTTTTTCAAAAGATATTCAAAATACTCTGCAGCTTCGGAAGTTTTATTTGAATTTAAAAGTTTTATACCGTCAGACATTACATCTTTATCATTTTTACCTGAAAAATTTGATTTAGTTTTATTTTGATTTTGATCAGAAGCTTTTTGGCTATTTGAAGTATTTGTATTTTTTTTATCTATCAAACCACTTAATTTATTTAATGTGTCTGTTATATTTTTATAATTTCTATCTTGAATTTTTCTTGTTTCTTCGACATAGGCTTTAAGTGAAGCGAGGCTATTTCCAGAGTTATTTACATCGCCGTTAACTCTAGTTTCTAAGTCATCAACTCTTTGCTCAAGTTTATTCATCCTTAAACTCATGCTTTCAATCAAACTTTGAAGACCTTGAAGCTGTTCTGAAACACTATTCATATTTTCTTCAATATTTTGAACACTACGCCTATTACTTAAGGCAGCTTTTTCCCCGTCTGTTAAACCATAAGGCGAAGCAGTGTTTATATTACCGGCATCAAATGCAGAAACTTCAGCAAAAAGAGAGATTGCGACCCCAAAATTTAGGGCCGCAAGAAGTAATATTTTTTGATTCATTACTAATTATGGAAGAACTTTGAATTCTGCACGTCTATTTTGAGCGTCGCATGCTTTAGTTTTATCTGTGCAAACTGGGTTACTCTCACCGAAACTAACAACAGCTACTCTATCTGCATCAACGCCGTTTCTAACAAGAGCGTCTTTTACGCTTTTAGCACGTTTTAGACCTAGAGCGTAGTTGTACTCATCAGTACCCCACTCGTCGCAGTTACCTTCTACTTTAATAGAAAGAGCTTTTGCTTCTTCTTGATTAAATACTACAGCATTACCGCTTACAACACCTTGTTGGTCAGCTTTAATGTTGAATTTGTCAAAGTCGAAGTATACATTTTTAACTTGACCTTCGATATTTGCGATAAGAGCAGCTAGTCTATCAGCATCGCTCATCATATTTGTATCAGCACCTTTATTAGCGTCAGCGCTCATATCTACCTCAGGGTTTTTAGAGCTACAACCGCTCAACAATAAAGCTGCAACAGCAACACTTGCTAGAACTACTTTTTTCATTTGCAATCCTTTTAATGATTTAAAATTTGTGTGGAATTATACCATAAATTTACAAAAATTTACCAATCTATTGACTGAATTTTACCGATTTTTAATGGAAATTGGAAACTTCTATTCTCATTTAGCCTAATAACCCCCAAAGAACTTTGAGAACCAAGCTGTTTTATAAATACAACACTTTGTCCATCGCTTGAAAATCTAGGGTAGTTATTTTTACCACTTGCCGTTAACTGTCTTATAAAATCAGTTTTAGTAGAGATAAGATAGATGTTAAAAGTTCCGGCATCATTGTTGTCTTCACGGCTAGAATAAACTATGTAATTTTCAAATGTACTTACAGAGTTGTTGTTCTTACCGTGAAAAACCATCTGTTCAACACTTCCGCTTCCGTTTGAATTTATGGCAAATACATTTGGATAGCCAAGTCTATCGGAAACAAAAACCACTCTTTGGTCTGCATCCACAAAATTTCCATTTACGTCTATTCCAGGATAGTTTGTAACTTGGGTGAGTTTTTTGCTGGCGATATTGTATGTATAGATGTCAGGTTGATCTTTTGGCGCCATTGTAAGCAAAATCGTATTGCCGTCTTTGCTAACGTCAGAAGCTATTAACATACCGTTGCTGTCTATGATTTTACTTTTAGTTCCGTTTGAAAGATCATATTTAAAAAGAGTTGGTTTGTTATTCACATACGAGGTGTAGTAAAATTTAGTTTGATCAGCTCCACCCCATTTTGGAAATATATTAAGCCCGCCACTTACTATAGTCTTTTGATATGTGAGTGTGTAGTCTGCCACAACTATTGAACTTTGTCTTGCAGATGTGTATTTTGAAAAGATAATAAATTTCTCCATCCAACCAACAGGAGGTAAATTTAACTCATTTGTCAGCTCAACTATACTTTTGTGTGCCAAAAATGGATATTTCGCACCATCTGGCATTGTATAAATTCTTTCGTATTTAACACTTGCAGTTTTTGCATTAATCAACTTAACTTTTAATGTCAAAGGTGAATTTGCCGAGCCTTCAAGAGCGTATCTAAAAATAAGCTCAACACCTTTACCACCCATAGTATTAGTCTCAGCCGTGCCTTCGTAGGTAGAAGCTATGTGCTCTTCAATAACCTCAAAATCAGAACTAACCTTTAAATCCCCAAGCATAATCTTAAAAAATTTCTCTTTAAAACTTGGATCACTAACCGCCGTAGTTGCGTCTTGCAGAGCGATTTTGGGAAGTGCGATACCTTGATTTATAATAGACATGGTAGCATCAGCGGCATAAAGCCACAACGTACAACACAAAAAAAGAACGATCTTTTTCATACTCTCTCCATTTGATTTTTATTTTTGGTAATGTATCTAAAATTTTTAAATTTATTCTAATTTATCTTCTAAACTAAGGCTAATAGATATCGTTTTACCTGCTGAAAAAGGAAATTTCTCACGAGTTAAACGCTCTAAACACTCTTTAACCTTTTCATTAAAAGCCGCATCATGCGGCAATTCCAAGATTTCGTAACTGAAATTTCCACTACCGTCAATAACGGCTTTGATTTTAGCTACACTATTTGAATTTGCTTTATAGCTTTGCCATTTTCTTTGTATCTGTTTTGATATAGCTCCCATAAGCGGATCATAGACACCGCTCATTTGTGATTTTGGAGCTTTTGGAGTCGAGTCTATTTGTAAACTTTTTACTATATCGCTGGCTTGTGAACTAGGCTCAGCAGAATTTGATGTTTCACTTTTTTTACGACTTTGAACTTTTTGCGGTTTTGATATACCGCTATCTTCTTTAAGTTTTGCTGTGTCGATATTTTTAAAGAGATCTTTTATATCTGGAATTTCTGGTTTTGGTTCTTCTTTTGCAAGCTCATCTTGGCTAGGTGGAAGTTTGGCTGTGGGTTTACTCTCTTCTTTTGGAGTAGGCAAACTCGGCGTTGGCAAAGGTTCTTGCGGAACTGATTTGTTTGTAGTTTCTTGTTTAGGCTCTTCCTTTACCTCCTCTTTAGGAACAGGTTTTGTCTCTTTTTGTTTTTCCTCTTGCTTTGGAGCTTTTATGGTTTCAGCAATTTCGCTTTCAACCATAACAATATCCATAAAAGCATCTTTATCGTCAGTATATTTCTTTGCAGGCTCCGTAAAAAATGTAAGTTTTACGAAGAGAACAAGAATTATTGATATATATATAGATAAAGCTACGAAAAACGAACTAATCGTAGGAAATTTTGAACGATCTGACATATTATCCGTTTGTTTCTAAAGCAACTTTGTTAAAACCGGCATTTTTTAATGTTTTTAAAACAAACATAACATCATCGTATTTTAAATTTTTATCAGCTTTTATATATACGGGTGATGATTTGTCATATTTTACAGCCATTAAAATAACATTATCAGGTAGTTCGGCTAAATTTATTAAAGCCTGTTCTATCCTAACTTTTCTTTCGACATTAATATATACAACCAAGTCTTTTTGCTTTGCTGCAGAAGTTTTGGTCTTGGAACCATCAGGAAGTGCAATATCCTCTTGGTAAACTATAGTTGGTGCTGTTACCATTAAAATAGCGAGCAAAACGAGCATAATATCAACAAGCGGAGTAATATTAAGCTCGGGTTGCCCCTCGTCAAATTTTAAAGCCATATATGCTAAATCTCGTTTTCTTCTCTTTTTAAAGCGATCAAAACATCGGCTTCACGTTCAATAGTGCTTGTTAGCTCGTATGCTTTTCGTTTAATTAGTAGATTAAATGTATATGCTGGGATCGCGACAAAAATACCAGCTCCGGTTGCAACAAGAGCCTCTGATATGGCCGGAGCTATTACGCCAAGTGACGAATTTGCACCGTTGCCAAGTTGTGAAAACGTCTCAAGTATCGATATAACTGTTCCAAAAAGACCTATAAACGGCGATGTTGAAGCTATAATACTAAGCCATGTAAGTCCGCTGGTGGCATTTTTTTCTGCTACACTGATACAAACATTGAGCTTCTCGCGAGAAATTTTGCTTCCCGCACATTTACGCAAGCTTGATTCATTTGGGATATTTTTTGCACCCATTAGCAAAGATTCAAGAGCATTTTGCTCTCGTTTTTGCCACGCCGCAATACCTGCCATTCTTGAAAAAAGTATTGTAAAGCTGATTATAAAATATATAGATAACCAGCTTAAAACAATAATAGTAATAAAGCTACTTCTTTGGACATAGTTTAAAAACAGATCTATTCCGCTCACTTATTTCGCTTTCACCATATTTTCCATTTTTGCGATTGTCGCTGCAAAGGCATTTGTTTCACTACTCATGCTCTCTATAAGCTCCTTAGCTTTATTTAGGGCATTTGCTAGTTCACTCTCGCTTTTACCTGATACATATACAGCTCCATCTGCCAAAACAACGACCTTACCTTCGTCTATCTTGGCATACCCCCAGTTAATAGCAACAATATCATGATTTTTATTTTTATCTTCTATGTCAATAATACCTGCTTTTAAGAGCGATATTAAAGAGGCGTGATTTGGCAAAACGCCAAATTCACCCTCGCTACCCGGAAGCACTACACTACTCACGTCATTTGCAAAAACCTGACCCTGAGGAGTTACTATTTCTAAATGTAATTTATCCATTACGCTTCCTTTTTAAAATTAAGCCTTAAGTTTTTCTGCCTTAGCGATAGCCTCATCAATGCTTCCAACCATATAGAATGCCGCTTCAGGAAGATGATCGTATTTACCTTCAAGTATGCCTTTAAATCCGGCAATGCTCTCCTCAAGGCTTACATACTTACCAGGGCTTCCAGTAAATACCTCTGCAACGAAGAATGGTTGAGATAGGAATCTTTCGATCTTTCTAGCTCTATCAACTGTAACTTTGTCTTCTTCACTAAGCTCATCCATACCAAGAATCGCAATGATGTCTTGTAGGTCTTTGTATTTTTGAAGAACAGCTTGAACGCCACGAGCAACTTTATAGTGATCCTCACCCAAAATTTGAGGGTCAAGCATACGCGAAGTTGAGTCTAGTGGGTCAACCGCAGGATAGATACCTTTTTCAGCAATAGCACGGTTAAGAACTGTTGTTGCATCAAGGTGAGCAAAAACCGTTGCAGGAGCCGGGTCAGTAAGGTCGTCTGCAGGAACGTAAACTGCCTGAACAGAAGTAATAGAGCCTTTTTTGGTTGATGTAATTCTCTCTTGGAATTTGCCCATCTCACTAGCAAGTGTTGGTTGATAACCAACAGCTGATGGGATACGTCCAAGAAGTGCTGACATCTCTGAACCTGATTGAGAGAAACGGAAAATATTATCGATAAACATCAAAACATCAAGTCCCATCTCATCACGGAAGTATTCAGCCATTGTAAGACCAGTAAGTGCGATACGGTTTCTTGCCCCTGGTGGTTCATTCATCTGGCCATAGCATAGGGCAACTTTATCCAAAACGTTTGACTCTTTCATTTCATGATAAAGGTCGTTTCCTTCACGAGTTCTCTCTCCAACGCCTGCAAATACAGAGTAACCGCTATGTTTAAATGCAACGTTGTGGATAAGCTCCATGATGATAACTGTTTTACCAACACCAGCACCACCAAACAGACCAACTTTACCACCTTTTGCATAAGGGGCAAGAAGGTCAACAACCTTAATGCCTGTTTCAAAAATTTCACTTTTTGTGCTTTGCTCTTCAAACGGAGGTGGATCGCGGTGAATAGACCAATGTTTATCAAATTCAACACCTTCGCCTTCGTCTATAAGATCGCCGACAACGTTAAAAATTCTACCTAACACTTTCTCGCCTACAGGCACGGTTATAGGTGCACCAAGAGCCGTAGCCTCTAGTCCACGAGTAAGGCCTTCACTCATATCCATAGCAATCGTTCTTACGCGGTTATCTCCAAGATGAGCGGCAACTTCAAGAACTAACTTATTTTTCTTGCCCTCAACTTCAAAATAAACTTCGATAGCTTCGTTAATTTTCGGGAGATAGTCGCCAAAATCAACGTCAACGACAGGTCCCATAACTTGGCTAATAATACCTTTCATTTATACTCCTTTACTTTCTTACTTCATTGACTCAACACCACTGATAATCTCAATAAGTTCAGTAGTGATAGACTGTTGTCTTGCTTTATTGTAGGCAAGATTTAATTGTCCTACGCGCTCTTTTGCATTATTTGTAGCATTGTCCATAGCCTGCATCCTTGCACTATGCTCAGCTGCAAGCGAGTCAATAAGTGCATAATACATACTATATTCAAAATACTTTTGTAAAAGCTCGTTTAAAATTTGAGAATAATTATCCTCAGGCTCAAATTCCATTAACGAATTTGTTTCAACACCGATAATCTTTGCCGGCTCAATAGGGACAATCTCATTTACTCTAATCTCTTGTGAGATCATATTTTTATATCCGTTATGAACCAAGATAACCTTATCGGTTGCACCGCTTAAGAAGTCATCTATAGCTTCTTTTATGATGCCTTGAGCTTTCTCGTATGTCGGAGAAGAACTTACTCCAACATAACTTTCTAGCAAATCAACGCCTTGAAAGTTAAAAAATTCAATACCCTTTTTACCGATAGCACGAAGACGAACTTTGATCTTTTTGGATTTAAATTCCTCTATCATATTTCTAACGGTTTTGATGCTTTGGACGTTAAATCCTCCGCAAAGCCCTTTATCGGCAGTAACAAAAATAATATCAACCTTTTCAATCTTCTCTTTTGTATTGAAAAATTTACTTTCAGCCGCAACTGAAGCGTATTGATTTATCTTATATGCTATCTCCGATAAAACTTCATTTATCTTAAGTGCATACACTCTTGAATATCGTGCCGCTTCTTCCGCCTTACGAAGCTTGGCGGTAGAAACAAGTTTCATCGCACGAGTAGTCTTTTGTGTATTTTGAACACTCTTGATCTTTCGTTTGATATCTTTTAAATTTGACATATTCTAGCCTTAGTTAGCAGAGAAAGTCGCTTTAAAGTCTTTCAACGCTTTATGTAAAAGCTCTTCAACTTCTTTGTCAAGAACTTTTTTAGTTCTAATTTGTTCAAAAATTTCAGGATATTTAGCCTCTATATAAGGATAAAGCTCTGCTTCAAATTTAGTAACACTTGTAGTGGCTATATCATCTAAGTAGCCTTTTGAACCTGCAAATACGATTACAACTTGGTTTTCAACAGCTAGTGGGCTATAAGGAGGTTGTTTTAGAACTTCAACCATTTTCTGTCCACGCTCTAGTTGTTTTCTTGAACTTTCGTCAAGGTCACTTGCAAATTGCGCAAACGCTTGAAGCTCGCGATACTGGGCAAGGTCAAGTCTTAGGTTACCAGAAACTTGTTTTGTAGCTTTAATTTGAGCCGCACCACCAACACGAGAAACAGAAAGACCAACGTTGATCGCAGGGCGGATACCTGAGTTAAATAGGTCAGACTCAAGGAAAATTTGTCCGTCGGTAATCGAAATAACGTTAGTTGGAATATACGCAGAAACGTCACCGGCTTGTGTTTCGATAATAGGAAGAGCCGTTAATGAACCAGCGCCAAGTGCGTCGTTTAGCTTACTTGCTCTTTCAAGTAGTCTTGAGTGTAGGTAGAAAACGTCACCAGGATATGCCTCACGACCCGGAGGACGACGTAAGATAAGTGACATCTCGCGGTATGCAACAGCGTGTTTTGATAAATCATCATAAATAATTAGCGCATGGCGTGAATTATCACGGAAGTATTCACCCATTGTAACACCAGCATATGGAGCAAGATATTGAAGTGCTGCAGCATCAGATGCACCAGCATTTACAACGATAGTATAGTCCATTGCGCCGTATTCTTCAAGTTTTTTAACAACCTGAGCGACGGTTGATTGCTTTTGACCAATAGCAACATAGATACATACAACATCTTGACCTTTTTGGTTAATGATGGTATCTATCGCAACTGTTGTTTTACCAGTTTGGCGGTCACCAATGATTAGCTCGCGTTGTCCGCGACCGATAGGCACAAGTGCGTCGATGGCTTTAATACCTGTTTGAAGTGGCTCATGAACTGATTTTCTAGCCATGATACCTTTTGCTTTTTCTTCTACGAAGCGAGTTTCAGTAGCTTCGATAGGACCTTTTGCGTCTATTGGCTCACCAAGTGAGTTTACAACACGACCGATAAGTGCGTCACCAACAGGAACACGTAAAAGTTTTTTTAGTCTTTTTACAGAGCTTCCCTCTTGTATACCGCTTGTTTTGCCAAGGATAACTATACCTACACTGCTCTCTTCAAGGTTAAGAGCCATGCCTTTTTCGCCGCTCTCAAATTCAACCATTTCGCCTGCCATAATGTTTTTAAGACCATAAACATTAGCAACACCGTCAGCAACCGATATAACCTTGCCCGTTTCTTCAACGTCAACGCTTAGATCGAAATTTTCAATTCGCTCTTTAATTATCGCGCTAATTTCGTCAGCTTTAATTTTTGCACTCACGCTTTTACTCCTTTTAAATTGCTTTTAATATATGTTCGCTTAGTTGAGCTTTTAATCTATCAATAGAGAAATTTACCTCTACCCCCAAACTATCAAGCTCTATCTTAATACCGTTATAATCGCTATTTTCGCCATCAAGCTTCACTTTTGCATCAAAGCGTTTTGAGAAATTTTCTTCCAATGACTTAAGTTGATCATCGTTTATATCAAAATTTCCAACAACATTACCGTTGTAAATGTTATTTAGCTTTGCTTGTTGCGCTTTTATCTCTGCAAGTACTGCTGGTATTATTTCAAGTCTTTTGTTGCTGCCTAGCAATTTTATAAAATTTACAAAATTTTGACTAGGGTTATTTACAAGTGACAGTATAAATTCAACCTTTTGCATGCTTTTTAATGTTGGTAAATTTATAATATTTCTAAATTTTTCAACACCAAAAGCAGCTGAAATTTCAGCTAAATTTGCTACAAATTTCTCCAGGTCGTTAGCATTTAGGTTGCCTAAAATAGCTTTTACGTATTTTTTTGTTACCGCTTCATTCATTAGCTAACCTTTTTTAGTATGATATTGATGAGTTCTTTTTGATCGATTTTTAAGCTATCGCTAGCAAAAATTTCATTCAAGATCTCATTAACGACTGTTTTTGTCATCTTGCGCTCTTCAAAATCTTTTTGATCTTTGAAGCTTCTTTCCATGTTTACAATCTCTAGCTCACTCTCTTTTTTAACTTTTTGAACTAAATTTTGAGCCTCTTTTTTAGCTGTTTCAACAAGTGAAGCAGCATTGATTTTAGCCTCTTCAACACGTTTTAAAGCATCATCTTTTTTGGCTTTTGAAGCGCGAAGTTTTTCCTGGATACTTTCAAGCTTATTAGCTATGTTTGCTATCCTATCTAAGTATAGTTGTTTAAGTGGTTTAGCGACAAAGTAGATCAAAATACTAAAAAACAACAAAAAGTTTAATGCTCTTTCGATTATGTCGTAGTTTGCACCACTGTGATCACTAGCAAAAGCAAGTATAGGTAAAACCATTAGAAGTAAAAATTTTATCTTCATAACACTCCTTTAAATTCTAGCCAATTTGCTATTTAACGCTGACTTAAGTTCCGGTAAATTTGCAACCAAATCAGCCTTTAACTGCTCTTTTTGAGCGCTTAAAGAATTTAAAAAACTGTTGTAGTCAGCTTCAAATTCAGCCCTTTTTGCCTCAGCTTCTTTAAAAGCGCTGTCTTTTGCGGCACTCAAGGCATCTTGTCTAATCTTGTTAGCCTCAGCTCTAGCGTTTAAGATGATATTTTCTATCTCTTTTTCATGAACGCTAAGGTCATTTGCATTTTTACTCGTACTTTCCTCGTCGCTTTTTATAGAGGCGTTTCGTTCATCTATAAATTTCAACATAGGTTTGTAAAGCAGAGGATTTAAAATAGCAATAAGAGCCAAGAAAACCATGGCCGTTAAGACGACTAGAGGCAAATCTATCTCTAACATCCACTCTCCTTCTTTGTTTTTAAGTTTTATTTAATAAATAAAATCGAGCCTAATTTTACAATAATTTAGTAAAAAATAAGATTAAACTCCATAAAAATTATTTTAGTCTATTTATAAAGTCTTGTATCTGCGATATGTCGTCAAATTTTAATATTAAATTTTTTGACTTTATCTTTGCATTTATATTGAAATTTTTAAATATTTTTTGAAGATTTGAAAGTTCACTTTCATACTCTTTAGATACTTCTAAAATCTCTTTTTTGATCTCGTTTCCGGATTTTATTTTTTTGACTAAATTTTCGGTTTCGCGCACACTAAGTTTTTGTCCAATGATAGTATCAACTACCATTTTTTCCTCATCAGGCTTAAGTCCAACTATGACTTTTGCATGACCTTGCGTGATTTTATCTTCTTGCAAAAGTCGTTTTGTTGTTTCGCTTAAAAGCAAAAGACGCATTGTGTTTGTTATTTGCGTGCGACTTTTGTGGATTATATTTGATAGCCCCTCTTGGGTGATTTTATACTCGCTTATAAGTTCTTTATACGAATTAGCAAGCTCTATAGGATTTAAATTTTCACGTTGAATATTTTCAATAAGTGCGATTTCTCTTAAATTTTTTGATTCTAGGTTGGCAACTATCGCCTTTATCTTGCTTTCATTAAGTAGCTTTGTGGCTCTAAATCTACGCTCGCCCGCGATAAGCATATATCCGCCGTCTTTTCTAATAACAATAATAGGTTGAATAAGACCGTGTCGTTTAATACTTTGAGCCAATTCTTTTAAGGCTTCTTCATCAAAATTTTTACGTGGTTGATATGGATTTGGCGATATTTTAGCTACATCAATCTCTTCAACCACATCGGAGCTAAGTCCAAAATAGTCAAGAACATCATCATCTTTGTATGCAGAATTTGCGTCAGAGAGCATATTTCCTAGATTGATTTCTAACTTTTTCTTTGCCATTATTGTCCTTAATTAAGTATCGAATGAGCCAAATTTTGATATGCGATCGAGCCTGGTGACTTTATATCGTAAAGAATAACCGGCTTGCCAAAACTCGGGCTTTCGGCAAGCTTTACATTACGCGGGATAATAACCAAATCATCTTCGCTGTCTTTGCTAACAAAAAGCTTGTGCTTAAAATGCTGCTTTAAATTTGCCACCGTCTCTTTTGAGAGATTGTTTTGAGAACTAAACATGGTCGGCAAAAATCCCTTTATGCTAAGCTTTGGATTTATAGTTTTTTTGATGATTTTTACTGTATTTAGTATAAGCGCAAGCCCCTCAAGTGCATAAAATTCACACTGTATCGGTATAATAACGCTATCGCTAGCACTTAAAGCATTTATCGTAATACTGCCAAGAGCAGGAGGGCTATCGATGATGATAAAGTCATAATCGTCTAAAACCTCGGCTATTTTGTTTTTCAAGATCAGTTTGTAATCTTTACTTTGGTCGTTAAATTCCTGCTCTATGCCAACCAAGCCGATATTTGACGGCGCTAGAAAAAGTGTTGGGATTTCTGTTTTTAGTACTATTTGCGAAAGTTTTTTGCGATCAGTTAAAACATGGTAGATATTAAATTCATAGTCACTTCTACTAAATCCCATTCCCGTAGTAGCGTTTGCTTGCGGATCAATATCAATAAGTAAGACTTTTTTCTCTGCGACTGCTAATGAGGCTGCTAAATTTACTGCCGTAGTCGTCTTACCTACTCCGCCCTTTTGATTTGCTATTGTTATAACTTCACTCATCTTAAAGAATACACCTTTTTATTATCTAACAAAATAGAACCATCTTCACAAAGCGAAGCTGCCGATAAATCCGCTATTTCGCCATTTATATGCGTTATGAAACTCTTTGAACGCTCAAATTCTATCTTAAATTTGCTAAAAATTTGCTTCCACGGGATTTTTTCTTCAAGCTTATCGCAAAAGCCCCAGACAACGTCATTCGGAATAGTTTTGATGTCTAAAACACCCGTATTTTGGGGAGCGCGGGCTAAATTTAAACCTATGCTTCCGATATAAATTTCGCCTATTTTAGTGCTGATCGTTCCGCCGATTTTAAGGTCATTTACGTAAAAATCATTTGGCCATTTAACCCAAATTTTAGAACCTAAATTTTCTAAAAAATTTTTCATTATCATGGAAAAATAAATAGATATCGACGCGTCATTTAAGTCATCAGGAAGTGCGTTTTTATGCAAGCAAAATGATAAAAAAAGATTGCCCTCAAGTCCTATCCATTTATTTCCCCTACTTCCAACACCTGCTGTTTGGGTTTTAGCGCACATAGCAAATGGCGGCTTTATGACACCGACTCTTACGCCTTGGGAAATTTCATTATGCGTTGAGGCACACTCCTCAAGAAATTCTATCACCAATGCCAAGCCTTTTGCCGTTTAGATACGCCGTCGCATTAACAGCCTTTTTGCTTGGCTCTTGCAGGCTTAAAATTTGCAAAGCACCGCTTTTACAAGCAACAACAAAACCATCTTTTGAAATTTCTAAAATTTCACCACTTTTTCCGCTCATCTGTAATGGTTTTAGGCTTAAAATTTTAAGTCCGCTTTCTAAAAATATCCCGGGCCAAGGCGTGTAGGCACGAAATTTATTATAAATTTGACTAGCATCTTCGTCAAAGCTAAAAAGTCCACTTTGTTTTTTTATCTTCTTGCAAATCGTAGCTTGCGTGTCATCTTGCGGCTGTGGTGTGATGGTTGGAAAATTTTGCAAAACATCGACTATAAGTTCTCCTGCGATCTTTCCAAGTTCATCAAAAAGTTCTCCGCTTGTTTTATCTTCACAGTTTGTATATGCAAATGCAAGCATCGCACCCGTATCAAGCCCCTCATCCATCAGCATCGCCGTTATACCCGTTGTCGTTTCTCCCGCTAAAAGTGCGCTTTGTATGGGGCTTGCACCGCGATATTTAGGAAGTATGGAGGCATGTAAATTTATACAAGGAGCGATATCTAAAATGGCCTTAGGTAAGATCTGACCATAAGCTGCAACCACAATAAAGTCAGGTTTTAAAGAACGAATTTGTTCATGTGTTTCTTGCTCTTTTAAATTTATAGGTTGAAACACAGGGATATCTTTATAGTTCTCATTTAAAAAAGTTTTGATGTGCGGCGGAGTTAAAACCTGCTTCCTACCAACCGGCTTGTCGGGCTGAGTAAATACGCCTACAACATTGATGCCTGCTTTTAAAATTTCACTTAATATATCCGTAGCATACTCGGGAGTTCCCATAAAAATTATATTCATACTATCTCCTGCGACGGTTACTTATCTTTTTTAAGTAATTCAAGCAAGCTAAATTTAAGCTCGTTTATGTTTTCGTTTGTCGCAGAGCTGATAGGTAGTATGAAGTATGGTTTTAAGGCATCGAATTCATAAATATCTTGCTTAAATTTATCTCCAGCCTTAAGACCAAGCTTGCTTATAAATTCACCTACTTTTTCCTCTAAATTTTCTGCCGCATCCATTCTGGTTAGTGCAATAGCATAGTCTCTTTTGGCAAGCTCAGGAGAGAATTTCTCAACCTCGGCACGAAGAGTAAAAAACTGCTTATCAAGCTCACGGTAGTTTGCTAGATCTATCATATAAAGCAAAATTTTAGTTCGCTCGATGTGTTTTAAAAACTGAATTCCAAGTCCTCGTCCATCGCTTGCACCTTCGATTATACCTGGGATATCAGCCATAACAAAGCCGTTATATTCATCAACTTCTACGAGTCCAAGTTTTGGCGTAAGGGTTGTAAATTCATAGTTTGCTATCTGTGGTTTAGCGTTTGAAACAGTCGATATAAGCGTGCTTTTACCAACATTTGGAAAGCCGACAAGTCCGACATCGGCAATTAGCTTTAACTCTAAACGAACATTGCAAATTTCTTCTGGAGTGCCTTTTTGTGCGTATTCAGGAGCTTGGTTGGTCGAGCTTTTAAAATGTACGTTACCAAGACCGCCTTTACCCCCTTTTAAAAACAACACTCGCTCGCCCTCGTTTACTAGATCAAGTAGTAACTCTCCAGTTTCATCATCATACACGGCAGTTCCCGGTGGAACGATAAGCTCCAAGCTCTCGCCTTTTTTGCCAGTCATCCTACAACCCATGCCTGGCTTGCCGTTTTTAGCGCTTAGTTTGTTTTTGCCTTTATATGCCGCTAGTGTATGAGAGTTGTTGTCGATGACAAAATAAACATCTCCGCCATCTCCGCCATCTCCGCCATCAGGACCACCTAAAATAACGTGTTTTTCACGTCTAAAACTTACAGCTCCGGCTCCGCCATGTCCTGAAGCCAATGTTAATTTTACGCTATCTATAAACATATTTTACCTTTAATTTTTAGGCGATTATAGCTAAAATTGCTGAAATTTAAAGCTGTTTGCTACTCATGAGGTTGCGTCTAATTATCTCAAATTCTCCCTCATCTTCGCTTCTAGTAGATATTATTTCGATAATTTTTAACAAATTTCTAGTCATTTCTTTTACGATATCGGTGTCGTTCATGAGCGATGTCGCCATTTTGTTTGAAATTTTACGCTCGTTTAGCAAAATATCAGGTGCAAACTGCACACTTTCATACTCATCATAAAGTCGCCTTAGCTCTTTTAGCCCTGATTTGCTATCTATCTCAAAGTCTTGGATACGCTTTATAACGCGTAAAATATGTAAAATTTTTACACGAAGTTTGTTGTATTCGGCTTTTATGTATTCGTTAGATGAACTCATAAATTTAAATACATTTGGCTGGATATTTTTTACATCTTTTAATGTTTCTGCCAACAAAAGCGCCCCACGACGAATATCCATAAATTTAGCGATATCTTTTTCCGTAGCGTTTGCGCTAGCGCTTATTAGATAGCTGATTATCTGACTATAAACTTCTTTAAATCTATTATTATAAAGCTCGTCAAAGTCTATAGCCATTGGTGTATTTTTAGCCTCTATAACCTCTTGCGATGAAAGTGGCGAATCAATATCATTTTTGCTTATGCTAATTGATTTTGCGATGATAGATGTCGTGTTTTCATATAAATGTGCCATCTCTTTTACTAAAACGATTAACGCACTATCGACGAATTGGATGGATTTTTCATCTAAAAATTTAGCCGTTATCACTTTTGATCGAATTTGAGCCGGTTTTATTAGGCGGTCTAAAAGTATGGTCAGCCTTGTCGTCAAAGGATAAAATATAACAATTCCAATAAGGTTAAACAAAGTATGAAAAATAGCGAGTTTTAGCGAATAATCACTGCCGTCTATGCCCAAAAAATCAGCCACAAAGTCAGTAATGGGAATGATGGAATTTATAAAACAAAGCATTATCGTTGCAGAGGCTATATTAAATATCACATGCCCTAACATCAGCTTTTTACCCTCGGAATTTGCGTTTATCGAACCAATCACAGCTACGACGGTGCTTCCTACGTTTGAGCCTATCGCTATCGCAATGGCGTTTTCATAGCTCATCTGCCCTACGCTTAAAGCCGTTATAGTTAATGTTAGCGTTGCCGTTGAACTTTGCATCAAAACCGTTACGATAATACCTATGAGCGTATAAACCAAAAGCCCTTTAATACCGTCCATAGCGTATGCAGCAAGATCTATAGTATCTTTGATACCGTCAAATCCAGACTTCATATAGTGTATCCCTAAAAATAAAAGCCCTATACTAAAAAGAAAATATCCTCCGCTTTTAATACCTTTTGACTTATTAAAAAACATTATAACGCCGATAATGATAAGCGGCATAGCGTAGTAAATGATCTGGGTTTTTAACCCAACACCTGCAACCAGCCAAGTAGTAGAAACAGTGCCTAGATTTGTCCCATAAATGATAGCTAATCCGGCACCAAGCGTTATAAGACTGGCACTTAAAAAAGATATGGCGATCACACTAACCAGACCGCTTGATTGCATTATAAAAGTAGATATAAGACCAAAAAGGAAACTTTTAAATTTGCTACTTGTTGTATTTTTTAAAAATGTTTCAATACCTGATAAGCCCGAAAAACTAAGCTCTAATACGGAAATTCCATATAAAAATATACAAATTCCAAAGGCTATAACCATGAAGCTTTCGCTAATAAGCATTAAAGCACAGATGGCTGATAAAAACAGCGAAAGAAAGATAAGATTTTTTTGTTGTTTAAAATTTTCAAATAACGGCAATTTAAATTTCCTTGATCAATTTTGCGCAATTATAGCAGGTTTAGTTCAAAAATAAAGGATAAATTTTAGTGATTTGAAATTTTATGAGATATATTTTAAGCTTAAGGGAAAAAGAGGGCAAAAGCCCTCTGGTTTAGGATTAAGCTGCTGGATAAACAGAAACTTTTTTGCGGTTTTTATCTTTACGCTCAAATTTCACATACCCATCAACAAGAGCAAAGATAGTGTGATCTTTACCCATGCCCACGTTATTGCCTGGATGAGTTGCTGTGCCTCTTTGGCGGATTATAATGTTACCTGCACGAACAAATTCGCTACCGAATTTTTTAACACCTAAACGACGTCCGATACTATCACGGTTATTTTGGGTTGAGCCCTGACCTTTTTTGTGTGCCATATCTTTTCTCCTTAGCCTGCTATGCTTACTACTTTAACGCGTGTGTATTGTCTTCTAAAACCGCGTTTAAGCTTTGAGTCTTTACGTCTACGTTTTTTATAGATAACAACTTTTTTATCTTTACCTAGTGCTACGACTTCTAAGACAACTTTTGCACCCTCAACAAACGGTGCACCTACCTTAACTACGCCGTCATTTACAGCCAAAACTTCTGTAATTTCAACGGTTGATTTTGCTTCGGCTTCAAAACGATCTAAATTTAGGAATTGACCTTCGCTAACTCTGTATTGTTTCCCGCCGTTCTTGATAATAGCGTACTTTGACATGCTATCCTTTCATGTGGTAAGTTACCAAAAAGCACTTTTAAATTTTAAAAGATTTATGGAGCTTTGTTGGTTATAGGTCGTGGATTTTACTATAAAATTAATAAATTTTAGTTGAAAGCAAAAGGAGCGCTTAACGCGCCCCTTAAATTTTAGTAGTCAAGTTCAGGTTTTGAAGTTTTATCCGTAGAAGCGGGAAGCATCGGATATTCGATTTTAGGCATTTTGCCTGTTAATGAATTTAAGAACGTTACGATACTGCTAGCCTCATTATCATTTATATCTATGCCAAGCTGTATACTTCCCATAGCTTTAACTGCATCTTTTAAAGACCAGATCGCGCCATTGTGGAAATACGGTGCCGTTAGCTCGATATTACGCAAAGTAGGTGCTTTGACCATACCGTTAGCATCGCCTTTAAAGTCGCCGACATCTGCGAATTCATACTTGGCAGCAACCTCAAACGGCTGAAGTGTTCCACCTAAATTTACACCATTATGGCAAGTAGCACAACCTTTATCAAGGAAAATTTGAAGACCTTTTTTCTCAGCATCATTTAGTGCATTTTCATCACCTTCAAGAAATTTGTCAAATCTTGACGGAGTGACAAGTGTTCTTTCAAAAATTCCAATCGCAGTCGTTACAAGATCAAAATTTATCTCGCTATTAAACGCTTTTTTAAACTCATCAACATAAGCAGGGATTGACTTTAGTCTATCCACAACAAGCTCAGGGGTAGATGCCATCTCAGGAAGTGCGGTCATAGGACCTGCAGCTTGTGCGGCTAGGTGTGCGGCACGTCCATCCCAAAACTGAACAGAGTTAAATACCGAATTGTAAACAGTTGGAGCGTTTACGTGATGTGGGTTTGGAGTCCATTTATGTCCTGTTGAAGCAGGCACGCCATCAACACCGCCAAGACCTAGGTTATGACAGGTATTACAACTTATGATGCCTGATTTAGAAAGGCGAGGATCAAAATATAATCTCATGCCAAGCTCATAAGCAGCCATAGTAGTAGGATACTCTTTAGCATCAGGCGCTGCGTCATTTATCATCTTAGTAAGTGCTTTTCCATCACTAGGAAGAGGTACTATGCCTGCATCTAATGCGTCTTTTGCAAGATTTCCTGCAAAAAGGGAGCTCGCTAAAGCAACTGAACTTAGGAATAAAATTTTAGTCTTCACAACTACTCCTTTTTTTAAAGATTTAAATTAGGTTTTAATAATAATATAACAAAACTAAAACTACAATAAATTTTATTATTTATAAGTAATTATTTTTAAATATTTTTAAGTATATAAGATAAAATTGCTCTTCTTTTTAAATTTATTAAAGATATAAATTTAAGATATAATAAGCCAAAAATTTTAGCGAGAAGATATGGCAGGCGAAGACGAAGAGAAAACCGAAGAAGCAACCTCCAAAAAGATAGAAGACGCCAAAAAAGACGGCAACGTCCCCAAAAGTCAAGACATAAGCGGTTTCGCAACTCTGCTTGTTGCGATAACAATGCTTATAGTCATGCTTGGCTTTATGAAAGATCAACTTGTTTCTTTATATATGTATTATCAAAGTTTCATAGGCAAAGAACTAACGGTAAGTGCCATACACATGATAGCTATCAATACTCTTGGTCGCGCGCTTTTAATGATACTACCTATCTGCGTGTGTGTGGGCATTGTAGGGATAATCGCCTATGTGATGCAGTTTGGTCTTATATTTACCACAAAACCAATAACGCCGGATCTTAATAAGATAAATCCCATAAAAGGTCTAAAAAATTTATTTTCTTTAAAAAAATTAATCGACGGCATAAAGATAGTAGCAAAGGTAAGTGCTGTCTTTGGAGTTGGTTTTTACTTTTTTTTACAATTCATCAAAGAACTTCCGCATACACTTTTTTTGTCGATGTTTGATCAGCTTGCATGGCTTAAAGAAAAGATGATCATCCTTGTTGGGGTCATGCTTCTTATATTATTTATAATAGGACTAATCGATCTTCTAATCGTTCGCTTTCAATATTTTAAAGATCTAAGGATGAGTAAACAAGAGATAAAAGACGAGTATAAACAAATGGAGGGTGATCCGCAAGTTAAAGGACGCATCAGACGGCTTCAAATGCAAACGGCTCGTAAAAGAATGATGCAAAACGTCCCTCAAGCAGACGTAGTTATCACAAACCCTACTCACTACGCCGTAGCCATAAGATACGACAAATCAAGAGATGCTGCGCCGGTTATACTGGCAAAGGGTGTAGATGTGATAGCTATGCAAATTCGCAAAATAGCCCTTGAAAATAGCGTGCAGATCATAGAAAATCCGCCTCTTGCACGTGAGCTTTATAAACTCTGCGAAGTAAACGACATGATACCTGAAACATTATTTCGTGCAGTAGCCGAAGTTTTAAGCTTTGTATATATGAGTGATAAGAAAAAATTTGCTGGAAGAATTTGAAATTTAAAAGCCCTCCAAAAAGGGAGGGCTTAAGAGTTATTGCATAAAGCCGTAAGCAGTAGCTAAGATATAACCTATCGCGCATGAAGTTAATACGCCGATAAAACCAGGGATAATAAAGCTGTGGTTTATAACATATTTACCGATGTGAGTCGTTCCTGAGCGGTCAAACTGAATAGCAGCAAGGTCGCTTGGATATGTAGGTAGGATAAAGTAACCGTAGCATGCAGAAGCAAAAGCTATGATAACGCCTGGATCAACACCGATTTGAACAGCAAGCGGAACGAATGTAGCAGCTGCTGCAGCTTGTGAGTTAAGGAATTTTGAGATAAGCATACCAACTACGATATAAGTCCATGGATAAGCCACCATGACCGCACCAAGTGAGCTTTTTAACATCTCGATATGTGAGTGGAACATTGTATCTGCCATCCATGAGATACCGTAAATCGCAACAAGAGCAACCATACCACTGTGGAAAATTTCATTTTGAGCGATTTTAGAAGATTTGATGCCTGCATAAATCATCATAATAGAAGCAGCAAGTAGCATGAAAATTTGGATAGTATCAACCATACCTAGTACTTTTGAGCCTTTTTCTTTGCTCGATACGTTAATATAGGCATTTTGATACTCTGTTGTTTCACCTTTTGCATTGGTATAAGTTACAGTACCGTTTTCAGAGCGAACAACACTCTCTTTTTCACCTTTTTTGTTTGTGATCTCAACTGATTGAGCTTTTTGAGATGCGCCTACTTTACCTTTTGCTACGCTAAATTCTGCTGCTTGAGCTGATATACTTCCGTCTTTTACAGCTATAGCTTTTAGCTCTTTTTTATCAGCCATGATCTGAACTACAGCGCTATCTTTAGAGATAGTCCAGCTTGGGCGAAGCTCTTTGTAATAACCTAAAACCGCAACTACAGCGATAGCTGCAAGGAAGATCCACATTGAGTTCCATTGTTTTACAGGAAGTTTAACACCGATTAAAGATTTAACATCATCAGAGCCGTAGATATATTTTCTTTGCTCAGGATCAGCTATTTTTGCTTGGAATTCAGGGTCTTTATCAAGGTCTTTACCTCTAAAAATAGACCAAATTCCTATCATAACAACACCCATAAAAGTTGATGGGATAGTTACTTTTAAAAGGTCAACATAGCTTGAAAAGCCCTCAATATGAACTGTACCTGTTCCAAGTAAAACCGCAACCATAGAAACACCGGCAACAGATACCGGGCTTGCTACGATACCCATTTGAGATGAGATAGTTGTTGCAGCCATAGGACGTTCCGGACGAACACCGCTTTTGATAGAAACGTCATAAATAATCGGTAAAAGTGTATAAACAGTGTGTCCTGTTCCGCATAGTATAGTTAGTGTCCAACCAATAACAGGAGCTAGGATACAGACAAATTTAGGATGTTTTCTTAGGACTTTCTCCGCTATTTGAAGCATAACGTCAAGACCACCTGTAGCTTGTAATGTCGCACTAGCAACAACAACTGCAAGGATCGTTAAAATAACATCGACCGCAGGTTTACCTGGAGCCATTTTAAAGCCAAATACTAGGATAATAAGACCTATGCCTCCTAAAATACCAAGAGCCATACCGCCCTTTTTAGCACCATAAAACAAACAACCAAGCACGACAACAAGCTGAAGCATAAACTGCGTGCTTTCACTCAAAGATGTTAAAAATTCCATCTACTATGTTTTCCTTTCTTTAAGAAATCTTAGACCGAATTATAGTTATATTAAAATTAAAAGATAATTAAAATTTTTAAAATTTTGAATATAAATTTACAATCAATTTATTATAAGTTTATTATTACAAAGAAATTTCTTTATATTAAAAATACGACCTTATCGCATCTTTAATATATAAAGTGTAATAAAAATTTTAAAATATATTTTTAAGTAAATTTTATGTTATAATTGATGTTAAACTTATATAAAAGGAAAAAAGATGCAAATTTCTGTAAATTATGGCAAAGAAGATCGTTTTAATATAAATGTAGACGATAAAAATTTAATAGGCATTTTTGAGCCAAATGAAGTGGCAAAGCAAGATGAGACAAAACTCATAGCAGACGCACTAAACGCTCCGCTAAACAAGGCTACTTTTGATGAGTTTATAGATACAAACGAACGCATAGTTATCATAGTAAACGACGGCACTCGCCCAACCCCAACATCAAAAATTCTAAAACAAATTTATCCAAAGCTTCGCGATAAAGAGAAAATTTTCATCATCGCAAATGGTTGCCACCGCGATCCTACCGAGGATGAGTATCATATGATATTTTCAAAAGAAATTTATGAAGAGATAGCTAAGAAAAACGAAGTTCACAGCCATGACTCTAAAAATGATGAGATGACTTATCTTGGCGAAAGCAAAAATAAAACTCAAATGTATCTAAATAAAATAGTAGCCGAAGCTAAAAAAGTCATTGCTATCGGTTCTGTAGAGCCGCATTATTTTGCCGGCTATACAGGCGGTAGAAAGGCGTTCTTGCCTGGCGTGGCAAAATACGAAACGATAGAACAAAATCATAAGCTAGCGCTAAGTTCTGACGCGCAAGCTCTAAAGCTAGACGGCAACCCTGTGCATGAAGATATGATAGATGCGATGAAAGTTCTAAGCGGCATAGATGTATTTTCCATCATGACTGTTCTTGATAGCGAGCATGGAGTTTATTATGTTAGCACTGGCGACCTAAACGACTCTTTTTATGACTGTATTAAAAAAGCCGATGAGGTATTTTGCGTAAATATCCCTAAAAAAGCCAATATCGTGATCTCTGTAGCTCCTTATCCGATGGATGTTGATTTGTATCAAGCTCAAAAAGCTCTTGATAATGGCAAACTAGCCCTTGCAAAAGATGGAATTTTAATAATGGTAGCAAAATGCCGCACCGGTATCGGTCCAAAACCATTTTTTAACCTAATGGCTTCAGCTAATACTCCTCAAAAAGTTATCGACAAGATCGCAGACGGCTTTCACCTAGGATATCACAAAGCTGCAAAAATGGCTGAAATTTCACTTTGGGCGCAAACTTGGGCAGTTAGCGATCTAAGTGACGATGAGATGAAAGCGGTACATCTAAAACCGTATCATGACCTACAAACTGCGCTAAATGAAGCATTTGCGCAAAAAGGTAAAGATGCAAGCGTGCTTGTTCTACCTGCCGGCTCTATAACGGTGCCAAAAGTAAAATAATGGCGTTTTTGTATTACGACGCGAGTTGTGGCATAAGCGGTGATATGAATATCGCCGCCTTGCTTGATCTTGGCGTTAGTTTTGATCACCTAAAAAGCGAGCTTGATAAACTAGGACTTAATGACGAATACGAACTAGAATTTAAAAGTGTTAAAAAACGTGGCATAAGCGCAAGTAAATTTAACGTTTTGCTTAAAAAACATACTCACGAACGAAGCTTTAAAAGCATAAAAGAGCTGATAGAAAGCTCAAATTTAAACCAAAATGTCAAAGAAATTTCGATAAAAATTTTTAAAACCATCGCGATAGCTGAAGCAAAAGTGCATGGCGTAAGCATGAATACGGTGCACTTTCACGAGATCGGAGCAACTGATAGCATAGTCGATATCGTCGGTGCTGCGATCTGTTTTGATGCGCTTAATGTGGATAAAATTTACAGCTCTCGCGTAGAGCTTGGTGGCGGAAGCGTAAAGTGCGCTCACGGCGAACTTAGCGTCCCAGCACCTGCTGTAAGTGAAATTTTAACACACGTTCCAGTTAGTATAGGAAAGGCAGAATTTGAGCTTACGACTCCAACTGGAGCTGGAATTTTAAAGTCATTAGCTATTTTTAGACAAAAAGCTGACATAAATATCATAAAAACTGGATACGGCGCAGGCGGTAAAGATATGCCACACGCAAATATACTAAAAGTCATGCTTTGCAAAGAAGAGTATGAAGAAAACCACGTGGCAAATACAATGATAGAAGCAAATCTTGATGATATGAGCGCGGAAGAAATGGCGTTTGCTACTAAAATTTTACTTAAAAACGGCGCGTTAGATGTCTTTTTAACACCTATAATAATGAAAAAATCACGCGCAGGAGTAAAGCTAAGCGTTCTTTGCAAAAACAAAGACGTTTTAAATTTAAAAGAGCTTATCTTTAAGCACACTTCAAGCATAGGAGTTAGAGAGTATCTTGTATCAAAGACAGAACTATCTCGCAAAATAGAAAAAATTTCGACAAAATACGGCGAAATCAGCGTTAAAATTTCAACATTTGAAGGCATGGAAAAGATAAAGCCAGAATTTGATGAATGCGAAGCCGCGGCTATAAAATTTAACATAAGCATACAGGAAATAAAAGATGAGGTAATGCGTGCATACAAAACTAGAACAACTTAAAAGCGAGATACAAAATTTAGGCAAACTAGCAGTTGCTTTTAGCGGTGGAGTTGATAGCTCTTTTTTGCTAAAAGTCGCTCACGACGTGCTTGGCGAAAATTTAGTAGCCATCACCATGCACTCGCCTTATATCCCAGCTCGCGAGATCAAAGAGGCGAAGGAATTTACAAGAGATCTTAACATCTCACACAAAATCATCACGGCAAACATCCCCGAAAATATCAAGTCAAACCCGCTAATGCGCTGCTATATGTGCAAGACCGAGGTATTTAAAAACATAATAAAAACCGCAAATGAGCTTGGCATAAAACACGTTTCAGATGGGACAAATTTAGATGATCTGGGTGAGTTTAGACCTGGGCTAAGGGCATTAAAAGAGTTTGGCGTAATGTCTTTGCTTAAAAATTTCACAAAAAAAGAGATAAGAGAGTTGTCTTTTGAGATGGGACTTTATACGCACGATAAGCCAAGTTACGCCTGTTTGCTAACGCGTTTACCGCAGGATTATGAGTTTAGCACTGATGAGCTAAGGCTGGTAGAAAAAGCCGAAGATATCCTCATACAAAATGGATATGCAAACATTAGAGCGAGATTTGACGGTAAGAGCTTTAAGCTTGAAATGCCGTTTGCTCACATGAAAATTTTCATAACCGATGATAAATTTAAATCCATAATCTCCAAACTAAACTCACTTGGTGAGTTTGAGATCACGCTTGATCTAAAAGGTTTTAGAAAGGATGTTCTTTTATGACAAAAAGTGAAATTTCAAATTTCATAAAAGCTGTAAAATCAGGCGAGATAAACGAGGAAAGCGCATTTAAATTTCTTAAAAACTACCCTTTTGAGGACATAGGATGTGCTAAGATAGATAGGCAAAGAGAGCTTAGAAACGGTGTTGCTGAGGTGATTTATGGTGCCGGTAAAAGCCAAAGTGAGATAAGAGCCATAGTCTTAAGCATACTAAAATACGATCAAAATATCCTAATCACTCGCACAAATCGTGAAATTTACGAGCTTTTATCAAGCGAGTTTGAAAATGTAAATTTTAACGAGCGTGGCAACACAATAAGCATCACGCCAAAACCTCTAGCTACGACACAAAGCTATATAGCCATCGTTTCTGCCGGCACTTCCGATGCTGCGGTGGTCGAAGAGGCTTACGAGACGGCAAAGATCCTTGGTAACAGCGTGGTAAAAATTTCAGATATCGGCGTGGCTGGGATACATAGGCTGTTTTTAAATTTAGAAACTATCCAAAAAGCAAAGGTTATCATCGCCGTTGCAGGCATGGAAGGTGCGCTTCCTAGCGTGGTCGCAGGTCTTGTAAAAGCTCCGGTTATAGCTGTTCCTACAAGTGTTGGGTATGGGGCTAGTTTTGGTGGAGTGGCGGCACTTCTTGGTATGTTAAACAGCTGTGCAAACGGGATCAGTGTCGTAAATATCGACAACGGATACGGCGCTGCTTACAACGCAAGTATAATAAATCATCTATAAAATTTAAAGGAGAAGGTATGCAAAAAGAACAAGCTGTCGCAAAAATGACCGATGTCATGGCAAAATTTGTTGGATACAGCGGCAAAGTCTTGCCAGATGACGTAACTGCAAAGCTAGAGGAGCTAAGCAAGCAAGAGAGTGCACCTTTGGCAAAGACGATATATGAAACGATGTTTAAAAACCAAGAACTAGCAAAAAAACTAGACCGCCCATCCTGTCAAGATACCGGCGTTATGCAGTATTTTATAAAATGTGGAGCAAATTTCCCGCTTATTGGCGAACTTGAAGAGCTTTTAAGGGAGGCTACGTTTAAAGCAACCAAAGAAGCTCCGCTAAGACACAACAGTGTTGAAACATTTGATGAGTATAATACAGGCAAAAACATCGGTAAAGGCACTCCTTCGGTATTTTGGGAAATAGTTCCTGATAGCGATGAGTGTGAAATTTACACCTACATGGCTGGTGGCGGATGTAGCTTGCCAGGAAAAGCGACCGTGCTAATGCCAGGCATGGGATACGAGGGTGTTACGCAGTTTGTTATGGATATAATGACAAGCTATGGCTTAAACGCCTGTCCTCCGCTACTTGTTGGAGTCGGTATCGGAACTTCGATAGATGTCGCTTCGCTTTTATCTAAAAAGGCGCTTATGAGACCTCTTGGCACTCATAATCCAAACGAAAGAGCCGCCAAAATGGAGCGCTTGCTAGAAGATGGTATAAACTCTATCGGACTTGGACCTCAGGGCATGAGTGGTCAAAACTCTGTCATGGGCGTGCATATAGAAAATAACGCTAGACACCCTTCTGTCATCGGTGTAGCCGTAAATATCGGCTGTTGGTCGCACAGAAAAGGGCACATCATCTGGGATAAAAACCTAAACTACAAAGTAACATCGCATAAGGATTTTAGATATGAGTAAGAAAATTTTAACCACACCGGTTAGTGCAAAAGACTTAGAGGATATAAAAATCGGCGACATAATATATCTTAGCGGCAACATCGTGACATGCCGTGACGTAGCTCATAGAAGAGTGGTCGAAGAGGGACGCGACCTGCCACTTGATATAAACGGCGGAGCGATATTTCACGCGGGTCCTATCATAAGAAAGCTTGAAGGAAACGAGCAGTATGAGATAGTCTCGGTTGGGCCCACAACCAGTATGAGAATGGAAAAATTTGAAAAAGAATTTATCGAAAAAACCGGGGTTAGAGTGATAGTAGGCAAAGGCGGCATGGGAGATGGCACTATGGATGGTTGCGCTAAATTTGGCGCGATACACTGCGTGTTTCCGGCAGGATGTGCCGTTATCGCAGCCACTCAGGTTGAAGAGATAGAGAGTGCAAACTGGAAAGATCTTGGCATGCCTGAGACATTATGGAACTGCCGCGTGAAAGAATTTGGACCATTAATCGTCTCCATAGACGCCCACGGCAACAACCTTTTTGAGCAAAACAAGATCAAATTTAACGAGAAAAAAGACGCCGCAGTAGAAAAGATTATCAAAGAAGTTGGATTTATAAAATAACCAAAGGCGGGGGCACTCCCGCCTTATTTGCTTTTACTTTAACTCACCCCAGTTTTTAGCGCTATTTAACGAAGTTTTCAAAGGCACGTTAAGAGTATAAATTTCTTGCATTATCTTTTGAGCTTTTGCGCCAAACTCATCAACATACTCATCGGCTACTTCAAAGATAAGCTCATCATGAATTTGAAGCAACATCTTGGCTCTATCGTCTGTTATACGAGAAATTTCAACCATGGCAAGCTTTATAATGTCTGCCGCAGAGCCTTGAAATTTCGTATTTACAGCTTCTCTTTCATACATTGCGATCTGCATAGGAGTAGCGTTTGTAAAGTCAAAATACCGCTTTCTATTAAACAAAGTCTTTACAAAACCGTTGTTTTTAGCATCTGTTTTGATACCTTCCAAAAAGCCCTTTATACTAGGAAATACCCTAAAATAGCGTTCGATATACTCTTTAGCCTCGGCTCTTGATATGCCTACTTGCGCAGCTAGCTTGCTTGAGCCCATACCGTAAATCAGTCCGAAATTTATACTTTTAGCCACTGCGCGATTATGATCATTGCTCTCTCCAAAGATACTAATCGCCGTTCTTGCATGGATATCCTCATCGTTTGCAAATGCCCTAAGCAAGGCCTCATCCTTACTAAAATGCGCAAGAAGTCTAAGCTCGATTTGTGAGTAGTCAAGTCCAACCAAGCTAAAACCTCTTTTAGCTATGAAAGCAGACCTAACCTCTTTTGCCATACGTCCGCGTGCAGGGATATTTTGCAAATTCGGGTTTTTACTAGAGAGTCGCCCTGTGCTTGTTCCGGTTTGTAAAAAGCTGGTATAAATTCTTCTATCTTCATCTTTTAAAGCCAAATTTAAAAGCGGCTCACAATACGTACTTTGAAGCTTATAAAGCTCTCTATAGTCTAAAATTTTAGCCACCACGGCATGAGTGTCGATGATCTCGCTAAGAACTGCTTCATCGGTGCTATAGCCTGTTTTTGTCTTTTTCTTTACAGGAAGTTTTAGGTGTTCAAAAAGCACTTCACCAAGCTGTTTTACGGAATTTATATTAAACGTTTCGCCGCTAAGCTCGTAAATTTCACTTGTAAGTCGCTTTAAATTTTTATCGTTACTTTCTATCAGTGACCTCATCTTCATCACATCAAGCCCAATACCTTCGTTTTCCATATTAAATAGCGTTAAAATAAACTCAAATTCTAAGTCATTAGCTAGTTTTATAAGTTCAGGATCAAGCAAATTTAAAAACGTATGATAAAATTTAAGAGTTATCCAAGCATCTTCAGCTGCGTATTTTACGGCATTTTCTAGGACAACATTTGCAAATGTCTCGTCCTTTTTTACCACACTTTCAAATTTTATCGTTTCATACTCATAAAGCCTCTTGGCAAGCGCATCCATGCCTACTGCAAGACTTGGCTCACTAAGCCAGGCTAGTATCATTGTATCTTTAAAATTTTTAGGAGGTTTTATGCCAAAATTATTCCACACGATCTTAAAGTCGTATTTTAAATTTTGACCTATGACACAACCTTTATAAATTTGCCCTATCGCCCACTTGGCAAGCTCATGGCTAACTTGCTTTGGCATGCCAAGATAGCTGTGAGCCACAGGAACATAATACGCCTTTGTATCGTTAAAACAAAAGCTAAAACCGACAATACTCGCGTTACTAGCGTCGATACTAGTCGTTTCCGTATCAAAGCTAACAAGCGTATCCGGGGTTATGTTTGAAAGTAGCTCTTCTATCTCGCTCTCATTTGTTAGCAAAACCGCTTCAAAACCAAGCTCTTTTGTTGTATTTTCACTCTCGTTTTGTATAGATTTTAGTATGCGATTTAAATTATACTCCCTTAGCTCGTCCGCGACGTTTAATAGAGGATTTTTCTCGGGAAATTTCGCCTTTTTTATATCTTCTAGTGAAATTTCAACATCATCAAAAAGAGTAGCAAGTTTTTTGCTAAAAAAGGCACTATCTCTACCTTCAAACAGCATGTTTCTTATACGCTCGTTTGAAACTAAGCTTAAATTCTCATACACACCGTCTAAATTTCCAAATTCGTCAAGTAGCTTTTTAGCCCCCTTTGCACCTATGCCTTTTACGCCCGGGATGTTATCCGAGCTATCACCGACAAGTGCTAAAAAGTCACGAATTTGCTCAGGTTTTACACCGTATTTTTCAACACAACTCGCACTATCATGCTCGATCTTACTTTGCGGGCTATAAATGCTTACCTTACCATCTTCGATAAGCTGATAAAGGTCTTTATCGTGGGTAACGATCCGCACAAAAATGCCCTGTTCCTTGCAACTTTTTACCGCACTTGCGATGATATCATCAGCTTCGTATTTATCGCGCGAGATAGAACAAAGCCCCATTTTTTCGATCAGATCGATGCAAACCGGGAGTTGCTCTTTAAGAGCCAATGGTGGCTCTGAGCGATTAGCTTTATATGCCTCACTCATTTCATGGCGTAAAGTTTTACCCTTGCTATCAAGCGCAAAAATTATATAATCACTTTTAAATTCAGCCAAATTCATAATGAAATTTGCAAAACCGCTAACCATTCCGCTTGGCTTTCCGTCGCTATTTTTTAAATTCGGCATGGCATAATAAAGCCTAAAGAAAAATCCAAATGTATCGATAATAGTAAGTGTTTTTTGTTCGTTGTTCATTTTATTGCCTAGTTAAAATTTTAGTTATTATACTTAAAAAGCTCTTCTATACGGCTTTTCTATAAGCTCTTTTTCACCAAGATCTCTCATAGCCGTTTGAGCAAAATTTGGATTTCTAAGTAGCTCTCTGCCATACGCCACACCGTCACAGACATCTCCAAGCAACAAAGCTTCGCCCTCGCTTGCTGTAGTTATAAGTCCGACCGCTATAACAGGAATTTTTACAACTTCTTTGATAGCCTTTGCATATCCGGCTTGATAAAGCGGCACAAATTTCGGCGCTCTATCGACATTTGAATGCACTCCGCCGGATGATACATGGATAAATGCCGCCCCTAAGCTCTCAAGCTCTTTTGCAAGACGCACGCTCTCATCTATATCATAGTCATCGCTTTTCCAGCTATCCGCGCTTAGTCGCACACCGATAGGGATACTTACTGCTGCCCTCATTTCGGTTAAAATTTCTTTTAAAAGTCTTGTGCGATTTTCAAAGCTTCCACCATAGTTGTCCTCTCTCTTATTTACACTCTTGCTTAAAAATTGATTTATCAAATATCCGTGCGCCGCGTGAATTTCGATGATCTCATAGCCTGCACTTTGTGCACGAATTGCCGCATTGATGAAATTTGACTTCACTTGCGCGATATCATCCAAACTCATTACTTTTGGAATTTGATACTCATCGCTAAATTTGAGTGCACTTGGCGCCAAGGGCGTGTCGTCACACTCACTTTTTCGTCCTGCATGCGCTAACTGGATGGCCATTTTTGCTCCGTATTTAACGCACTCCTTAACCAGTCTTGCGTGTGCTTCTTTTTGCTCGTCATTCCAAATTCCAAGATCATTATGAGTGATCCTACCTCTTGGCTCAATCGCTGTAGCTTCTACGATGATTAACCCTGCTCCACCAAGTGAGCGAGCAGCATAATGAAGCCTATGAAAGCATCTTGGAAAGCCATTATCGTCCCTTACCTTATACATACACATCGGCGGCATTACGATACGATTTTTGATCACAGAATTTCCGATTTTAAAAGGTGTGAAAAGTTTTGACATGGTTATCCTTTATTTTGTAGTTTTGTGTAGAGATTTTATATTACCCTAAAATAGGGTTGTTTAACAATAGCATTAAGTTTTGTATCTTATGAACGAAAAGCCACACACCAAAAAACCCTTCAAGCGGCAGCAAGAAAGGTTTTTCGTGCATTGCGGAGCGATGACGGAAGTCACGTCCGCTTTGAGTGAATGAAATACAAAAAATTTTATAGACTTGTTATCTACTTCGCGTCCCACGTTAAGATGGTATTTCCTTCGTTATCTTTTGTAACATCACCCATCCCCATCGTGCTATATCCACAGTCTACATAGTGAATTTCACCCGTTACACCGCTAGCCAAATCACTTAGTAAATACATCGCACTCTTGCCGACATCTTCGGTTGTTACGTTGCGCTTTAGAGGAGCGTTTACTTCATTGTAGCGTAAAATCATCCTAAAGTCACCTATACCGCTTGCAGCAAGTGTTTTAATTGGACCTGCCGAAATAGCATTTACACGGATATTTTTTGCACCAAGATCATGTGCAAGGTAGCGCACTGAGCTCTCAAGCGCAGCTTTGGCTACACCCATTACATTATAATGCGGGACAAATCTTGGTCCGCCAAGATATGTTAGCGTAAGGATCGATCCGCCCTCTTTAAGCACGGGTATCACGGCTTTTGTAAGGCTTAGTAGCGAATACACAGACGTTCCCATAGCGATATCAAACGCCTCTTTTGTGGTGTCAATAAACTCGCCCTCTAAAGCCTCTTTTGGTGCATACGCTACGGCATGAACGACGAAATCTATCTCGCCCAAATCCGCCTTTATCTTATCTGCTATACCTTCTAAGTGCGCTGGATTATTCACATCTAGCTCATAAACAAATTTACTACCAAACTCCCCAGCTATGGGTTCTACACGTTTTTTAAGCGCATCATTTAAATATGTAAACGCCATGGTTGCGCCTTGTTTATGGCATGCCTCGGCGATACCGTAAGCAATTGATTTGGCATTAGCTACACCGACGATTAGACCCTTTTTACCTTGCATTATCATTTTATATCCTCTTAGTCATTCTGCTTATACTGTGAGTTTATGTTTTGTTGATTTGTAAATTTACAAACAGCTTTGTTTAATCTCACGATACTTTGCAGTTTTGTTTATTTGTTTTTTATTATCACTGAAAATATTTTGTGGTGATTTTTGTGATTGCGACAAAACTCCATCCCAAGACTAGGCATATAGCTTGTTGAGGGATGAAATTTTCTAGCTTCGCAAAAATCACACAAAAGAATTCAGCACGACGCTATTAAATTTAAGAAGTTGCTAGCATCCCAACTTGCTGTTCCTACTAGCACTCCGCCACAGTGTTTAACCTTGCAAATTTCAGCGATATTTTTAGCATTTACGCTTCCGCCGTAAAGTAGCGGTGCACTAGTCTTTGAAGCTATAAATTCTAAAATTTCACCCACCTGCTCTGCGCTTGCACTCTTACCAGTTCCTATCGCCCAGATCGGCTCATAGGCGATAACTAAATTTTTATATCCCAGATCGATATTTGCAAGTTGTAAGTCTAGCCATTCGCGTGTTTTTCCACTCTCAAATAACTCTAAGCTCTCGCCGATACAATAAACCACTCTCCAGCCATTTTTGACAGCAAAATCAAATTTAGCTCTCAAAAACTCCTCGCTCTCGCCTAAAATTTCACGTCTTTCCGAATGTCCGATAAGCACGGTTTTGATATTAAATTCATCAAGCATAGCCTTGCCTATCTCACCCGTATATGAGCCGCTTTCGCATGGATAGAAATTTTGCGCCCCAAGGGTAAATTTAAACTCCTCATTTAAAAAGGTAGTAGCAGGGGCAAAGACGAGGACATTTTCGTCTTTTAAATTTTCATTTAAAATTTTAGCATACTCATTAAAGCTATCCCTTGTGTGGTTACACTTTAAATTTGCTGCAAATATCATTGCTCTACACCGCTTCGTCTAAGAGGCTTGACACCTGGAAGCTCTTTGCCCTCTATAAGCTCTAAGCTTGCTCCGCCTCCAGTTGAGATAAAGGTCATCTCATCGGCATCTCCTGCACGAGCGACAACATCGGCCGTATCGCCTCCGCCAACAACCGTAGTTGCATGTGTTTCAGCGATGCTGTGGCTCATTTTTATGCTGCCTTTAGAGAATTTATCCATCTCGAAAACACCCATCGGCCCGTTCCACCAGATAGTTTGAGCATCTATTATCGCCTCTTGGAAAAGTCTAATACTAGCAGGACCGATATCAAGCCCCATCCATCCTGCAGGAATCTCTTGTGCAGTTACAAATTTAACGGCACTATCGTTTGAAAAACTTTGAGCCGCGACAACATCAACAGGAAGATAAATTTTAACACCCAGTTCTTTGCCTTTTTTAAGCACCATTAATGCCTCTTCAACAAGCTCTTCTTCCAAAAGCGAGTTACCGATATTTTCACCCATGGCCTTTAAAAATGTAAACGCCATTCCGCCACCGATGATGAGTTTATCAACGCGAGGCAGTAGGTTTTTAAGCGCTTGGAGTTTGCCGCTAACCTTACTTCCGCCCACAACTGCAACAAAAGGACGAGCCGGTTTTTTGATAAGTTTTTCGGCAAATTCGATCTCTTTTTGTAGTAAAAATCCAGCAGCTTTTGTATTTTCATCATAAAATTTAACCACGGCTTCAACAGAAGCATGAGCTCTATGGCATACGCCAAAAGCGTCGTTTACATACACTTCGCCAAATCCACTTAGCTCGCGAGCTAAATTTTCATCGTTTTTAGTTTCACCCTTTTCAAAGCGTAAATTTTCAAGAAGCAAAATCTCGCCTTGTTTTAAATTTTTAGCTTTCTCTTTTGCATCAGGCCCAATAACGTCGGTTGCCATTTTTACCTCTTGGTGCAGTAAGAACGAAAGTCTCTTTGCTACCGGCTTTAGCGAAAATGCTTCTTCGTAGCCATTTTTAGGGCGTCCTAAATGCGATGCAAGGACTATTTTACAACCTTGATCAAGGCAGTATTTTATGGTAGGAAGTGCAGTAAAAATTCTCCTATCATCGGTTATATTGCCAAATTCATCCATAGGAACGTTAAAATCACACCTTATAAAGACGCTTTTATTTGCTAAATTTATATCTTTTACCGAGATGATTCCGTGCATTTTAGCCCCTTTTGCCCACAAACACACCCATGTCTACAAGGCGTGCAGAGTAGCCCCATTCATTATCATACCAAGCCAAAACTTTTACCATGTCGCCACAGATAACTTGTGTTGTATCAGGGACAAATATAGAACTTGCAGGATCACTCATAAAATCGCTTGAAACGCGGTATTCATCGTCGATTTTGATTAAATTTTTAAATTCATTAAGACTTGCTTTTTTAAATGCCTCATTTACCTCTTCAACTGTCGTTTGTTTACCTAAAACAACCGTTAAATCAACAAGAGAAACATTTGGCATAGGCACGCGTATACTTTGTCCGTGCATCTTGCCAAGCAGGTGAGGCATGACTTTGCCTATAGCTTTTGCCGCGCCGGTTGTAGTTGGTATCATATTTGCAGCAGCAGCACGAGAGCGGCGGAAATCCTTACCCTTAACATCAAGTATGCTTTGTCCGTGAGTGTAAGCATGGATCGTAGTCATCAAACCCTTTTGTATACCAAACGCACTATCAAGAATCTTTGCTACAGGCGCTAGGCAGTTTGTAGTGCAACTTGCATTTGATATGATCGCTTCATTTTTATAATCATCGGTGTTTACGCCGATAACGTAAGTTGGTGTGTCGTCTTTTGCCGGTGCGCTCATAACGACTTTTTTAATACCGTTTTTAATAAACGGTTCGCATTTTTCTGAAGTCAAATTTGCTCCGGTACATTCAAGAACGACGTCTGCACCACATCCGGCAAAGTCAAGCTCATTTGCATCTCTTGTAGAATAAACTTTTATCTTCTTTCCGTCAACCTCTATGCAATCATCACTAACAACCTTAACATCGTGCTTAAATTCCCCATGCACAGTATCAAATTTCAACAAATATCTAGTCATTTCTCTTTTTGCGGTGTCGTTTATTGCGACAAGTTCGCAATCATCGCGTTCTAAAATGATACGTGCAGCACATCTGCCTATCCTTCCAAAACCGTTTATAGCTATCTTAACCGACATTTCAGCTCCTTTAATTGAAGTAGTAACTGTAATTTTACAAAAAAAAGCTACAAAAAAAGCTAAATCAAGAAAAATAATTAAATTTTAAATATAATCACGATTTTAGTTTTTAAATTTAGATTAGAAACTGGGATTTGTGATATTTTATAGCTTGTTTTTAGCTTAATATGCTACAATTTACGAATTTGATTTTAAGGCAAGAGTTGAATATAGCATTTTTTGGCGGGAGCTTCGATCCTCCGCATTTAGGGCATGATAGTGTCGTAAAAATGGCTTTAAATGAGCTAAATATAGACAAGCTAGTCATTATGCCGACCTTTATAAGTCCGTTTAAGAGCGACTACTCCGCGCCTCCCGAACTTCGTTTAAAGTGGATAACAAGACTTTGGGGAGATCTTGATAAGGTTGAAATTTCAGATTTTGAAGTCAATAAGGCTCGTCCGGTACCTACCATTGAAACGATAGATCATCTTTATGAAAAATACGAAATTTCAAATTTATATCTGATAATCGGAGCGGATCATCTTGCAACGCTTGATAAATGGCATGATTTTACAAGGCTAAAAACACTTGTGAAATTTGTAATAGCAGAGCGCGATCACATAGATATACCGGAGAATTTGCAAAAAATGGGCACGCATGTAGACATTAGCTCATCGCAAATTAGACATTCGGAATGTTTAGAAAATTTGCCCGAAGTCTTAAAAGAAGAAATCATAAAATTTTATCAAGGAAAAAATATGGAACTTAGCATGCAACAACGCATAGAAAATATCGTGAAAATTTTAGACGAGAAAAAAGCCGAAGAGATACAAGTGTTTGATATGAGTGATAAGGATTATTTCGTAAAACAAGTCGTTATCGCGACAACAATGGGCGAGCGCCACGCATTATCGTTAACAGATGATCTAAAAGAGAAGCTTAAGCCACTTGGCGAGCAGTTTTTAGGTATAGAAAGCTCTGGCGAGTGGGTTGTCTGCGATCTTGGCGACATACTTTTACACCTTATGAGCCAACAATACCGTGCAAGATACAATATCGAAGAATTTTTAAGCAAGCTAAAAGAGCAACACAACTAAGAATTTAACTTTTGTCGCGTTTATAGTATTTAAATTTATAAACGCGACGATTTTTAAAAACTACAAGAAGCTAGTTTACCACCCTCAAAACCCTTTTTAAACCATTCCATGCGCTGTTTTGAGCTACCGTGCGTGAAAGAGTCGGGCACGACATGTCCTTGGTGCTTTTTTTGCAAAGTGTCATCACCAATTGCACTAGCTGCATTTAATGCCTCTTCAATGTCGCCGTCATCTAAAATTTGATATTTATTCATATAGTGCGCCCAAATTCCCGCATAACAGTCAGCTTGAAGTTCGACTTTAACCTGAAGTGCATTTTGCTCTACTTGTGAAACGCCTGATTTTTGTGACTGAATTTTATTTAGCGTTCCTACTAAATTTTGCACATGATGTCCGATTTCGTGAGCTATAACATAAGCTCTAGCAAAATCACCTCCCGCCTTATGCGTCTTTTCAAGTTCATCAAAAAAGCTTAAATCAAGATATACTTTTTGATCCGCCGGACAGTAAAAAGGCCCTACTTGTGAGCTAGCAAAGCCACATCCACTAGAAACTTGCCCTCTAAAAAGTACTAAATTTGGCTCCACATATGAAGCTTTATGCTCTTTGAAAATATTCGCCCATACATCTTCTGTTTCTGCCAAAACAGCAGAAACAAAGGCAAAATTTTCTTTCTCCTTTGGATCATCTATGGCTTTACTTTGAGTTGTGCCGGCTCCTTGGTCGATAAGAGCAAGAGGATCGTAACCCATAAAATAGGCCACAACACCGATAACTAGCACTATGCGTCCGATCTTTGAACCCATCAAAAATCTGATAATAGGTACAAGCGCACCAAACGAACCAGCGCTACTTACTTGTGAATTTGAACGTCTATCTTCGACATTTGAGCTTTGTCTGCTATCTTGCCATTTCATATTTATCCTTTATTTTTGGCGATTGTATCAAAAAACGACGCTTTTTTAGATAAACCTGACAAATTTAGTCTTTAAAAATAGCTCTAAAGAAATTTAAATCAAGTATAAGCGAATGCGAAAATGCGTCTATTACGATACCCTCATAATTATTTTTATCATCAAGCAACATAGCCCCGTAATCCTTTAATCGCAAATTTATAACTTCTTGCTCGCTATCATTTCTCCATTTCATCAGCTCTTGTCTGCTTGTAAATGCAGGAAAATAGCTCTTGTCGTTTTCGTCATCACTAAGTAGGGCAAATTTGATGTTTGACCCCTCTTCTTCATAAACCGCACTTCCGTCAGGCTTTGCAAGCGGTGCAGCAAGTATAACCGGGGCTAGAAATTCAGCCTTTTTTAGCTCGTTTATTAGACAAATTTCATTATCCTTTGTTGGTTCATTTTTAAAATTTTCAATAGCTTTAATCAAACTCAAAGTATCTCCTAAAAAATAAATTTAATATACGAAAAGCAAAATACAAACAGCCAGGCAAACAGCAAAGCTGCAAGCAAGAATGGCTTAAAGCCCATGTTTGCAAATGTATTTTTATTTAGCCCAAAACCAAGTGCACACATGGCCGCACAAAGTAAAAAAGTAGCAAGATGATTTATGGCGGTAAGTAAAATTTCAGGGACAGCAAAGAGAGAATTTATACAAACCGCTGCAAAAAAGTATAGCGCAAAATACGGAAACACACTCATTTTACCGCTTTTGTTTGAACGAAAAAATATAGACAAAACGATCAAAAATGGCACCAAAGTAAGCACTCTAAGCATTTTTACGATAACAGCACTAGCTTTTGCACTCTCTGAAATATTTGCTCCAGCAGCGATAACATGAGCAACCTCATGAAGTGAAGCACCGGTAAATCTTCCCATCATATCTGCATCAAAACCAAGCAACCCAACTTTAAAAATAAACGGATAAACAAACATGCCTATCGTTCCAAACAGCACAACAGTGCATATAGCACTTGCCGTATCTTGCTCGCTTGCCTTTATCGTGCTTGCACTCGCCATAACGGCAGCCGCACCGCATATAGCGCTACCAGAGCCGATAAGCGCACTCAAACTCTTGCCAAGACCAAGCCACTTGCCTATAAAGATCGCAAGTGCAAATGTCGAAAATACAACCAAAGCAACAAATAAAATACCATAAATTCCAAGCTCACTAATACTATCAAAACTTATACGAAAGCCAAAAAGTATGATACCAAAGCGCAAAATTTGCTTTGTGGCTATACTCAAAATTCCTGTTTTTTTAAGTGTATTAGAACTTTTAGGGGAAAAATTTACCACCATACAACCAAATAACACAGCGACCATAAGTGGACTAAGATGAAATGTGCTAAAAGGTGGAAAATGCGATATAAAAATAGCTAAAATAGCCAGAAAAAACAGACACAGCCAAGCAAATTTAAACTCAAAAATATGCTTTAGTGTCTGTTTCATTTCTCGCTACATGCGCTCTTTTGCAGTTATACCCATAAGAGTTAGAGCTGTTCTTATGCTAAGCGCAACAACCGCAAAAAGCTTAAGCAAAACATCTTCGTTTTGACTTCCTATAACGCGGTTTTCATTATAAAATTTGTGGAAATTCGCACAAAGCGATTTTAGATAATCAGGCAACTTTTGCAAAGCTCTTTGCGAGTAAGCATCTTCTAAAATTTCATTTAAAGTAAGCGCTTCAAAAAGCAAATTTTTACCGCTATCATCAAGCAGATCAAGCGATGCATCTATAACATCGGTAACACTTTTTTGTGCCTTACCAAATACTTGATTTATCCTTGCGTGAGCGTAGTTTATGTAAAAAATAGGGTTTGAACTATCTTCTTTTTTAAGCTCATCTACGTCAAATTCAAGGCTACTCGTGTTTGCTTTACTTATAAAAATAAACCTTAAAGCATCAGCTCCAATCTCAGCGGTAATGTCGCTCATAAGTATGGCGTTACCAGCACGTTTGCTCATCTTATACGGCTTGCCGTCTTTTAGCAAACTAACCATTTGCATAAGTAAAATTTCAAGGCGATTTTCATCATAACCTAAGAAATTTATAGCAGCTTTTAGGCGAGTTATATACCCGTGATGATCAGCTCCCCAAATATTTAAAAACTCATCATATCCACGTTCAAATTTATCATTATGATAAACTATATCACCTGCTAGATACGTAGGCCTGCCGTCATCTCTAACAACGACACGGTCATTATCATCGCCAAGTTTTGTAGAAGCAATATAAGTTGCTCCGTCCTTTTTATACATTTGATTTGAGCGTTCTAATTTTGCGATAGTTGCCTCTAGCTTATCGTAATACGACCTTTCGCTAGCCCAATTTTTAATAAAAATATTTGCATCCGATAGATCTTTTTTGATGATATCTAGCACTATATCTTTGCCAAATTCCGCTAGATCTAAATTTTTACTCTCGTCTGTAAAAATTTCTTTGCCGAATTTTTCAAGTGCAGCTTTTGCGATATCTTCTATATAATCGCCACGGTAGTATTTTTCAGGGTATTCTACACTCTGACCAAGTAGATTTTCACGAGCCCAAAGTGAAATAGAGGTACCAAGTAGGTCTATTTGATTGCCCGCGTCATTTATGTAGTACTCGGTTTGTATATCGTAGCCTATATATCTTCCGATACGAGCCAAAGTATCGCCATAAACCGCTCCTCTAACATGACCTATATGAAGCGGACCAGTGGGATTTGCGCTGATGTATTCGATCAACAAGCTTTTATCTTTAGGTTTTGAGGAGGCAAAATTTTCTCCATCTTGCAAAGCCTTGCTTGCGCAAGAGTCCAAAAATTCGCCCTTTAATTTAAAATTTAAATAGCCATTAACCGCACTAACCTCAAAAAGATCATTGTCTTTAAATTTATCGGCAAATTCTTGTGCTATAGCCATAGGCGAACGCTTAAGCTCTTTTGCCAAAGAAAAGGCTAACGGTGTAGCATAGTGGGCTAAATTTTTATCTTTTGGTTTTTCAAGAACAAAATCGCGTCCGATAATCTTTAAAATTTCAGATTTTACTATCTCTTTCAACTTCTAAAGCCTATGCGTTTTTGCTCTCTGTTTTACTCTCGCTAACCTTTGCGTCAACGGCATCTTCTTCTTTTTTCTCAACTTTTTCTACAGGCTTATCATCTTCCATTTCAGCCTTAAAGCTTTTGATACCCTTACCAAGACCTTTTGCAAGCTCAGGAATTTTTTTAGCACCGAACAATAAAACGATAATAGCAAGTATTATTAACAACTGTTGAACACTGATACCCATCTTTTCTCCTTAAATTAAAAGCGTGATTTTAGCATAAATTTTAAATTTTAACAATCAATCCAATTATCGATCGTTTCACGAAGATTGATATTTGTACTTTTTAAACGCATAGCCCGAACGATAGACTTTAACCCGCGATAACTTTTTTCTATATCATCATTTATTAAAAAATAATCATACTCCAAAATGTGTTCCATCTCCCCGACTGCGTTCATTAAACGGTTTTCTATAGTTTCGGGACTGTCGGTATTGCGCTTTTCAAGACGTTTTTTTAGCTCTTTTTTATTTGTAGTAGTGACAAAAACAGATGTTATCTCGGACTTAAATTTCTCTCTTGCTATGGCAAACCCTTGCACGTCTATATCAAAAACAACGATATTTCCACGCTCAAGCTGCTCTTTTACCGGCTTTAAACTTGTGCCGTAGTAGTTTTTATGAACCTGCGCCCATTCTAAAAATTCATCTTTTTTTATACCGTCTTCAAATTCTTCTTTGCTTATAAAATGATAATGAACACCGTCTATTTCGCCGTCTCTTATGGCTCTTGTTGTGCTTGAGATAGAAAAATAAAGCCCTTTTTCCTCCTTAAAGAGCCTGCTTAAAAGAGTGCTTTTACCACAGCCGCTAGGACCGCTGATGAGTAAAATTTGACCCTTCACTACTTCTCCTCAAAGCTTATATTTATCTTTATATTCATATCTTTTAAGGCTTCTTTTAAAGCACTGTCATTTAACGATTTTTTTATCTGTTCGGTTATCTTTTGACTAAGTTCAGCTTTTATATCTTGTGTTTGCTCTTTAGGTTCACTAAGGCTATCTTGCTCACTTTTAGCTCCGTCAAGCCCAAATGCTTTCATCATTAATGCCTGGTCTATCTCATTAATATCATGTATCTCTTCTATGTTTTCTTGTGTGACTTCACTCACTTCTTCCCCAATCTCATCAGCTAAAAGCTCATCCTCTTGTAGCTCGTCTTCTTGTATTAAATTTTCATCAATTTCAAGCTCTTGTTTTGACTCTACATCTTTTTTAGAATCTGTAAATTCTTCGTCTAGTTCTTGCGTGTCCAAACTATCAAGCAAATCATCGATAATGTCATCTTTTGGCTCATTATCCTCATCTTTACCGACATCTTCACTGTCGCTTTCACTCATATGATCTATCTCGTCAACCAAAGAACTTAGCTCATCTATCTCATTTACATCTTCTACGTCTTCTTCTTTTTCTTCGCTCAAATCTTCGTCCAATAAATTCTCTTTTGCCTCTTGCATTTGACTTAGCTCTTCATTTAAAAGAGTATCATCAAGCTCTTCTTGCTTTTCTTTAACGTCTTTTATATCTTCTGATTCACTAAATTCATCAAGCTCGTCAAGACTATCAAGATTATCCTTGCTAAGCTCTTCTAGCAAGTTGTTGTCTTCTTCGCTTGGCAGATCTTCATCTTCGTTTATGCTATCTAAATTTAAATCATTCAAATCGAGATCTTCAAAATTTTCCAAATCATCATCAGGCTTATCTTTATGCTCCTCGTCTATACTAGGCAGCTCAAAATCATCAAAGCCTCCAAGCTCATCAGGCATACTAAGATCATCTTCAAAATCATTAAATTTAGCACTATCTTCTACATGAGTAACCGGCTTGGCATTTGACGTAGTCTCTTCAAACAAGCTTATAAATTCAGTAGGTAAAAACGGTTTTTCAAGATAAGCATCGGCAAATTCCGGTTTTTGACTGCCGCGAGGAACAAGCGCGATGACGCTATTTGAGTGCTGGCTTAAATCAACATCTAAAATTTCAATATCACTGTCGATCACGATACAGTCAAATGACTCTTGAAGCTCTAAAATATCATCAATCTCGTCATAACCGACTCCGATTTTATTTAAACTTAGTGTTATCAAACGTGAAACAGCCGGATTTTTATTTATAAGCGCAACCCTCATCATCTCTCCTTTAAACCTAAATCTAATATTTTATGATATTTTTCATTGCTCTTTTCTTAATTTTAAAAAAACAGGGTAGGCAGATCGTTAATAACTCTTAAAGCAATATCGCTAATCACCTTCATAACACCTGCCAAAATCGCAATCAAAACAACAAAACCGATAGTAACTTTTATCGGATAGCCAACGACTAAAAGGTTAAACTGTGGCATTGTCTTCATAAGCATACCAAATATCACATCAGACAGTAAAGAAAGCGCGATAATAGGAAATGCCAAGATAAATCCAAACATAAACAATTCAGAAAAAATTTTAATCATATAGTGCGCGATCTGGGCTCTTGGATAAAAGTCGCCAAGCGGAATTTGCGCTAAAGAAGAGGCGTAAAACTGCAAAATCAAATGATGCCCGTCAAAAAACAAAAACGTCATAAGTGCCATGAAATTTAGTATATTAGCAATAACTGCCGAATTTATACCGGTTTGTGGGTCAAGCACAGTCGCCATCGAAAAGCCCATAACCATAGATATTTGCTCGCCAGCCATGTGAAGCATGCCAAAGACGATATTTAACAAAACTCCAGCACAAAGCCCAAGCATGAGTTCGCTTAAAATATCTAAAACTAAAAAATTTATGGCATGATCATGAACATGAGACATAGGAAAGAGTACTATCGTTAAAAGCATGGCAAAGACGGTTTTTGCAGTTAGAGGAATTTGATTATGCGAGTAAAACGGAAAAAATACGATAAGTCCGCTAAGGCGTGCGAAAAGCAACATAAATGTTATAACGCGATCCGCGCCTAAAAATTGAACTAACTCCATTTTGCTCTTTTTTAAAATTTTTACGTGATTTTAGCGTTTTTTGCGTTTTGTTTGGATAAATTTTAAACTTTAGCGGATTGAAATTTAACTTAATATGACCAGTTTGTGCTTTAAATTTAAAGAGAAATTTTTAAAAGTTGTTTGTTCTCAAGATGATATGAGTGGTCACATTTTGCGGCTAGCTCGTTATCATGAGTTACCAGTACGAGGCTCGCATCATTTGACTTTATGTATTCAAAAAGAACATTCATCACATCATTTGCGGTATCTTTATCTAAATTCCCTGTTGGCTCGTCTGCATAAATTATACGTGGTTTTTTACTTAGCACCCTTGCAATACTAACACGTTGTTGTTGTCCGCCGCTTAGTTCGCCAACTTTATGGTTTAGAACATGTGAAATTTTAAGTGCATCAAGATAGCTTTTGTCGATAGGCTCGTTTGACAAAATGCTTGCTAGCTCGATATTTTCTAAAGCACTAAACCCCTTAAAAAGATAGTGGGCTTGAAAAATGATACCAAAGTCAAATCTACGAATTTTTATAAGTTCATTTTGCGATAGTGAGTAAAGCGACTTGCTGCCATATACAACTTCGCCAAAATTTGGCTTTAAAAGTGTGGACAGAATGTGAAGAAGGGTTGATTTACCACAACCGCTAACTCCAAGTATAGCGGTGCTTTCGCCAGAGTTTAATTCTAAATTTATATTATCAAAGAGCGTATAATCATACGCAAAGCCTAGATTAGACGCTCTTAAAATTTGCATTTTAGCCGATTTGAGCTGCAACTTCTGCAGCAAAATCATCAACTTTCTTCTCTAAACCTTCGCCAAGTTCAAAGCGAACGTATTTTACGATCTCGATCTTACCGCCAAGTTCAGTACTTTTTTCCGCTATAACTTGCTCTACGGTTTTTTTATCATCCATTACGTAAAATTGTCCAAGAAGCGTTAAACGTTGATCAAGAACAGTATTATCGGCATAGAATCTATCTATCTTGCCAGGTATGATTTTGTCCCAAATTTTTTCAGGCTTACCTTCAGCTTTTAATTCGTTTTCTATATCTTTTTTGGCTTTTTCAAGCTCTGCTTCACCGATTTGGCAACGGCTTGCATACTCAGGGATATGATGAAGCGGTTTGCCTAAACGTTTAAGCTCATCATTTTCTTTTTCAAGCTCTGCGCGAAGCGCTATAAATTCTTTTCCTACAAATTCCTTATCAAGATCTTTGTAGCTTATCACGCTTGGCTTCATAGCAGCTGCGTGCATACATAAATTTCTTATAAATTCTTGTGCTTTTGCTGCAACAGTCGCATTCTCGCAAGCTGCTCCGATTAAAACACCAACACGTCCGTTTGAGTGAACGTAGCCGTTTACAACGCCGTTTGCATCAGCAGTGATAGTTTCAAAGCGTCTAACAACTAGGTTTTCACCGATAGTTGCGATCTGACCTTTGAAATACTCTTCAAATTTTACGCCGTTGATTACGCTTGAATTTAAAGTCTCTACGTCTTGTATAGATTTAGCTTGGATATGAGCAGTAGTGTCTTTTGTTAAAGCCTGAAATTGTGGATTTCTAGCAACAAAGTCGGTCTCAGAGTTGATCTCGCTAATAGTTGCAGCTTTACACTCAGCACATACTTCAACACTAACAAGACCCTCGCTTGCTAGTCTGTCGGCTTTTTTAGCAGCCTGACCTAAACCCTTTTCACGTAAAATATCAACGGCTTTTTCCATATCGCCGTTTGCTTCGCCAAGAGCTTTTTTGCAATCCATCATGCCAGCTCCAGTGCTTTCACGGAGCTCTTTAACCATTTGTGCAGTGATTTCCATTACTCTTCATCCTCCGCAAAATCTTCTTCACTAACAGCCTCAGCTACAACTGCGTCTTTTTCGTCTTGGCTAACTTCTTCTTTTACATTTTCGTCAGCATCTTGCTCAAGCAGTGCTTTGCCTTCATTTATAGCTTCAGCCATCTCTTGGCAGAAAAGTTGAACAGAGCGGATCGCATCGTCGTTGCCAGGGATTGGATAATCAACAACATCAGGATCGCAGTTTGTATCGATCGGAGCGATAACAGGCATTTTTAAGCGGTTTGCTTCTTGAACTGCGATTTTCTCTTTAACAGTATCAACAACAAATACCATATCCGGTAAATTTTTCATATTTCTAATACCGCCTAGAGTTGCGATTAGTTTCTCTTTTTTGCGGCGTAGCATTAGAGCTTCTTTTTTAGTTAGAAGGTTAATAGAGCCGTCTTCTTCCATAGCTTCGATTACTTCTAGTTTGCGGATTGATTGGCGGATAGTTCCGAAGTTTGTCATCATACCACCTAACCAGCGGTGATTTACATAAGGCATACCGCATTTTTCAGCATACTCTTTTATAGCTTCTACAGCTTGTTTTTTAGTACCTACAAAAAGGATAGTTTTACCTTCAGCTGCCGCGTCACGAACGATGTTGTAAGTATAGCGGAAGTAGCGGATAGTTTTTTGTAGATCTATAATATAGATACCTTTTCTCTCGCCAAAAATGAATTTTTTCATCTTTGGGTTCCATCTGCGTGTTTGGTGTCCGAAGTGAACGCCGCACTCTAACAAATCTCTCATAGTTACCATTGTGGTTCTCCTTGTGGGCTTTGCCCGAAATTTAGGTTTTTCCTCCACACCCTTTAACGACATTTTAAAGATGTCGCAACCAAATTTTAGGATTGATGTGTGTGAATTAAAGGTTGGATTATACTTAAAAATTTATAAATTTAAGCTAAATTTTATTGCCAAGTTGCTTGTTTGGCATTGCAAATGACTTGTTTAAAGTTTTATAAAATTCATGCATTCTGCTTTTGTTTTTAATAGCATTTGATGATTTTATTTTAAAGTCCAACAGCTTATTTCTAATTACGAGCATATCTTTGATTATCTCTTCATTAGAAACATATTCACTAAAGAGTGTTTGGGTTATCAATG